>NZ_CP085344.1:1351883-1675325 GCF_020618415.1 Cupriavidus sp. MP-37 | reverse complement strand
CGCGTGCGCGGCAGGATCTGCTCGATCTTGCCCTGCGCATTGCAGACGATATAGGTCTCGGTGGTGTCGAAATCGATCGCGCCACGCGCGCGCCGCGCCTTGAGCAGGACCTGGAACAGCTCGTACAGGTTCTGCAGGTGCGGCACCAGCTCGCTGCGCTTGTGCGCCTCGGGGCCCTTGGTGTTGGACAGCACCGACCAGACCTCGTTGTAGGTCAGCCGTGCGGTCGAATGCATCACCGCCGGATAGAACTGGTAGCCCTTGAGCTCGCCCTTGGCGGTAATCACGGCATCGCACACCATGCACAGCCGGTCGACGTGCGGATTGAGCGAGCACAGCCCGTTGGACAGCTTCTCGGGCAGCATCGGGATCACGCGCCGCGGGAAATACACCGAGGTGGCGCGGTCGAGCGCATCGGCATCGAGCGGCGTGCCCGGACGCACGTAGTGCGACACGTCGGCGATCGCCACGATCAGGCGCCAGCCCTTGGCGCGGCCGATCTTGACCGGCTCGCAATAGACCGCGTCGTCGAAGTCGCGCGCGTCTTCGCCGTCGATGGTGACCAGCGGGATGTCGCGCAGGTCGATGCGGTGGTCCAGGTCGGCCTGGCGCACCTCATCGGGCAGCCCGGCGGCTTCCTGCGCGGCGGCCGGCGAAAACTGGTGCGGCACGCCGTACTTGCGCACCGCGATCTCGATCTCCATGCCGGGATCGTCGATCTCGCCGAGCACTTCGACCACGCGGCCCACCGGCTGCACGTAGCGGTCGGGGAATTCGGTCAGCTCGACGCTGACCACCTGCCCCACCCGCGCCTTGCCCTGCGCCTTGGGCGGGATCAGGATGTCCTGGCTGATGCGCTTGTCTTCCGGCGCCACCACCAGCACGCCGCCCTCGCTGAGCAGGCGGCCGATGACAAAGCGGTTGGCGCGCTCGATGATCTCGACGATCTGCCCTTCGGGGCGGCCGCGCCGGTCGTAGCCCACCACGCGCACCTGCGCGCGGTCGTTGTGCATGGCCTTCTGCAGCTCGCGCTCGGGCAGGAAGATATCGTCCTCGCCGTCGTCGCGGATCAGGAAGCCGAAGCCGTCGCGATGGCCCTGCACCCGGCCGGTGACGAAGTTGGGCTGGTGCGCCAGCTCATAGCGGCCCTTGCGGTTGAGTTCGATCTGGCCGTCGCGCTCCATCGCGGCGAGGCGCTTCTGGAAGCCGTCATGCTCCTTGCGCGTGACGGCCAGCGCCTTGGCGATATCGCCTGCCGACTGGGGGGATCCCGACGTTCTCAGCACGCCCAGGATTTCTTCCCGGCTGGGGATCGGATAGTTATTCTGATTCAATTTTTTCTGGAAACTATTTGACAAAATTCTCGCGCTCTCTATAATGAGCGCTTCGGTTGTTTCGACACCTGCCCAGGTGGCGGAATTGGTAGACGCACTAGGTTCAGGTCCTAGCGGTGGCAACACTGTGGAGGTTCGAGTCCTCTCCTGGGCACCAAATTACCGGGAAACCCGCAGCGCTTTCGAGCCCTGCGGGTTTTTTGTTTTTGACGCCTGTTTCGCGCATCAGATCCGGCAACTTGCACTCCTTGCTTGGCGGCACTGCCGCGATGTCATACCTGCGAGCGTACGGGTTTTTTCCCGTCCGTGAAACCGCGCACCGTACCCCGCGCGGCAGCCGCACCACAAGGTTACGGCAATGTCGGGGAGTGTAACAGCTTCAGTGGCGATTCCGGCATTCTGCGGCCAGTGCAAACCATTTCGCCGCCACCGCTTCATGCCGACGCTTGACCGCATCTCAATGTGTAACTACCATGGTTTCACATCGCACCCGACACCATGAGCACAAGCAGCCGGTTCGCCGTAGCCGTCCATATCCTTACCTTGCTGGCCAGTTCGGCAGAACCGGTGCCGTCGTCGCTGATTGCCGGCAGCGTCGGCACCAATCCGGCGCTGATCCGGCGCCTGGTCGGCCAGCTGGCTGAAGCGGGCCTGGTGGCCACCACCATGGGCAGCACCGGCGGCGCCACGCTGGCGCGTCCGGCGGCGTCGATCACGCTGCTGGAGGTATTCCGCGCGGTCGAAACCACCGCGCTGATCACGCTGCACCAGAGTGCGCCCAATCCGGCCTGCCTGGTCGGGCGCGAGATCACCGGTGCGCTGCGCAAGGTCGCCGACCGCGCGCAGGCGGCCATGGACCAGACCCTGGCCGGCATCACCATCGCCGGCATGCTTGCCGATGTCGAGCGCGGCAGCCAGCGCCGCAAGCGCTGATTTTTTTTACCCTGATGTGTAACCACATCAGTTTCATATCAACCGACTGAACCAAGGAGTGACCATGAAGATCGCCATCATTGGAGCCACCGGCCGCGTTGGCATGCGCCTGACTGACGAAGCCGTGCGCCGCGGCCACCAGGTGACCGCCATCGCGCGGCAGGCCAGCCGCCTGCCCGCGCGTGCAGGGGTGACCGGCAAGGATGTGGATGCGACCGACAGCGCGGCCCTGAGCGCCGCCCTCGCCGGCCATGATGTCGTCATCAGCACCGCGCGCTTCGCGCAGCTGAACGCGCAGCAGGTGACCACGGCGGTGCGCCAGGCGGGCGTGCCGCGGCTGCTGGTGGTGGGCGGTGCCGGCAGCCTCCATGTCGCGCCGGGCGTGCAGCTGGTCGACACCCCGAATTTTCCCGACGCCTACAAGGCCGAGGCGCTGGCCGGGCGCGACTTCCTGAACGCGCTGCGCAGCGAGCCGCAGATCGACTGGACCTTCCTGTCGCCGTCCGCGCTGTTCGAGCCGGGCGAGCGCACCGGCCAGTTCCGCATTGGCCAGGAAGCCCTGCTGAGCGACGCAGCAGGCAAGAGCTGGATCTCGATGGAAGACTATGCCATCGCGATGCTCGATGAAATCGAGCAGCCGGCGCATTCGCGCCAGCGCTTCACGGTGGGCTACTGAGCCGGGCGCGCTCAGTCGCGCGCGCCGTCGTCCAGCAGGCTGGCGCGCTTGCCGCGCTTGAGCCACGCGGCGAGGTTGTGCGGGCGCAGCGTGTCGTACTCTTCGAACGGCTGGTGGATCCAGGGGTTCGACTCCAGGAAGGTGACGTGGTAGTCCGGCTCCACCTTGGAGCACGCCTTGTACCACAGCACCGCCGAGCGCACTTCGGTCACCGCCGGATAGCGCTCCTTGATGTGGCGGCCCACGCGTTCCAGCGTGATGCCCGAGTCGACCAGGTCGTCGACCAGCAGGATCTTGCCGCTCAGCTCGCCCCGGGTCATGGTGATGTACTGCGCGATGTCGAGTTCGCCCTGCTGCGTGCCGGCGGCCTCGCGGTAGCTGCTGGTGGCCAGGATCGCCAGCGGCACGTCGAAGATGCGCGACATCTGGTCACCCACGCGCAGCCCGCCGCGCGCGAGGCACAGGATCTTGTCGAACTTCCAGCCCGACTCATGCACGTTCAGCGACAGGCGTGCGATCAGGCGATGGTATTCGTCCCAGGAGACCCACAGGTTCTCGTCATCGTTGGTAGGCAGGTTCATCGTTTTGCTCGTGATATCGTCCGGTCGGTTGACCGATATGGCTCGGCCCGCTTGCGCGGGCCGATTTATTTTCTGGCGGGCCGCGGCGCTCGTGGCGCGGCGGCCCTGCTGGGACTGCGCAGGCGCTCAGGCCTTGTACGGATGGCGCAGCAGGATGGTCTCGTCGCGGTCCGGGCCGGTCGAGATCATGTCGATCGGGATGCCGACCACCTCTTCCACGCGCTTCAGGTAGACACGGGCCTGCTCGGGCAGCGCGTCCCACGCCTTGACGCCGAAGGTCGACTCGTTCCAGCCCGGGAATTCCTCGTAGACCGGCTCGCAGCGCGCCACCGCATCGGAGCCGCGCGGCAGCATGTCGACGGTCTTGCCGTCGAGCGTGTAGCCCACGCACAGCTTGATGCTTTCGAGGCCGTCGAGCACGTCCAGCTTGGTCATGCACAGGCCCGACACGCCGTTGATCTGCACCGAGCGCTTGAGCGCGGCCGCATCGAGCCAGCCGGTGCGGCGCGGACGGCCGGTGACCGAGCCGAATTCCTTGCCGACGTTGGCCAGGCGCACGCCGACCGGATCCTGGCGCGAGGGGTTGTCGTTGTCGTACAGCTCGCTCGGGAACGGGCCGGCGCCCACGCGGGTGCAATAGGCCTTGGTGATGCCGAGGATGTAGTTCAGGCGGCCCGGGCCCACGCCCGCGCCCGCTGCTGCCGCACCCGCCACGCAGTTGCTCGAGGTGACGAACGGATAGGTGCCGTGGTCGACGTCGAGCAGCGTGCCTTGCGCACCTTCGAACATCAGGTTGCCGCCGGCGGCGTTGACCGCGTACAGCTCGGCCGAGACATCGGCGACCATCGGCGCCAGGCGCGGCGCGTAGGCCAGCGCCTCGTCCAGGGTCTGCTGGAAGTCCACGGCTTCGGCGCCCAGGTACTGGGTCAGCATGAAGTTGTGATAGTCCAGGTTCTCGCGCAGGCGTTCGGCGAACTGCTGCGGATCGAACAGGTCCTGCACGCGCAGCGCGCGGCGTGCCACCTTGTCTTCATAGGCCGGGCCGATGCCGCGACCGGTGGTGCCGATCTTGGCGGCGCCGCGGCGCGCTTCGCGCGCCTTGTCGATGGCGACGTGGTACGGCAGGATCAGCGTGGCCGCCTCGGAAATGCGCAGGCGGTTCTGCACCTGCAGGCCGGCGCCTTCGAGTTCTTCGATTTCACGGAACAAAGCTTCGGGCGACAGCACCACACCGTTGCCGATGTAGCAGACCGTGCCGGCGCGCATGATGCCCGAGGGGATCAGCCGCAGAATGGTCTTCTTGCCGCCGATGATCAGCGTGTGGCCGGCGTTGTGGCCACCCTGGAACCGCACCACGCCCTTTGCATGGTCGGTAAGCCAATCGACGATTTTTCCTTTGCCTTCGTCACCCCACTGGGTGCCGATCACGACGACATTGCGTCCCTGGCCTACTGCGGATGCGGACATATTGCTTTGGTCAATAGGTTAAAAACGTATTCTACTCTTGTTGCCGGGCGATTCCGGGTTTTTGGCCCGCCGCGGCGCCGATGCGTCAGCGCGGCACCACGGCCCAGCCGGCGTCCTTGCGTACCAGTTGGCGGTCGCAGTTGAATTCGTCGAGCTCATGGGTGTGGCCGGGCAACGACTGGATCACGATCTCGCCGCTGGCACGCAGCGCGGCGATCGCGGCACGAAGTGCCGGGTCCGCATCCCAGGGCGCAAAAATGGCCAAGGCACGCACCTCGACGGGTGACAGCGCCGCCACTTCACGCAGGTCCAGCGAGAAACCCGTCGCCGGGCGCGCGCGGCCGAAGGCTTCGCCCACCTTGTCGTAGCGGCCGCCGCGCGCCACGTAGTTGGGCAACCCCGCCACATACGCCGCGAACATCACGCCACTGTGGTAGTGGTAGCCGCGCAAATCCGACAGGTCGATATTGACGCTGGCGCCGCGCACCTGCACCGCCAGCGCCGCCAGCTCATCCAGCGCGCGGCCGATCGCCGGGCTGGCCGGCAGCGTCGCGCGGGCGCGCTCGATGACCTCGACGCCGCCGTACAGCGTCGGCAGCGCCAGCAGCGCGTCGCGCTCGGTCTGCGGCATGCCGGCGGTCAGCTCGCGCAGGGCCGGCACGTCCTTGGTTTCGAGCGCGGCAAACAATGCGTCCTCGATCTTGCGGATCGACGGCAGGCCGGCCAGCAACGCTTCGAGGATGCCCGCGTGGCACAGGTCGATACGGATATCCGACAGGCCCGCCGCGGTCAGCGCGGCCAGCATCAGTTCCTGGATCTCGACGTCGGCTTCCAGGCCGGCATGGCCGTAGATTTCGGCACCGACCTGGATCGGCTCGCGGGTGGCGTGGAAACCCGCCGGGCGCGCGTGCAGCACGTTGCCCGCATAGCACAGCCGGGTCACGCCCGGCCGGTTCAGCAGGTGGGCATCGATGCGCGCCACCTGCGGCGTGATATCGGCGCGCAGCCCCATGGTGCGGCCCGACAGCTGGTCGACCAGCTTGAGCGTGCGCAGGTCGAGGTCATGGCCGGTACCGGTCAGCAGCGACTCGAGGTATTCCAGCATCGGCGGCATCACCAGCTCGTAGCCGTAGGTGCGGAACAGGTCCAGCATGCGGCGGCGCAGCTCTTCGATCTTGCGCGCTTCCGACGGCAGCACGTCGGCAATGTTTTCTGGCAGCAGCCAATGGTTGGACATGGTGAATCTCTTCTCAGTCATTCAGTTGCCTGCCGGCGCAGCGCCTGCAGGGACCGGGCTCGCCCGGCAAAACCAGGGTGCGGGCACCGCGCGCCCGCGCCATCACTCCGCGGCGACGGCTCCAGCCGGACAAAACCCCGGCAAGCCGGGGTTTCGTCAATTCGCCACACGGACAAGCGACGGTGCTAGCGCTTGCCTCCGCCATTGCCGGCGGCCGCGCCCGCGGCGCCGCCGCCGCTGGAGCGCATGTAGCGGAAGAACTCGGAATTGGGCTCCAGCACCAGCACGTCGCGCTTGTCGCGGAAGGTGTTGCGGTAGGCCTCCATGCTGCGCCAGAACTGCGCAAACTGCGGATCGCGGCCGAACGCCTCACCATAGATCTGCGACGCCTTGGCATCGCCCTCGCCCTTGATCTTTTGCGCGTCGCGATAGGCCTCGGCCAGCACCACTTCGCGCTGGCGGTCGGCGTCGGCGCGGATCTTCTCGCCCTCGGCGGCGCCGGTGGAGCGCAGCTCGTTGGCCACGCGCTTGCGCTCGGCCTCCATGCGGCGATACACCGATTCGCTGATGGCCGGCAGCAGGTCGACGCGCTTCAGGCGCACGTCGAGGATCTCGACACCGACCGACTTGGCGTACTCGCTCATGCCGTTGCGGATGGCCTGCATCACCTGCTCGCGCTCGCCGGCGACCACGTCGGCGACGGTGCGCTTGCCGAATTCTTCGCGCGCCACCGAGTCGATGCGCTGCGTCATGCGGTCCTGCGCGCCGCGCAGGTTGCCGCCGAAGGCAACGAAGAACTTGCGCGGATCGGTGATGCGCCATTTGACGAACCAGTCCACCACCATGCTCTTCTTCTCGGCGGTCAGGAAACGCTCGTTGGCGGCGACGTCGATGGTCTGCAGGCGGCGGTCCATGAACACCACGTTCTGGAAAGGAGGTGGCAGCTTGAAATGCAGCCCGGGCTCACGCACCACTTCCTTGATCTGGCCGAAGGCGAACACCACGGCGTACTGGCGCTGGTCGACCACGAACAGCATGGACGAGACCACGGCCAGCAGGATGAAAAAGCCGATCGCGAAGGAAATCAGTCGGTTCATGACGGTCTCCTCAGCGCGAGTCGCGGTCGCGGTTGCGCAGCGCTTCGCGCGACCGGTTGTCCGTCGAGGCATCCGGCGCGGGCGCCGGCGTGCCCGCCGCGCCAGGCTGGCCCGGCTGCGGCGTGGCGCGGCCCTCGGCCTGCGCCATCAGCTTGTCCAGCGGCAGGTAGAGCAGGTTGTTGCCCTGGCGCGCGTCGACCAGCACTTTGGTCGAATTGGTGTAGATCTGCTGCATGGTCTCCAGATAGATACGGTCGCGCGTCACCTGCGGCGCCTTGGCGTATTCCGCCTGCACCGAACGGAAGCGCGACGCATCGCCCTCGGCCTGCGCCACCACGCGGGAGCGATAGGCTTCGGATTCTTCCTTCAGGCGCGCCGCGGTACCCTTGGCGCGCGGGATGATGTCGTTGGCGTAGGCCTGGCCTTCGCTGATGGCGCGTTCGCGGTCCTGGCTGGCCTTGTTGACGTCGTCGAACGCGGCCTGCACCTGCTCGGGCGGCTGCACGCTCTGCACGTTCACGGACAGCACGCGGATGCCGGTCTTGTACGCCGACAGGATGGCCTGGATCGACTTGGCCAGCTGCTGCGCGATCTGTTCGCGGTTTTCGTACAGCACCGCGTCCATCTTGTTGCGGCCGACGATCTCGCGCACCGAGGTCTCGGCCGCCTGCGTCACCAGTTCTTCGTCGCCGCCCCGGTCGGTCTTGTTGAAGAACAGGAATTCGCTGGCGTCCTGGATCACGTACTGCACGGTGAAGCGCACGTCGATGATGTTCTCGTCCTGCGTCAGCATCGACGAGTCTTTCAGGTTGCTGTCCTTGATCGAGGTGGAACGGCCGACCTCGACCGAACGCACCGCCGACAGGTTGACCACCTCGGCCGACTGGATCGGCCAGGGCATGCGCCAGTTGATGCCGGGGCCGGTGGAGTACTTGAACTTGCCGAACTGCAGGATCACCGCGGTCTGGCCTTCCTGCACCATGAAGAAGCCGCTGGCCAGCCAGATGCCGACCACCGCCGCCACGATCACGCCGGCGCCGACGCCCGAGCCCTTGCCGGACGTGCGCGGGCCGCCGAAGCCCTGGTTGCCGTTGCCGCCGTTGTCCTTGCGGCCGAGCAGGCCGTTCAGGCGGCGGTTGAAGTCGCGCCACAGTTCATCCAGGTCCGGCGGGCCGCCATCCTGCTGCGGACGCTGGTTTTGCTGGCGGCTGTCGTCGCGGCCGTCCTTCTTGTCGTCGTCCTGCCCATCCCGACCCCAGCGCGGATCGTTCAGCGAGAAGATGGCGCGCAGGCGCTGCCAGCCCGCGCGCAGCGCGAGGCGGCCGCCTGGTGTCAGGCTCGAATCAGCATTCCGTGGAAACTGGGGCATGAAGTGCACGGGTCCGGGGAAGTTTGTAACAGGGGGATTCTAGCAGTCATCGGCGCCACTTTTGGCCAATTCGCGCAATCCCCGCGGCAACCGCGCCGGGATTGGGCAGAACCGGCGCCAAACCGGCTCCGGAGACGGCCTCGCTATGGCGGCCAGCCCCTGGCTGGCACACCGGTCCTACAGCCGGGGCGAGTCCGCCGCATCGGCGTCGTCGCCACCATCCGCCACGCCGCCATCTCCGATAGCGCCGGCGTCGTCGGGCTGCGCCACCTGGTCCAGGCGCGGATCGTAGGGCTGCGGCTCGGGTGGGCGGCTGGCCAGCCATTGCGCCACCTCGACCACGGCCTCGCGCAGCGCGTCCAGGCCCAGCCCCTCGCGCGCGCTCAGGAACACGCGGGTGGGGATGCCGTCCGCGTCGCGCTCGATGCGCGGGCCATCGCCCATCAACTCGGGCGCGGCGTCGATCTTGTTCATCACCACGATCTGCGGGATGTCCAGCGCGTTGATTTCGGCCAGCACCCGGTTGACCTGCTCGATCTGCTCGTGGCGCACCGGGCTCGACGCGTCGACCACATGCAGCAGCAGGTCCGCATGCACGGTCTCGTCGAGCGTGGCACGGAACGCCGCCACCAGCTGCGTGGGCAGGTCGCGGATAAAGCCGACCGTGTCCGACAGCACCACGTTGCCCAGGCCGTCCAGGAACAGCCGGCGCGAGGTGGTGTCGAGCGTGGCGAAGAGCTGGTCGGCCGCATATGCGCCGGCCTTGGTCAGCGCGTTGAACAGCGTCGACTTGCCCGCGTTGGTGTAGCCCACCAGCGAGATGCTGAGGGTGTCGTTGCGCGCGCGCGCCCGCCGTTGCGTGCTGTGCTGGCGCTGCAGCCGCGACAGATCGGACTTGAGCCGCTTGGCGCGCTCGTCCAGCATGCGGCGGTCCAGTTCGAGCTGGCGCTCGCCGGGGCCGCCGCGCATGCCGATGCCGCCCTTCTGACGCTCCAGGTGGCTCCACGCGCGGACCAGCCGCGACGCGCGGTACTGCACCTGCGCCAGTTCGACCTGCACCTTGCCGACATGGCTCTGCGCGCGCTGGCCGAAGATGTCCAGGATCAGGCCGGTCCGGTCGATCACGTGGCGTTGCAGGAAGCGCTCCAGGTTGCGTTGCTGCGCCGGGCTGAGCGCGTGGTTGAACACCACCACGTCGGCATCCAGCGCATCGGCGGCCTCCTTCAGCTCCTCGGCCTTGCCGGAGCCGATGAACAGCGCCGGATCCGGCCGCGAGCGGCGGCCCGTCAGCGTATGCACCGGCAGCGAGCCGGCGGTTGAGGTCAGCAGCGCCAGTTCGCTGAGGCTTTCCTGGAAATCATGCTTGCCGAAGTCAACGCCGACGAGGATGGCGCGCGAAGGGGCGGTATTGGAGGTGGCTCTGGGGTCCAAGGGCGGGCGCGAATGCGCAGGGAAATTCGGGTTCAGGGGGCGGAATGGAGGATCTCGGGCACTGTCCTGGCCCCTGCCGGGACAGGCCGCCGCATGGTGCGGAACGTGGCGGCGGCGGGCGCATCGGCAACCGCGGCGCCGCGCGGCACCGGGTGCATTGGCACGCCGGTGCCGGGCATCGTGGCGGCGCCGGCTGGCGCCCGTACGATGCCCTGGGGCAGATCGGTCAGATCAGGCCTCGGCGGAATCATCCACACGGAAATTGACCGCGCGTGCCGGCACGACGGTGGAAATCGCATGCTTGTAGACCATCTGGGTCACGGTGTTGCGCAGCAGGACGACATACTGGTCGAACGATTCGATATTGCCTTGCAGCTTGATGCCATTGACGAGATAGATGGAAACCGGCACGTGCTCTTTGCGCAGCGCGTTCAGGAACGGGTCTTGTAGCAGTTGCCCTTTGTTGCTCATGGCACACTCCAAATTTATAGGTTTAGTGGTGAATGATGGGGATGGAAATCCCCGGTTCAAGTCAGGCGGCGCAAAAACGCGCCAGAAAAAAGATCAAAACGGTACCAAGTTGGCGTCAATGCGCAGGGAACCCCCTGCTACCGTGAATTTAGCCGCAGTTCCAAACGAACGCAAACGAAAACTGGCGCCGTCACGGATCCGATTCCGGACTCACTCCTTCGAGTCCGCGTACGGATTTTTGTTCGTGCGAAATTCGATGCGCAGGGGCGTGCCCTTAAGCTTGAAGGCCGCACGGAAACGGTTTTCCAGGTAGCGCCGGTAAGTTTCGGCCACGCCCGACAGCGCATTGCCGTGGATCACGATGATGGGCGGATTGGAGCCGCCCTGGTGCGCATAGCGCAGCTTGGGCCGCGACGCGCCGACGCGCTTGGGCTGCTGGAATTCCACGGCTTCCTGCAGCACGCGCGTCAGTTGCGGCGTCGGCAGCTTGACCATGGCCGCGGCATAGGCGTCGTCGACCGAGCGCATCAGCGCGCCGATGCCGGTGCGCTCGCGCGCCGACACAAAGTGAAAGTTGGCAAAGCCGAGGAATTGCAGCTTGCGCTCGAGGTCGTGCTTGATGCGGTCGCGCGTGTGGCCGTCCAGGCCATCCCATTTGTTCACGCCCACCACGAGGGCACGGCCGGACTCGACGATAAAGCCGGCAATGTGCGCGTCCTGGTCGGAAATATCCTGCTGCGCGTCGAGCAGCAGGATCACCACGTTGGCATCCGCGATCGACTGCAGCGTCTTGACCACCGAGAATTTCTCGATCGCCTCGAACACCTTGCCGCGCCGGCGCAGGCCGGCGGTATCGATCAGCGTATAGGGCTTGCCGCCGCGCTCGAACTCAACGTAGATGGCGTCGCGGGTGGTGCCGGGCATGTCGAAGGCGATCACGCGCTCTTCACCGATCAGCGTATTGACCAGCGTGGACTTGCCCACATTGGGACGTCCGACAATGGCGATCTTGACGCCCTTGCCCTCGTCCGAGGCCTCCTCGGCCAGCTCGGGGCGCTCCTGCACCGCCAGCTCGATGGCCTCGTCGACCAGCTCGCGCACGCCGTCGCCATGGGCGGCGGAGATCGCGTACGGGTCGCCCATGCCGAGCTCATAGAAATCCGCCGCCACCGAGGTGTACTTCATGCCCTCGGCCTTGTTGACCGCCAGCATGATGCGCCGGCCGGTCTTGCGCAGGTAATCGGCGATGGCGCGGTCCTGCGGCGCCAGGCCCAGGCGGCCGTCGACGATAAAGATCACCACGTCGGCCTCGACCACCGCCTGCTTGGTCTGCTTGGCCATCTCGGCGACGATGCCTTCCTTGACCACGGGCTCGAAGCCGCCGGTATCGATGGCGATGAACGGACGTTCGCCGATGCGCCCTTCGCCGTAATGGCGATCGCGCGTCAGGCCCGGCAGGTCGGCGACGAGCGCGTCGCGCGAGCGGGTCATGCGGTTGAATAGCGTCGACTTGCCCACATTGGGGCGGCCGACAAGTGCAATAACTGGTTTCATGCCATAAACGGAAACGGGGGCCGGCAACTGCCGCCCCCCGGTAACTCCGGAGTCAAAGGTTCCAGCAGCAGCCCGCGCCACCTGGGCGCGGGTTGCTGCTTGTCCTGTCGGGCGCGGCGCGGGTCAACGACCCGCTGCAATTGCCGCGCCAAGGATCATGCTACCGGATTCGGCGCCGGCCGTACCGACAGGTGTACGGCAGCGCGCATTGGGTCCTGTCAGCCAGGCTGGAAACCGTAGACGTCGCCGTCGCGCGTCTGGATCACCAGGGTCTGCCCCGCCACCACGGGCGCGGCGGTGATGGCGCTGCCATCGGTCTTCATGCGTGCCACCACCTGGCCGTCTTCGCGCGACAGGAAGTGGACATAGCCTTCGAAGTCGCCCATCACCACCGAGCGGCCCAGCGCCAGCGGCGCGCCCAGGCGGCGGTTGCGCAGGTCGGCGTTCTTCCAGCGCTCGCTGCCGTTCTGGCGGTCGAAGGCATGCACCACCGATTGCTCGTCGCTGGCGTAAAGCGCATTGTCATCCTGCGCCAGGCCCGCCGGCGACGAGAAATCCTTGCCCCACTGCGGCTGGCCGCTGGCCAGTTCCAGGCACGCGACCCGGCCCTGGAAGGTGGTGGCGCAGACCTGGCGCCCGCTGACCATGGGCAGGCCGGTGACGTCGTTCAGGCGCTCGATCTCCGACACGCCCTTCGGGTAGGAAATCGCGCTTTCCCAGCGCAGCACGCCGTTGCCCGGCGTCAGCACGCCGAGCTTGCCGCCGGGGAAGCCCATCACGATGCCGTCGCCGGCGAACACCATGCCCATCGCCGCGCGCAGGTTCAGCGGCGTCTGCGAACGCTGGTAGATCCAGCGGCGCTCGCCGGTCTCGGCATCCAGGCCGAACACGCGGGTATCGGTGGTGCGCACCACTACCAGGCCGTTGCCGACCAGCGGTGCCGACAGGACCTCGCCGTTGACCTGTTTCTTCCAGATCTGCTTGCCGCTGGCGTCGAAGGCATAGACCGCGCCCTTCTCGCCCGCGACCGCGGTGACCGAGCCGTCGCTGCCCGGCCCGGAGGTCAGGTCCACGTCGGTCTTGGCCTTCCACAGCACGCGGCCGCTGGCGCCTTCGAGCGCCATCACATTGCCGTTGTTGGACGACACATAGACATTGTTGCCCGCCGCTGCCGGCTGCATCGAATAGGGGCCGCTCTTGCCGACATCGGCCTTCCAGGCCTGGCGCACCGCCAGCGTCGCCGATACCGGCTTGAGTTGCGCGGGCGGGTGCTTGTTTTCCTTGCTGAACAGCGCGCAGCCGCCCAGCGTGGCCAGGCAGGCAGCCGCCACCAGCGCACGCGAAACGGTGCGGGCGGGCTGGCGATGTACGGCACGGGAAAGCACTGACGTCATAACTTTACGGTCCTGTTGTTCGATCCGCGGGATCAACGGTATGGCAAGGGTATGGCAACGGTTCAAGCGGCAGCAGGATCAGGCCGTGCCCAGCGCATCGAGCTTGAACTGGATGATCTGGCGCATCGCCGGCTCGGCCTGGCCCAGCTTGTCCAGCGCCTTGCGATAGGCGGTGCGGGCATCGTCGCGCTTGTCCTGCGCGGCGAGCAGGTCGCCGCGGCGGTCGGCGTAGAGCGCGACGAACGCGGCCGGCGGCTCGTCCTTGAGCAGCGCCAGGCCCTGGTCATAGGCCTTCTCGTCGAGCAGCACGCCGGCCAGGCGCACGCGCGCCAGGTGCGAATAGGCTTCGTCGCCGTGGTCGATGGCCCATTGCAGCTGGCTCTTGGCGGCGCTCAGGTCGCCCGCATCGTACAGCACGCGGCCGGCCACCAGTGCGCTCATCTGGCCGTAGGCGGTACGGCCGAACTTGCCTTCCAGGTCAGTCGCGGCGCGCTTGACGCGCTCGACATCGCGCGCCTCGGCGGCCTTGAGCACCTGCTCGTACAGCACCGCGGCTTCGCCGGCCTGCTTGCGCTCCCAGTACTTCCAGCCGTTCCAGCCGGCAAAGGCCAGCAGCGCGATGATCAGCGCCCAGGTCAGCGCATTGCCATACTGGCGCCACCAGGCCTTCAGATTCTCAAGCTGTTCCTGTTCTTCTAGATCGTAAGCCATGTCGAGGCAATCACCTGCGTTGGTTGGATACTCGTGGTCCCGGGTTGTGGCGCGCGCTTATTCGCTGGCACCGACCATGGCGTCGATCAGGTAATCGACCAGGCCTTCGGCCGGCACGGTGGCCTGTTGCCCACCGCCTTCGGCCTGCTCGCGCTGGCGAAGTTCCTTGACCTGGACCACGCCGGCGGCGACTTCGTCGTCGCCAATGATAACGGCATAGGCCGCGCCGCTTGCGTCGGCGCGCTTCATCTGCGACTTGAAGCTGCCGCCCTTGCCGTCCGGGCTGGCGTGCAGCACCACGTCGAGGCCGGCGTCGCGCAGGCGCTCGGCGGCCACCATCGCCTGCTGCGCGGCGGCCTCGCCCTGGTGCACCAGATAGACGTCGCAACCGACCGCCTCGGGCACCACGCCCTCTTCGCGGATCAGCTCGATGATGCGCTCGATGCCCATGGCCCAGCCGCAGGCCGGGGCCGGCTTGCCGCCCATCTGCGCGATCAGCGGGTCATAGCGGCCGCCGCCGGCGATGGTGCCCTGCGCGCCCAGCTTGTCGGTGATCCACTCGAACACCGTCAGGTTGTAGTAATCGAGGCCGCGCACCAGGCGCGGATTGATCTTGAACGGGATGTTGTTGGCCTTCAGCAGCCGCTGCACGCCCTCGAAGTGCGCCAGCGAGGCCTCGCCGAGGAAGTCGATCAGCTTGGGCGCGTTGGCCGCCATTTCCTGCAGCGCCGGGTTCTTGGTGTCGAGCACGCGCAGCGGGTTGGTGTACAGGCGGCGCTTGCTGTCGTCATCAAGGATGTCCTGGAAGCCTTCCAGGTACTTGATCAGCTGCTCGCGGTGCGCCGCGCGCTCGTCGGCCTGCCCGAGCGAATTGAGCTCGAGGCGCACGCCGGTCAGCCCCAGGTCGTCCCACAGGCGCTGGCACATCAGGATGATTTCGGCATCCACATCCGGGCCGGCGAAGCCCAGCGCCTCGGCGCCGAGCTGGTGGAACTGGCGATAGCGGCCGCGCTGCGGACGCTCGTGGCGGAACATCGGGCCGGTGTACCACAGGCGCTTGGGGCCGTCGTACAACAGGTTGTGCTCGATGGTGGCGCGCACGGCCGCGGCGGTGCCCTCGGGGCGCAGCGTCAGCTGCTCGCCGTTGAGCGAATCGGTGAAGGAGTACATCTCCTTCTCGACGATGTCGGTGACCTCGCCGATGCCGCGCACGAACAGCTGGGTGTGCTCGACGATGGGCGTGCGGATCTGCTGGTAGCCGTAGGCGCGCAGCATCGCGCGCGCGGCGTTCTCGAAATGCTCCCACAGCGGCGCGTCGGCCGGCAGCATGTCGTTCATGCCCTTCACGCCCTGCAGGGCCTTGGCGGGGCGCGCCTTCGGTTCAGTCTTGGCAGCGCCTTCGGCGGCCATGTTCTCGGTTTGCGTCATTGTGCTCTAGTCAGGCTGCTGGCCCCGGCCGGTCCGGCTCAGGCTGCCACGTCTTTGCCGGCCCGCGCAGCGCCCGGGCCGTAATGCGTGCGAACGTATTCATCTACGATCGCCTGGAATTCTTCTGCAATGCGTTCGCCGCGCAGCGTCTTCACCTTGACGCCATCGACGAACACGGGCGCGGCCGGCGATTCGCCCGAGCCCGGCAGCGAAATGCCGATATTGGCGTGCTTGCTTTCGCCCGGGCCGTTGACGATGCAGCCCATCACGGCCACGTCCATTTCCTCGACGCCCGGATAGGCGGTCTTCCATTGCGGCATCTGCTCGCGCAGGTAGGCCTGGATGCTGGCCGCCAGTTCCTGGAACACCGTGCTGGTGGTGCGTCCGCAGCCCGGGCAGGCAATCACCATCGGGGTGAAATTGCGCAGGCCCATGGTCTGCAGGATTTCCTGGCCGACGTACACCTCTTTCTCGCGCGGCGCACCGGGTTCGGGCGTCAGCGAGATGCGGATGGTGTCGCCGATGCCTTCCTGCAGCAGCACCGACAGCGCCGCGGTGGAAGCCACGATGCCCTTGCTGCCCATGCCGGCCTCGGTCAGGCCGAGGTGCAGCGCGTAGTCGCAGCGGCGCGCCAGCTCGCGGTACACCGCGACCAGCTCCTGCACCTGCGACACCTTGCACGACAGGATGATCTGGCTGCCCGGCAGGCCGATCTCCTCGGCCTTTCTGGCCGAATCGATGGCCGAGGTGATCAGCGCCTCGATCATCACGCTCTGCGCCGGCCACGGCTCGGCGCGCCCGGCGTTCTCGTCCATGATGCGCGCCAGCAGATCCTGGTCCAGGCTGCCCCAGTTCACGCCGATGCGCACCGGCTTGTTGTAGCGGCACGCCATCTCGATCATCTGCGCGAACTGCGTATCGCGCTTGGCGCCCTGGCCGACGTTGCCCGGGTTGATGCGGTACTTGGACAGCGCCTCGGCGCAGGCCGGATAGTCCTGCAGCAGCTTGTGGCCGTTGTAGTGGAAATCCCCCACCAGCGGCACGTCGACGCCCATGCGGTCGAGCTGCTCGCGGATCGACGGCACCGCGGCGGCGGCCTCGGGCGTGTTCACCGTGATGCGGACGATCTCGGAACCCGCGCGCGCCAGCTCCTTGACCTGGATCGCGGTACCGATGGCATCGACCGTGTCGGTATTGGTCATCGACTGCACCCGCACCGGCGCATCGCCGCCGATGGTGACCACGTTGTCGCCCCACGCGACCCGCGCCTGACGGGTCTGGCGGCGCGGCAGCGGGCCCGGCAGGACCGGAAGACAGAGCTGTTGGTTCATAGCGTTACCACCTTGCAAAGACGCACCTTGCCGCACCTCGCCGCACCTCGCCGCATCACGCGCCCGCGTCACGGCAGCGTCAGGCGCGCCACGTTGTTGCGGTTGGCTGCCTTCAGGTCAACCGGCGTGCCGTTACGCGTGAGCGACTCGACACCCTTGACGTTGCCGATCACCACCTTGTACGGGGCTGTGCCGCCGCCGGCCATGGTCTGGCCGGCCTTGGCGGTGCCGCCCATGACGACCTTGCCGCTATGGTCGCGGATTTCAAACCAGGTATCGGCGACAAAGCGGATCTGCAACTCGCCCTCCGCAGACGCCGCGGCGGCTGCCGTGGGGGCCGCCGGTGCCGATGCGGCCGCGGCGGTTGCCGGGGCTGCCGCCGGCGCCGAAGCTGCCGCGGCGCTGGCCGGAATGGTTTCTGCGGACGGTGCCGGCGAGTCGCTGGCTGCCATGACCGGCGGCAGCGTCGCGGTAACCATGCCGGCTTCCGTGCCTGCATTGTCCGCCGCCGGTGCCTCGGCCGTCACCGTTTCGGCGGCGCTGCTGCGCGCGTCGAGCCACGCACGGATATGGTCGAGCCCGAACCAGATGCCTGCGGCCACCACCACCGCGACCAGCGCCAGCCAGATCCAGCGGCCGCCATTGCCGCCGGAGCGGAAGCGGTTGCGGTCGTCGAAGGCCGCATTGATGCCGCCCTCGCGCTGGCGGGCGATTTCCGCCACCTGCGCCACCGCGCGCGGCTGGAAGCGCGCCAGCAGCGGGTCGATATCGACATGGAGCATGCGGGCATAGGCGCGCATCACGCCCTTGGCGAAGGTCACGTCGGGCAGCGCCTGCAGCTCGGCCGCCTCGATCGCGCGCAGCTTGCTGGCCGCCACCTTCAGCCGGGCGCTGACGTCCTCGACCGACATCCGCTGCGCCTCGCGCGCGCGCGCCAGTGCCGCGCCGATTTCGCGCGCCGCGGCTTCACGTTCCCCCTCATGCGCGCCTCCGCCGACTGCCTGCGTCGGTACGGCCTGGCCTGCGGCGCGGTCGTGCTCACTCATCCCATGCTCCTTGTTCGTAGGCGGCCACCTCGCGCGAGTCGGGGAAGCGGCTGCGCAGTTGCGCCCCCAGCGCATCCTGCGTGCGGCCGTCGCCCTGACGGTGGGCAATGCGCGCTCCCAGCCAGAGGGATTGCGCAGTGACAAATTGGCTGTTGTTGACGCGCTGGACGTACTGCCGCGCCTGGACGTAATCACCGCGCCGGTAGAACACCAGCGCCAGGTTGGTGTTGGCCACCGGGTTGTTGCGGTCGTAGCCGAGCGCGGCCTTCAGGTTTTTCTCCGCCTCGGCGCTGTGGCCCTGGCGCAGTTCGCACGCGCCCAGGCTGATCAGCGGCTTGACCGGGCCGCCCGCCGACGGCGCCGACACGGCGCGCTGCAGCATGGGCACGGCTTCGCCGTAGCGCCCTTGCTGGCACAGGAACCAGCCGTAGTTATTGAGCAGGTCGCCGTCGTTGGCGCGCATCGAGGCGGCGGTGCGGAAGCTGTCCTCGGCCAGGGTCCGCTCATTCATGCTCATGTAGATCAGCGCCCGCACATGGTAGGCGTCGGCCAGCGACGGATCGATGGCGATGGCCTGCTTGATCTCGTCAAGCGCGACCGCGTTCTGGCCGGCCTCCAGATAATTGGTGGCCAGTTGCAGCCGGATGCCGGCCCGGCGCCGTGCCTCGGTCTGGTCGGAAGCGGTCTGGAGATCCTGCGCCGGCGCATGCGGCAGCTGGCACCCGGACAACATCAGCAGCCCCAGCAGGGCCGCAGCGATCAGACGGATCATGCAGGGCGCGCCTCCCGCGGCTGCCCGCTGGCAGTGACCGGCACCAGCGGCGTGATCTTGCCGAACTTGCCCCGTTCGGCCAGGCGCGTGCGGTCCTTCACTTCCCCGGCCAGCTGGCCGCAGGCGGCGTCGATGTCGTCGCCACGGGTCTTGCGGATGGTGGTGACGATGCCGGCGTCCATCAGCACCTGCGCGAAGCGGCGGATCTGCTCGTTGTTGGAACGCTTCAGGCCCGATTCGGGGAAGGGATTGAACGGGATCAGGTTGAACTTGCACGGCACGTCGGCGACAAGCTTCAGCAGTTCCCGCGCATGCTCGACGCTGTCGTTGACGCCGTCCAGCATGCAGTATTCGAAAGTAATGAAATCGCGCGGCGCGAATTCCAGGTAGCGGCGGCATGCCGCCATCAGCTCGGCCAGCGGGTATTTCTTGTTCAGCGGCACCAGCACGTCGCGCAGCGCGTCGTTGGACGCATGCAGCGACACGGCCAGCGCGACCGGGAGATCCTTCGACAGCCGGTCCATCATCGGCACCACGCCCGAGGTGGACAGCGTCACGCGGCGGCGCGACAGGCCATAGGCGTTGTCGTCGAGCATCAGCCGCATGGCCGGCACGACGGCGTCGTAGTTCAGCAGCGGCTCGCCCATGCCCATCATCACCACGTTGGAGATGACGCGGTCATCCTTGGGGCCGCGGCCCAGTTGCTCGCGCATGGCGAACTCCGCCATCCACAGCTGGCCGATGATTTCACCGGTGCTGAGGTTGCGCGAAAAGCCTTGCTTGCCGGTCGAACAGAACCGGCAGTTGACGGCGCATCCCGCCTGCGAGGAAACGCACAGCGTGCCACGCGTTTCCTCGGGGATGTACACCGTCTCCACCGCGTTGCCCTCGCCCACGTCGAGCAGCCACTTGCGCGTGCCGTCGGCCGACAGGTTGTCGGTGATGACGGCGGGCGCGCGGATCTCGGCGCGGGTCGCGAGCTTTTCGCGCAGCGACTTGGCGAGATCCGACATGGCGTCGAAGCGGCTGGCACCGTAGTGGTGGATCCAGCGTTGCAGCTGCCGCGCACGGAACGGCTTCTCGCCGAGCTCGCCGCAATAGGCGGTGAGCGCGTCCGCGTCGAGGTCGAGCAGGTTGACGAGATCGTTCATGACGGCAAACTCAGTGGTGTCGGTCAGCAGCCGATCAGCGGCTGTAGACGTTCATGCCCGGGAAGAAGAATGCCACTTCCACGGCAGCCGTTTCCGCGGCGTCCGAGCCGTGCACGGCGTTGGCGTCGATGCTGTCGGCGAAGTCGGCGCGGATGGTGCCCTTCTCGGCCTTCTTCGGGTCGGTGGCGCCCATCAGGTCGCGGTTCTTGGCGATGGCGTTCTCGCCTTCCAGCGCCTGGATCATGACCGGGCCCGAAACCATGAAGTCGACCAGGTCCTTGAAGAACGGACGCTCCTTGTGGACAGCGTAGAACTGCTCGGCTTCGCCGCGCGACAGGTGCACCATCTTGGCAGCAACGATCTTCAGGCCGGCGGCCTCGAAACGGGCGTAGATCTGGCCGATGACGTTCTTGGCCACGGCATCCGGCTTGATAATCGACAGGGTGCGTTCGATCGCCATGAAAAACTCCGAAAAATGAAGGGGTTACAAATGGATTAAACGTGCAATTCTAGCACGAAGACTATGACGGTTTCGAGGGTCTTGCAGACCTGCCGGCCTGCCCGCGCACCCCTCGTGCACCGCCCGCCATCAAGTTGCAAAAACGGCACATTACAACCTTGTCATCCCCGGAACGCAGCGCCCCCGCTAACATCCAATGTGAGCGGCGTCGAACGGACGCGAGCCAGCGCCAGGTGACTGTTGGATTACCGCGCCCTTGCAATCCGGCCTGCCCGATGCCACATTGACGATGGTTCCGTCCGGCGTCCATACGAAACTTCGCATCTGAAGTCTCGCAACGCCGGCGCCTCACCGTTTTGAGACAGGAGTCACCATGGATAACAAGCTGAACACCTACGGTTTCGGCAACAGTGCGTCGACCGTCACTGACGTCGTCGTTCGCAACCGGGTCTTGCGCAACACTTACTGGCTGCTGGCCCTCTCGATGATCCCCACCGTGCTCGGTGCGTGGATCGGCGTGGCCACCGGCTTCAGCTTCATGGCGGGCAGCCCCGGCCTGTCGCTGATCCTGTTCCTGGCGATCGCGTTCGGGTTCTTCTTTGCCATCGAGAAGACCAAGAACAGCAGCATGGGCGTGGTGCTGCTGCTGGCCTTCACCTTCTTCATGGGCCTGATGCTGTCGCGGCTGATCAGCGTCACCTTGTCGTTCTCGAACGGCCCGGCACTGATCATGTACGCCTTTGGCGGCACCGCGGCGGTGTTCGGCGCCATGGCCTCGATCGCCACCGTCAGCAAGCGCGATTTCTCCGGTCTGGGCAAGTTCCTGTTCGTCGGCGTGATCCTGCTGATCCTGGCCAGCGTGGCCAATATCTGGCTGCAGCTGCCGGCGCTGATGATCACGGTGTCGGTGATCGCGATCGGTATCTTTTCGGCGTACATCCTGTTCGACGTGCAGCGCGTGGTGAACGGCGGCGAGACCAACTACATCACCGCCACGCTGGCGATCTACCTGGACGTGTACAACGTCTTCGCCAACCTGCTGGCGCTGCTCGGGATCTTCGGCGGCAACCGCGAATGACGGCAAACGCCGCGGCATGAAAAAGCCGGCCACTGGCCGGCTTTTCTTTTGCGCGCCCGCGGCGCTCAGTCGCGGTCGAACACCGCGATCGACTCCACGTGCGAGGTGTGCGGGAACATGTTGACCACGCCGGCGCCGCTCAGGCGGTAGCCCGCCTCGTGCACCAGCAGGCCGGCATCGCGCGCCAGCGTGGCGGGGCTGCACGAGACATAGACGATGCGCCGCGGCAGCACGTCGCTGCCCTGCTGCGCCAGCTCGCCCAGCGCCTTGCACACCGCCAGGGCGCCTTCGCGCGGCGGATCCACCAGCCAGCGGTCGAAGCGGCCGAGCGCGGCGATGTCTTCGGCGGTGACCTCGAACAGGTTGCGGCACGCGAACCCGGTCTTGGCGGCCAGCCCGTTGTATTCGGCGTTGGCCAGCGCGCGCGCGGTCAGCGCCTCGCTGCCTTCGATGCCCATCACCGACTTGCCCTGCGTGGCCAGCGGCAGCGTGAAGTTGCCGATGCCGCAGAACAGGTCGAGCAGCCGGTCCTGCGGCTGCGCGTCCAGCAGGCGCAGCGCGCGGCCGATCAGCACGCGGTTGATCTGGTGGTTGACCTGGGTGAAATCGGTCGGCTTGAACGGCATGCGGATGCCGAACTCGGGCAGCGTGTAGGCCAGTTCGGCATCGGCCGGGTAGAACGGATAGACCGTATCCGGGCCCTTCGGCTGCAGCCAGAACTGGACCTTGTGCGCATCGGCAAAGGCGCGCAGCAGGTCCTTGTCGGCATCGGTCAGCGGCTCGAGGATGCGCAGCACCAGCGCCGTCACCTCCTGGCCGACCGCCAGCTCGATCTGCGGCATGCGGTCGCGGATCGACAGGCCCATCACCAGCTCGCGCAGCGGCACCAGCATCGCCGACACGTGCGGCGGCAGGATCTCGCAGCGCGTCATGTCGGCCACGTAGCTGCTCTTGCGCTCATGGAAGCCGACCAGCACCCCGCCCTTCTTGGCCACATGGCGCACCGTCAGGCGCGCGCGGTAGCGATAGCCCCAGTCCGGCCCGGCGATCGGGCGGAACACCACGTCGGGCTTCACCTTGGACAAGTGCCACAGGTTGTCTTCCAGCACGCGCTGCTTGATGGCCAGCTGCGCGCGAGAATCGAGATGCTGCATCGAGCACCCGCCGCAGACACCAAAGTGCTGGCAGCCCGGTGCCACGCGCATCACCGAGGCCTGCTTCACTTCGCCCAGATGCGCCTGCTCGTAGCTGGGCTTGCGGCGATAGCTGCGGTAGCTGACGGTCTCGCCGGGGAGCGCGCCCTCGACGAAGATCACCTTGCCCGGCGTGCCGTCCTCGTTGACCAGCCGGCCGACGCCGCGCGCTTCCATGTCGAGGCTGTCGATCGTCACCACGGGGTCGTCCGCGGGCGTACCGCCCTGGGCGGCACCACGGCCACGGGAGTTCTTTGCGACGGGGGCAGCACCTTCGACGGCCGCAGCAGCCGGCACAGCCGGCGTTTCTTGTGGGGAGGACACGGCTTGGGACACCAGATAAAACCTGACGTATTGTTTTACGAAAGCGCGATTGTATGCCAGACCGGGCCGGCTCCGTTGGCGTACGTCCGGACCAACGACGGAGAGCGGGCATGGAACTGATTTCGTGGAACATCCAGTGGGGCCGCGGCGCCGACGGGCGCGTCGACCTGGCGCGGCAGGTGGAGGTACTGCGCGCCATGGCCGATGCGGACGTGCTGTGCCTGCAGGAAGTGACGCGCGGCTTTGGCGAACTGCGCGGCGAGCCCGGCGCCGACCAGGTATCGGAGCTGACCGCGCTGCTGCCGGGCTATCACCTGCTCTTTGCGCCGGCGGTCGACCGGCGTGGGCGCATGGGCGCGCTCAAGCAGTTCGGCAACCTGATCGCGACCCGGCTGCCGGTGCGCGAGGTGTTCCGCCATGCGCTGCCCTGGCCCGCGGATCCTGCGGTGGCGTCGATGCCGAGGGTGGCGCTGGAAGCCACCGTGGAGGCCGGCAGCGCGCGGCTGCGCGTGATCTGCACGCACCTGGAATATTATTCGGCGACCCAGCGCACGGCGCAGGCCGAAGCCCTGCGCCAATGGCATGCCGAGGCGTGCGGCCACGCGCGCCGGCCCGGCCGCAGCGAGCAGTGGCCGGGCCCGTTCACGCCGGAGCCCCGGCCCGCCGAAGCCATCCTGTGCGGCGACTTCAACAGCAAACCCGACGACGTCGCCTATCGGCGCATGCTGGAGCCGTTCGACGACGGCACGCCGGCCTGGCGCGACGCCTGGCTGCATGCGCATCCCGGCCAGCCGCATGCCCCGACCTGCGCGCTGCACGACAAGGAACAATGGCCCGAGCCGCCCTTTGCCTGTGACTTCATGCTGGTGACCGAGCCGCTCGCCGCCCGCATCCGGCGCTGCGAGGTCAACGGCGATACCGATGCCTCGGACCACCAGCCGATCCTGCTGTCGCTGGACCTCTAAGCCGGGATGGCGTCTGCCGTGGTCAGTCTTCGAGGTCCTCGGCTTCGGGCGTCAGCCGCTGCAGCCGGAAGGCCTGCAGGTATTCCATCCACTGCTCGCCCGGCAGCTCCGCCAGCGATTCCTGGACGAATTCCATCTCGAGGTCGAACTCGCGCGGCGACAGCCCGCCGCGCATCAGCTGGAAGCGGCAGTACATCAGGTAGGTGTTGACGACGTCGGTCTCGCAATAGGCGCGGATCTGGTCGAGCTGCCCGGCCTGGTATGCCTGCCACACCTTGCTGCCATCCATCCCCATCTTGCCGGGAAAGCCGCACAGCTTGGCCAGGTCATCGAGCGGCGCGCTGGCGCGCGGCTGGTACATCGCCAGCAGGTCCATCAGGTCCAGGTGCCGCATGTGGTAGCGGCTGATGTAGTTGTTCCACTTGAAGTCGCGGCTGTCTTCGTCGCGGCCCTCGCCCATCTCCCAGTAGCGCGGCGCGGTGATGCCGTTGACCAGGCCGCGGTAGTGCAGCACCGGCAGGTCGAAGCCGCCGCCATTCCACGACACCAGTTGCGGGCTGTAGCGCGCGATCAGTTCATAGAACTTCTGGATCAGCGTGGCTTCGCCGTCTTGCGGCGTGCCGAGCGAGCCGACATGGAACACGGCCGAGCCGTCGCGGTGCGTGCGCCGCAGTACGCAGGAAATCGCGGCGACACGCTGCAGGTAGTGCGGGAGGAAATCGCTGCCGGTCTTTTCCCGGCGGGCGGAGAACGCATGCTCGGCGACTTCGGCGTCGCTCATCGCATCGGGGTGGTCATGCAAACGGCGCAGGCCGGCGACATCGGGAATGGTCTCGATGTCGAATACCAGCACAGGGGTCATAGAACGGCGTCCTTCCTGACACCTTGCGAAGCGAAATGCCGCTTGAGCTTGACCAGCGCCTCCTGCTGGATCTGGCGCACGCGCTCGCGCGTCAGGCCCATCTCCTCGGCAAGCTCTTCCAGCGTGGCGGGCTCGATGTGGTTAAGGCCGAAGCGGCGCTCGACCACATAGCGATGCTTTTCCGACAGGCGCGCCAGCCAGAGCTTCATCAGCCCTTCCAGCTCGCGGTGCGCCACCTCCTGGTCGGGGGCGGCGTTGTGCTCGTCGGAGAGGAAATCCAGGAGGCTCGAGCCGGGATCGAGATCGAACGGCGTATCGAGCGAGGTGGTATGTTCGTTGAGTGCCAGCACGTCCTGCACTTCGTCCGGCGTCTTGCCCAGCAGGTGGGCGATGTCTTCCAGGCTGGCGTCGCGCCCGTCGGTGCCGCCTTTTTCCAGATGGCGCTTGGCGCGCAGCACCTGGTTGAGTTCGCGGATCACGTGCACCGGCAGGCGGACGGTGCGTGCCTGGTTCATGATGGCGCGCTCGATGCTCTGGCGGATCCACCACGTTGCGTAGGTCGAGAAGCGGAAGCCGCGCGACGGATCGAACTTCTCGATCGCGTGCATCAGGCCGAGGTTGCCTTCCTCGATCAGGTCCAGCAGCGGCACGCCGCGATTGAGATAACCCTTGGCGATGCTGACCACCAGCCGCAGGTTGCGCTCGATCATGACCTGGCGCGCGGCAAAATCGCCGTCCTTGGCCAGCGTGGAGAAATGCAGTTCTTCCGGCGCCGACAGCAGCGGCTTGATGCTGATGCGGTTCAGGTAATGCTGGACGGTGTCGGCGGCCAGCTCGGTATGCAGCACCGTGCGGAAATCGTCATGCTCGGCGGTGGCGCTTTCGGTGCCGTTTTCAGCGCTGTCCTCTTCCTCGTCTTCCGACTCGTCCTCGTCGTCGTCGCGCAGATGGCGCTCGTTGCGCTCATTGTCGTCGCCGAGCAGATCGGCCTCGCGCAGGCCCACCGCAGCGGACGTGGCGATGGGCTCATCGGTCACGGGAAGCATCTCGGCGGCGAGATCGGGCTCGAAGCCCTCGGCCTCGGCGCGTTCGTCGGGATGCGCCACACCAGCCTTCACTTCCGGCTGCTTGGGACGGCGAGCCCTGCTGACGGTTCCGGAGGAGACAGTTTTCTGGCGTGGCATGAACCCTCACTGTGGCGGCAGGTACCGCATCGGATCAACCGGTTTTCCGTTCTTGCGAACTTCGAAGTGAAGCTTCACCCGGTCGGTATCACTGTTGCCCATCTCTGCAATCTTCTGGCCTTTTCGGACCGTGGATTGCTCAGCGACGAGCACCTTGTCGTTGTGCCCGTAAGCGGTAAGAAATGTCTCGTTGTGTTTGATGATGACAAGATTCCCGTAGCCGCGCAAGGGGCCTACGTGAATCACCCGACCGTCATCCGCGGCCAGCACCGAATCGCCCTTCTTGCCCGCAATATCGATGCCTTTATTGCCCTTGTCGTCGAATTTACCGACCATCTGGCCGGTCGCCGGCCAGCCCAGCTTCATCGAGCCGTCGGCCATCGGCGCCGATGCCGGCGCGGTCGCGGCGGGCGCTGCCGCGGGCGCCGAAGCCGCGGCCGCAGGCGTGGTTGCAGGCGCCGCCGGCGGCGGCACCGGCGTGCCGTTCGGACGGGCCTGGTCGATCGGCTGCGCCTGCACCGTGCCCGGCGCCACCGGCATGGTCGCCACGCCCGGCGCAGTGTTGACGTCGGCACCCGGCGGCACGATGCGCAGCAGCTGGCCGACCTCGATCTGGTTCACATTGGTCAGGTTGTTCCACGCCGCCACATCGCGATACGACTGGCCGTTCTCCAGCGCGATACGGTAAAGGGTATCGCCTCGCTTGACCCGATAGTACCCGGGCGGCGCCGGCTCCAGCGTCGCCGCCGTGGTACCGGAAGTGGAGGTACGGTCGACGACCGGGGCCGGCATCGGCGAATTGGCGCAGGCGGCCAGCAGGGCCGCGAGCGATGTCGCCGCAAAAAGTTGTCCGGCGCGTGCGAAATTTTGCGATTTCACGATGTTGTGCATAGTTCGACTCAGATGGTGCCCGATTTTAAGGGCACAAAGAAAACGGCTTCAAGCGCGGTTCGGTGAAAGCGATGGCGGTTGCGCCGCTCGATCAGCAGCAGTTGCTGCGTCACGGTCTGGCCGGGCACGCCTGCCGGCGGCATCACCGCCACCGGGGCGATCAGGCGCCCGCCGATGGCCAGCTGCTCCAGCAGCGCCTCGGGCACCTCCATGCCGGCCGCGGCGAGGATGATGGCCGAGAACGGCGCGGCCTGCGGCAGGCCCAGCATGCCGTCGCCGTAGTGCAGGCGCAGGTTGGGCACGCGCAACGGGCGCAGGTTCGCCTTGGCCTGCTCGTGCAGCGGCCGGATGCGCTCGATCGAGAAGACTTCGCGCGCCACCTGGGCCAGCACCGCGGCCTGGTAGCCGCAGCCGGTGCCGATCTCCAGCACGCGCTCCAGCGGCGCCTCGGCGCCGAGGCCCTCGCGCAGCAATTCGATCATGCGCGCCACCACCGACGGCTTGGAGAT
The DNA here is from genome assembly GCF_020618415.1 of Cupriavidus sp. MP-37. NCBI lineage: Bacteria > Pseudomonadati > Pseudomonadota > Betaproteobacteria > Burkholderiales > Burkholderiaceae > Cupriavidus > Cupriavidus sp. MP-37. The sequence continues at coordinate 1,647,876 of NZ_CP085344.1, read as the reverse complement.
GGTCTGCTGGTGGCCGATCGGCAGCGCCGCGTCTTCATACGCCTGCGATGCCAGCCCGGGCTCGACGAACAAATGGCGCGGCACCGTGGCGATCGCCGCCAGCACGCGCTCGTCGCGGATGCCCGCGGCGCGCAGCCGCGCCGCCATGGCCGCGCGCGCGCGCGCCGAAGCCATGCCGCCACCGCCGGCGGTGGCCGCCGAGGCGCGCTGCTCGACCGCGCTGGCAGGCACCGGCGCGGGCGCCGGCGCCGCGGTACGCGGCAGCCGGGGCTTGGCCGGCGTGGCGGGCGGGGACGCGGGCGCGGCCGGGCGCGGCGCGCCCACGGCCGGGATGCCGGCGGTGCGCGCGGGCGCGGGCTTGCGCTCGACCACCGCATCGAGCGGCAGCGGGAATTTGTTGCGAGGGGGCGTGGAACTCATCGGGGGCGCGGCGCGGCAACTCGGTGGCTCGGGCGGCTCGGGACCGGCGGCCCTACTTCAGCCACTGTTCGAGCGCGTCGAGCTGCCCGCGGTGGGTCAGGTCCAGCTGCAACGGCGTCAGCGAGACATAGCCCTGCGCGGTCGCGTGGAAGTCGGTGCCCTCGCTGGCGTCGCGCGCGTCGCCGGCCGGGCCGATCCAGTAATTGGTGTCGCCGCGCGGGTTGACCTGCGTGATCACCGGCTGCGACGGATGGCGCTTGCCCAGGCGCGTGGCGCGATAGCCCTGGATATGTTCGAACGGCAGGTTCGGGATATTGACGTTGAGCAGGAACGGCTCGGCCGGCGGCGTGCCGATGATGCGCTCCACCACGGTGCGCGCCACGCGCGCGGCGGCATCGAGGTGTTCCCAGCCCTTGTCGACCTGTGAGAAGGCCACCGACGGAATCCCCAGCAGGTAGCCTTCGATCGCGGCGGCGACGGTGCCGGAGTAGAGCACGTCCTCGCCCATGTTCTGGCCCTGGTTGATGCCGGACACCACCAGGTCGGGCTTTTCATCGAGCAGCCCGGTCAGCGCGATATGCACGCAGTCAGTGGGCGTGCCGTTGACGAAGCGAAAACCTTTTTGCACGCCTTCGCGCGCTTCGTAGATCGACAGCGGACGCTGCAGGGTCAGGGAATTGGAAGCGCCGCTATGGTTCTGCTCCGGCGCGATGACCGTGATCCGGCCCAGCGGCGCGAGCGCAGCATGCAAAACGGCCAGTCCCGGCGCGAGATAACCGTCGTCGTTGGCGAGAAGGATATGCATGCCGCGATTGTACCTGAGCGCAGGCGCGCAAGCGGCCTGCGCGGCGCCCGATGCTTGCGGTCGGCGCGGGCGCCGCGGGCGCGATATGCAGGCGGCAAATGACCGCCTCCACGGCTTCCGCATGAAACAGAACGACCGTGCTATTCCTGCGCTACACTTGCCCGGCCGGCCCGCGTAAGCTTGACTGGCGCGGCATGCCAACACCACCACCGGAGACATGATGAAAGCCGTACTGTGCAAAGCCTGGGGCCCGCCCGATTCGCTGACCCTCGAAACCCTGCCCGACCTGGTGCCCGGCAAGGGCGAAGTGGTCATCGACGTCAAGGCGGCCGCGGTCAACTTCCCGGATGTGCTGATCATCCAGAACAAATACCAGGCCAAGCCCGAACTGCCGTTCACCCCGGGTTCGGAACTGGCCGGCGTGGTCAACGCGGTGGGCGAAGGCGTCACCCACGTCAAGCCCGGCGACAAGGTCATCGCCTACCTCGGCAATGGCGCCTTCGCCAGCCAGGCCAAGGCGCCGGCGGCGTCGGTGGTGCCGATGCCGCCCGGCATCGACTTCGAGACCGCGGCGGCCTTCACGCTGACCTACGGCACCTCGCACCACGCGGTGATCGACCGCGGCGAACTGAAGGCAGGCCAGACCATGCTGGTGCTGGGCGCGGCCGGCGGCGTGGGCCTGGCGGCAATCGAAATCGGCAAGGCCATCGGCGCGCGCGTGATCGCGGCGGCGTCGACCGACGAGAAGCTGGCCGTGTGCAAGGAGCACGGTGCCGACGCCTTCATCAACTACAGCACCGAAGACCTGCGCGAGCGCATCAAGGCGCTGACCGATGGCAAGGGCCCGGACGTGATCTACGACCCGGTCGGCGGCGTCTATGCCGAGCCGGCGTTCCGCTCGATCGGCTGGCGCGGCCGCTACCTGGTGGTGGGCTTCGCCAACGGCGAGATCCCCAGGCTGCCGCTGAACCTGGCGCTGCTCAAGGGCGCGTCGCTGGTGGGCGTGTTCTGGGGCGATTTCGTGCGGCGCGAGCCGAAGGCCAACCAGGCCAACATGGCGCAGATGCTGGGCTGGATGAAGGAAGGCAAGATCCGCCCGCATATCTCGGCGCGCTATCCGCTGGAGCAGGCCGCGCAGGCGCTGAAGGACATGGAAGCGCGCAAGGTCACCGGCAAGATCGTGATCGTGCCGTGATCGTGCCGTGACGGTGCCGTGATGGTGCCGTGATTGCCTCTCCCGCTTGCGGGAGGGTTGGGGTGAGGGCGAGAGCTTCTACGAAGTGAAAGCTGTCGCTATTGGGCACGCCGCCCTCACCCCCGCCCCTCTCCCGCAAGCGGGAGAGGGGAGCAAACCGCCGCCGAAGCGAAGCTTAGAGCTTCTCCGTCTCCCCGCTCTTCGGCTGCCACTTCATCAGCCGCTTCTCGCCGATGCCGACCATCCAGTCCAGCACCAGCGCAAACGCGGTCAGCACCACGATGCCGGCAAACACGGTATTGATGTCGAAGGTGCCCTCGGCCTGCAGGATCAGGTAGCCCACGCCGCGCGCCGAGCCCAGGTACTCGCCCACCACCGCGCCGACGAAGGCCAGGCCCACCGAGGTATGCAGCGACGAGAACACCCAGCTGGTCGCGCTCGGCAGGTAGACATGGCGCAGCAGCTGCTTCTGGCTGGCGCCCAGCATGCGCGCATTGGCCAGCACCACCGGGCTCACTTCCTTGACGCCCTGGTAGACGTTGAAAAAGACGATGAAGAACACCAGCGTCACCGCCAGTGCCACCTTCGACCAGATGCCCAGGCCGAACCAGACCGCGAAGATCGGCGCCAGGATCACGCGCGGCATCGAGTTCATGGCCTTGACGTAGGGATCGAGGATGGCCGAGGTGAGCGGGCTCAGCGCCAGCCACAGGCCGACGCCCAGCCCCGCCACCGTGCCGATGCCGAAGGCCAGCACGGTTTCGATCAGGGTCACGCCCAGGTGCAGGTAGATATCGCGCTCGACGATAAACCAGTTCCAGATGCGTTGCGCCACCATCAGCGGCTCGCCAAAGAAAAAGGCGACCTGCTGCGAGCGCGTGGCCACGTGCCACACGCCGAGGATCACCACCAGGACCAGCAGCTGCCACACGCGCAGCATGCCCTTGGAATCAGTACGGAATGCCATCGGGATTCAGTTCTTGTTTTGGATTGGGACGCGGGACCGGTCAGGCCACCTTGCGCTGCTGGGCGTAGCCCTTGAGCACTTCCTCGCGCAGCACGTCCCAGATCGCGGCGTGCAGCTCGACAAAGCGCGGATGGTTGCGGATCTCGGCGACGTCGCGCGGACGCGGCAGGTCGATCGCGAACTCGCCGATCGGATGCGTGCCGGGGCCGGCCGACAGCACCACCACGCGGTCGCTCATGGCGATGGCCTCATCCAGGTCATGGGTGATGAAGAGCACGGCCTTGCGCTTGGCCGCCCACAGATCCAGCACTTCGTTCTCCATCAGCTGGCGGGTCTGGATGTCGAGCGCCGAGAACGGCTCGTCCATCAGGATGATGTCCGGGTCCAGCACCAGCGTCTGCGCCAGCGCCACGCGCTTGCGCATGCCGCCCGAGAGCTGGTGCGGGTAGCGGTCGCCAAACCCGCCCAGGCCGACGCGGCGCAGCCATTCTTCGCCCTGCTGCACCGCCTCGGCGCGCGCGGTGCCGCGGAATTCCAGGCCGGCGACAACGTTGTCGAGCGCGCTGCGCCACGGCATCAGCGCCTCGGTCTGGAACATGTAGCCGGCGCGCCGGTTGATGCCGCGCAGCGGCTCGCCGAACACGCGCACCTCGCCGCTGGAAGGCTCGAGCAGGCCGGCGCCGACATTCAGCAGCGTGGACTTGCCGCAGCCGGTGGGGCCCACCACCGATACGAATTCGCCAGGCTGGATCGACAGCGTGACGTCCTTGACCGCGGTATAGCGCTGGCTGCGGTCATCGCGCGAAACAAAGGTGCAGGTGACCTGCTCGAGTGAAAGTGCGGGAATGCTCATGATGAACCGTCTCGTACCCGCCGTCGCGCATGCAGCGGCGCGGGCGAGTGATGATGGAGGGGCCGTCGCTGCCGCAAAGCAAAGGCCCGCTGCGGGCAGCGGGCCGATGGCATCGACGGCGAGGAAATTACTTGTACTTGGCGTTGGCCTTCTGCACGAACGCGTTGGTGTAGGTCTCTTCCAGCTTGATCGACTTGCCCTTCAGTTCGGCGTCGAACTGGCCCAGCGCGTTGAGCGCGGTGCGCGGGCCGTCGGCCGGCATGGTGCCGTCCGGCGAGATCGCTTCCTTGACCTTTTCCCACGCGGCCAGGTACAGCGCACGGTCGCCCAGCAGATAGCTTTCCGGCACGGTCTTGACGATGTCGGACGGGCCCGCCTTCTGCAGCCACTTGAGCGCGCGCACCATGGCGTTGGTCAGCGCCTGCGTGGTGTTGGGATTCTGCTGGATAAAGGCCTGCGACGCATACAGGCAGCCCGACGGCATGTTGCCGCCGAACACCGCCTGGGTGTCCTTCAGCGTGCGGGTGTCCGAGGCAATGCGCACTTCATTCTTCTGCGTCAGCATCGACACCACCGGGTCGAGGTTGGCCATCGCGTCGATCTGGCCCGAGCGCATCGCCGCCACCGCGCCGGCGCTGGCCCCCACGCCGATGAACGACACGTCCGACGGCTTCAGGCCGGCCTTGGCCAGCACGAAGTTGGCCATCATGTTGGTCGACGAGCCCGGCGCGGTCACGCCGATCTTCTTGCCCTTCAGGTCGGCGATCGACTTGAAGTTGGGCATGGTCTTGTTCGACACCACCAGCACGATCTGCGGGGCGCGGCCCTGCAGCACGAATTCCTGGTAGCGCTGGCCCTTGGCCTGCAGGTTGATGGTGTGCTCGTAGGCGCCCGAAACCACGTCGGCGCTGCCGCCCACCACCGCCTGCAGCGCCTTGGCGCCGCCGGCGAAGTCGACGATCTCGACATCGAGCCCTTCTTCCTTGAAGTAGCCGAGGCGCTCGGCGATGGTCAGCGGCAGGTAATAGAACAGGTTCTTGCCGCCCACCGCGATGGTGACCTTGGTCTTCTCGGGCTTGCCCTGCGCCTGCGCCTGGCCGAAGGTGAACCAGCCGGCCAGGAACAGCGCCAGCGCGATCAGGAATTGCTTCCAGAACTTCTTGTTATACATGCGAGATCTCCTACCCGTGTGGACTGGCGCCGCGGCAGATGCGCTTGATGGGCGCGCGCGTTGGGGGGCGCGTCGGGGGGCGCGCCGCGGTGCGGCAGATTGCGATGCTACCGGACGGCGTGGCGCGCAGCATCGGTATCAATACCTAGCAAGCCCGCCAGCTTAGCCCCCTTACCTTTCGATCACCTTGCCGCTGCCGCTGGCGTCATTCGGCGTGAATGTCGGCGGACTTGATCACCTTGGCCCAGCGTGCCAGCTCGGCCTTCTGGTATTGCGCCAGCTGCTGCGGATTCATGTACTTGGCCTCGGCGCCCAGTTCCTCGGCCTTCTTGCGGAAGGCGTCGGTGCGCATGATCTTGTCGATCTCGCCGGTGAGCTTGTCGACCACCGGCTTGGGCGTGCCCGCCGGCGCGTACATCGCGAACCACGACGATACGTCGAGGTCGGGGTAGCCGGCTTCGGGTGCCGACGGCACGTCCTTCAGGCTCGGCAGGCGGGTCTTGCTGGTCACCACCAGCGGGCGCAGCTTGCCGGCGGCGATATGGCCCATCAGCGGCGGCGGCGTGGTGATGGTCAGGTCGACCGAGCCGCCCAGCAGGTCGGTCATGGCCGGGCCGGTGCCCTTGTACGGCACGTGCGTGATCCTGGTGCCGGCCATCTGGTTCAGCAGCTCGGTCGACACATGCTGCAGCGAGCCGTTGCCCGACGAGGCGTAGTTGAGCTTGTCCGGGTTGGCCTTGGCGTAGGCCACCAGTTCCTTCAGCGACTTGACCGGCAGGCTCGGGCGCACCACCAGCACCTGCGGCGCCGACAGGATATTGGCCACCGGCGCGAAGTCCTTGACCGGGTCCCACGACAGGTTCTTCACCAGCAGCGGCGTGATCACGTGGAAGCCCGAGTACTGCAGCATCAGCGTGTAGCCGTCGGGCTTGGCGCGCGCCACCAGGCTGGCGGCAATGCCGCCATTGCCGCCGGGACGGTTGTCGACCACTACCGGCTGGCCGAGCGCCTTGGACAGCGGCTCGGCAATCATCCGCGCCGCCAGGTCGGTGGTGCCGCCGGCAGCGGCCGATACCACCAGCGTTACCGGCCGGCCGGGATAGCTGCCATCCTGCGCCAGTGCCGCCGGGGCGAGCCACGCTGCGCCGATAGCTGCCAGCGCGGCGGCGACGGCCTTGCGCCGTGCGGGCATGGCGGGCTTGAGTTGAAGGGCTTGTTTCATCAGGGTCTCCGTGATTGTCGTGGATGCGTTGTTGTTGTGCGGGTGGGCAGGGCTATGCCTGCGCGGCGAAATGCTCGGCCATCCAGGCCGGCGGCTGGTGCGTGCGCAGGCGCGGGCCGGCGCTCAGCAACTGGCTGTTGAGTTCGCGCCCGACCAGTTGCGGCATGCCGGCGACCACGTCGAGCAGCGCGCCCAGGTCGACGCCGGTCTGCACGCCCATGCAATCGAACATGTGGACCAGGTCTTCGGTGCTGACGTTGCCGCTGGCACCAGGCGCGTAAGGGCATCCGCCCAGGCCGCCGGCGGCGGCGTCGAAGCGCGTCACGCCGGTCTGCCAGGCAGCGACGGCGTTGGCCAGGCCCATGCCGCGGGTGTTGTGCAGGTGGATGGTCAGGCCGGTCTGGGGCAGCGCGGCCTGGAAGGCTTCGCACAGCGCCGCGACCTGGTTCGGATAGGCCATGCCGGTGGTGTCGCACAGCGTGATGCCGGCCGCGCCGGCGTCGGCGAAGGCGCTGGCCAGCGCCATCACCTCGGCGGCATCGACCTCGCCCTCGAACGGGCAGCCGAATACCGTCGACAGCGACACGTTGACCGGCACGCCGGCCGCGCCGGCCTCGGCAATCATCGCCAGCAGCTGCTGCCGCGACTGCGCGCGCGTCATGCGCAGGTTGGCGCGGTTATGGGTCTCGCTGGCCGACATCACCAGGTTGACCTCGTCCGGGCGGCACGACAGCGCGCGCTCGAGCCCGCGCAGGTTGGGCACCAGCGCGGTGTAGCGCACGCCCGGCTGGCGCCGCATGCGGTGCATCAGCGCCTCGGCATCGGCCAGCGCGGGAATGGCGCGCGCCGACGTGAACGAGGTGGCCTCGATGCGCGCGAAGCCGCAGGCCGAGAGCGCATCGACGAAGGCAACTTTGGCCTCGGTCGGCACCACCACCGGCTCGATCTGCAGGCCGTCGCGCGGCGCGACTTCATTGATCTCGACGCGGGCCGGGCCGCGCAAGAGGGTAGCGGCGGGGCTGGCGGCGGCGCTCATGCGATCACCTTGCGCGCGCGCAGGTCGGCGATGGCGGCGTCGTCGAAGCCGGCCTGCTTCAGCACCGCATCGGTATGCTCGCCCAGCGTGGGCGCGCGGTCATGGATGGCGCCGGGGCTGGCCGACAGCTTGGGCACCACGCCCGGCACTTCCACGGTCAGGCCGCCGGCCGAGGTGACCGTCTCGATCACGCCGCGGGCGCGGTAGTGCGGGTCTTCGGCAATGTCCTTGACGGTATAGATGCGGCCCGATGGCACCTGCGCGTCGCGCAGCACCGCCAGCGCCGACTCCACCGTCTGCGTGCGGGTCCAGTCGGCAATCGCGGCATCGATTTCATCGACGCGCGCGACGCGGCCGTCGTTGCGCTCCAGTGCGGGATCGTCGGCCAGATCGGCGCGGCCGATGGCGAGCATCATGCGCTTGAAGATGGCATCGCCGTTGGCCGCCACCAGCACGTATTCGCCGCTGGCGCAGGGGTAGGCGTTGGACGGCGCGATCCCCGGCAGCGCGCCGCCGGCGGGCTGGCGCACCGCGCCGAACGCCGAGTATTCCGGCAGCAGGCTTTCGCTCAGGTTGAACAGCGACTCGTACAGCGCCACGTCGATCACCTGCCCTTCGCCGCCGCGCGCATCGCGCTGGTACAGCGCCAGCAGCACGCCCATGGCGCCGTGCAGGCCGGCGATGGTGTCGCCCAGCGACAGGCCGGCGCGCACCGGCGCGCGCCCGGGCTCGCCGGTCAGGTGGCGCAGGCCGGCCATGGCTTCGGCCACGGCGGCAAAGCCGGGCTCGTCCTTCTTCGGCCCGGTCTGGCCGTAGCCCGACACGCGCAGCATGATCAGGCGCGGATTGTCGGCATGCAGCACGTCCCAGCCCAGGCCCCACTTCTCCATGGTGCCGGGGCGGAAATTCTCGATCAGCACATCGGCCTCGGCGGCCAGCTTGCGCACCAGCGCCTGGCCTTCCGGCTGGCGCAGGTCGATGCAGACCGATTCCTTGTTGCGCGACTGCGCCTCCCACCACACCGAAGTGCCTTCATGCAACATGCGCCATTTGCGCAGCGGGTCGCCCTGCCCGGGCGGTTCCACCTTGATGATGTGGGCGCCAAAGTCGGCCAGGGTCTTGGCAGCAAAGGGGCCGGCGATAAGTTGTCCGAGTTCGAGGACGCGAATGCCCTCTAGGATCTGTTGCGCCATGGGTGTCTCCGTGCGGTGCGGCAGTCTTGTTGCAGTGCGGCAGCGCCATTGACTGGCATGCCATACATTGCGTTCGGACGGAGTTTGCCCCAGCGCGGGGCCTGCCAGGAATCGGCAATCGGAGAAGCGGGCTTTCTCGGAACGCGAAAGGCTTCGCGCAGCTGCGGGAGCGACGCCTCAGAACGGCGCCCGGTCCCCGCACAGGTGGGTGATCAGCAGCCGCGCCGACACCGTCAGGCCGGCCGGATCGCGCAGCCCGATCAGAAGCGAGCGGCGTGCCCAGGCGTCCTGCAGCGTCACCAGCGACAGCCCCATCGACTTCACGTGCGGCTCGGCCGCGATGCGCGGCAGCACGCCCACGCCCAGCCCGGCCATCACCATGCGGCACATGGCGTCGAAGCTGCGCACCTGGATGCGCAGCCGGAACGGCCGGTCCAGCCGGCTGCTCTCTTCCAGCAGGCGCGCCGCCAGCGAGGTTTCCTGCGGCAGGCTGACGAAATCGAATTCGAGCGTATCGGCGTAGTGCACCGGGCCGCGCGCGGCCAGCGGATGGTTGGGCGGCGTGATGATGACCAGCTCGTCCTGGCGGTACTCGACCGTCATCAGCCCCGCCGCGGGCGTGCGGTCGGCGAAGATGCCGACGTCGGCACGGTTCTCGACCAGCGCCGCAACGATGTCGCGCGAGTTCTGCTCTTCCAGCTCGATGCGGATGGTCGGATGGCGCTGCATGAAGGTGGCCAGGTCATCCGGCAGGAACTGCGTGATCGCCGAGGTATTGGCGCATACGCGCACCTGCCCGCGCACGCCGGAGGCGTAGTCCGACATCACGCCGGCCATGCGCTCGACGTCCTGCAGGATGGTCAGCGCATGGTGGAAGCAGGCCTGGCCGGCCTCGGTCAGCTGCACGCCGGCGGCGTGGCGAAAGAACAGCGGCGCGCCGACCGCGGTCTCGAGGTCCGAAATGCGCTTGCTCGCCGCCGCCACCGCCAGGTGCGACTGGCGCGCGCCGGCCGAGATGCTGCCCTGCCGGGCCACGGCAACGAACAAGCCGAGCGTGACGAGATCGAAGCGGGCCAGGTTCATGGGAGCGGACGGGAAATGGAAGCGGGCGCGCCGGTGGCCGTGCCCGCGACAGGCAGGCCGGCCGGCGCAGCGGCGCTCAGAGGTTGCGGCGGTCCATCACCGCGCGGGCAATGGTGCCGGCATCGACATACTCCAGCTCGCCGCCCACCGGCACGCCGCGCGCCAGGCGCGACACCTTGAGGCCGCGCGCCTTGAGCATCTCGCCGATGTAGTGCGCGGTGGCCTCGCCTTCGCTGGTGAAATTGGTGGCGACGATGACCTCGCCGACCGGGCCGCCCAGCTCGGGCTCGGTGGCGCGCGCCAGCAGCCGGTCGAGGTGGATCTCGCGCGGGCCGATGCCGTCCAGCGGCGACAGCCGGCCCATCAGCACGAAATACTTGCCGCGGTAGGTCAGGGTCTGCTCGATCATGACCTGGTCGGCCGGCGTTTCCACCACGCACAGCACCGAGGCGTCGCGGCGGTCGTCCAGGCAGGTCTCGCAGATCTCCTGCTCGGTGAAGGTGTTGCAGCGCTGGCAATGGCGGATATGGTCCGCCGCGCCGCGCAGCGCATCGCCCAGCTTGCGCGCGCCCTCGCGGTCGTGCTGCAGCAGGTGGTAGGCCATGCGCTGGGCGGACTTGGGCCCGACGCCGGGCAGCACCCGCAGCGCCTCGACCAGCGCCTGCAGCGAAGTCGGCGAAGACGCTTTCACAATGGCCTTAGAACGGCAGCTTGAAGCCCGGCGGCAGCGGCAGGCCCGAGGTCATCGAGCCCATCTTTTCCTGCGTGGTGGCCTCGGCCTTGCGCACGGCGTCGTTGAAGGCGGCGGCGACCAGGTCTTCGAGCAGGTCCTTGTCCTCGCCCTCGGCCAGCAGGCTGGGGTCGATGGTGACGCGCTTGACGTCGTTCTTGCAGGTCATGACCACCTTGACGAGACCGGCGCCGGACTGGCCCTCGACCTCGATCTGGGCCAGCTGCTCCTGCATCTTCTTCATGTTTTCCTGCATCTGCTGGGCCTGCTTCATCAGCCCGGCGAGTTGACCTTTCATCATGATGGAATGCTCCTGGATTCGGTAAGAGTTCGGTGACGGAAATTCGGTAACGCCAGCCGCCGCTCAGGCGGCGCGCGGCTGGATCGAGCCTGGCACGATCTGGCCGCCGAGGTCGCGCAGCAGCCCCTGCACGAAGGGATCCGCCTCGATCGCGGCCTCGGCCTGGCGCTGGCGCTCGGCACGGGCCTCGGCGTCGGCGGCGGCGGCGGTGACGGTGACCCCGCCGACTTCGCAGAGCACGCGCACCGGCTCGCCGAAGTGGTCGCACAGCGCCTGCTGCAGCCGCTCGGCGACGCCGTTCTCGCCCAGCGCCGCGACCGGGATGCGCAGGTGGAAGGTGCGCCCGACCACCTGCGTCAGTTCGCTCTGGTATGCCAGCTGCTGCGCCAGGCCCTTCAGCGGCAGGCTGGCGGCCAGCACCGGCCATGCGCCGGTGAAGGCCGGCGGGGTGCCGTCCTCGGCCGCGGCAGGTGGGCGCGGTGCGACGAATTTGGCGGATTCCGCTGGCGGTGACGGTACGGCAGCGGCTGCGCGGGCTGGCTCGGCCTCGCGAGCCGTGGCCGGGGCCTGGCGGGAGGCGCCGTTGCGCGGTGCCGTGGCGCGCGCTACCGGTTCGCTGAAACCGTAATCGTTGTAGCCCGGGTCGCTGTCATAGGGACCGATCACCGGCAGGTCGGGCGGCAGTTCTTCCCACGGCGGCACATCGCTGCCACCGGCGGCTTCCCAGGGCGGCACGGATTCTTGTTGCGCTTGCGGCCTGGCTGCCACGGGCCGCGCCGCGGGCGCTGCCGTCGGTGCGGGCGGCTGCGGCGCCAGCGGCCGTGCAGCCGGCGCCTGGGCCGGGGCCGGGGCCGCAGCCGGACGGCTCGCGGCTACGGCCGCGGGGGCGCGCAGCGGTTGTGCCGGCGGTCGCTGTGCAGCGGTTGGCGCAGCAGGCACGGCTGGGGCCGGCGCCTTGCGGGCGCCGCCGCGGGCGGCGGAAGCCTGGCGTGCGGCAGCCAGCGCCGCGGCCGCTGGCGACATGGCGCCGCCAGCCGAGCGCGCCGACGCGGGCTCGGCAGCGGCAGGCACGGCCGCCGGCGCGGCGACCGGCTCGGCCACGGGCGCTGCTGGCGCCACCGTGGACGGCACCGCGGCTGGCACCGGCGTGGCATCGGCAAGGGATGCAGCCGGGGCAGCCGGGGCAGCGGCGGCAGTCGCCGCCTGGCGTGCCTCGGCTGGTCGCGCCGCGGCCGGCATGCCGGCACTGCGCGGGCGCGCCGGTGCCGCACCGCCGCCCTGCCCCGCCGTGGCGGCCGGCTCGGACGACGGCCGGAACGCCAGCATGCGCAGCAGCGTCATGGTGAAGCCGGCGTACTCGTCCGGCGCCAGCGCCAGCTCGCTGCGGCCCAGGTTGGCGATCTGGTAGAACAGCTGGACTTCCTGCGCGTCGAACACGCCGGCCAGGCGCCGCACCTCGTCGGCTTCCGGCCATTCGTCCTGCACCGAAGCCGGCACCGCCTGCGCCAGCGCCACCTTGTGCAGCAGCGAACCCAGGTCCTGCAGCGCGCCGGCGAACGACAGGCTGCGGTCGGCCATGGCATCGGCGATCGCCAGCATGGCGGCGCCGTCCTCGGCCGCCAGCGCGTCGAGCAGCTGCACCAGGTAACCCTGGTCGATCGCGCCCAGCATGCCGCGCACGGCGTCCTCGGACACCTGGCCCGCGCTGTAGGCGATGGCCTGGTCAGTCAGCGACAGCGCATCGCGCATCGACCCATGCGCGGCCTGCGCCAGCAGCCGCAGCGCGTTGCCGTCGTGGGCGATGCCTTCCTGCGCCAGGATATGGTCCAGGTGCGAGACGATATGTCCCGGCGGCATCTGCTTCAGGTTGAACTGCAGGCAGCGCGACAGCACCGTGACCGGGATCTTCTGCGGGTCGGTGGTGGCGAGGATGAACTTGACGTGCCCGGGCGGCTCTTCCAGCGTCTTCAGCATGGCGTTGAAGGCGTGGTTGGTCAGCATGTGCACTTCGTCGATCATGTAGACCTTGAAGCGCCCGGCGGTAGGAGCGTAGACGGCCTTGTCGAGCAGCTGCGCCATCTCGTCGACGCCGCGGTTGGATGCGGCATCCATCTCGATGTAGTCGACGAAGCGGCCGCTGTCGATTTCCTGGCAGGCCTTGCACTGGCCGCAGGGCTCGGCGGTGATGCCGCCGCTGCCGTCAGGGCCGGTGCAGTTCAGCGCCTTGGCCAGGATCCGCGACAGCGTGGTCTTGCCGACCCCGCGCGTGCCGGTGAACAGGTAGGCGTGGTGCAGCCGCTGTTGTTCCAGCGCGTGCGTGAGCGCGCGGACCACGTGCTCCTGGCCGACCAGCGTGGTGAAATCCCTGGGGCGCCATTTGCGCGCTAGAACTTGATAACTCATGGCGGCGATTGTAGCAAAAGGCGGCCCCGCTCCGGCCGCCCCGGCGTCTTTATCCGACCCCGCCGCCGCCGGCCCGCGCCCGTGGCCGCCGGCCGCCCGCGGCGCGGTTCAGCCGCACTCGCCGACGTAGCCGCAATTGGCGCATTTGGCGCAGCCATCGACCTTGTGCAAGGCGTGCGCGCCACACTCGGGGCAAGGCTTGCCGGTGCCCACGCCGGGCGTGCCCGGCGCCGCGCTGGCCTGGCCGGCAAGATCCGCCCCGGCCGCCAGCGCCTGCGCGCCGCCGTCGCGCTGCGCCAGCCGCGCGGCCAGCGCCGCCACCGGCACCTGGCCGCCGTCGGCATCCAGGAAGCCGCGCTTGATCAGGATGCGCTGCAGCGCATAGCCCAGCGCCGCCACCTCGGAATCATGGAAGCGCGGCACCTCGGTGCCGTCCTGGCGCACCAGCGTGCCGTAGCGCACCGTGCCCTTGTCCCAGACCACGTTGCGCATGTCGGCCAGCGCCTTGGCCACCGAGCCGCCCGAGCGCGCCACCATCGACAACAGCCGCATGGTCGAGGTGATCCATTGCTGGCCCTCGCTGCGCTGGCCCGCCGGCATGAAGAACTCGACCGGGCGCTCGATCTCCACCGGCTTGCCGTCGACCACGCCGGCGACGCGCATGAAGTTGACGGTCAGGTAGACGGTCTTGTGGCCCTCGTACGTCAGGTATTCGACCTTGGACGTCACCCCTTCGAGGTCGCCCACCGGCCGGCTGCCGAACGGGCGCACCAGCGGGTTGTCGTCGGCCGCGGGCACGGGCGGCGCGGCGGGCGCCTCCACCGACAGCACCGCGCCCAGCACCGAATTCGGCCGATACGTCGCCAGCCCCTTGAGCCCGGCCTTCCAGGCCTCGAGATACAGGTTGCGGAAGGCTTCGTAGGGATAGTCCTCGGGCACGTTGACGGTCTTGCTGATGCTGGTATCGATATACGGCTGCACTGCTTCCAGCATCCGCATATGGTCCAGTGCCGACATCTGCAGCGCGGTGACGAATGCGTCCGGCAGCTGCGCCATGTCGGACCCCATGTGACGGTAGAGCCGCCAGGCATGGTCGGCCACCTCGAAGCTGCGATAGCTGTTGTCCGGCATGCGCTTCCTGCGGTTGTAGGTCCACGAGAAGGCGGGCTCGATGCCATTGGAGGCATTGTCGGCAAAGGCCAGCGTGATGGTGCCGGTGGGCGCGATCGACAGCAGGTGCGAGTTGCGCAGCCCATGGCGGCCGATGGCCTCGCGCACGCGCTGCGGTAGCCGGCTGGCGAAGCCGCTCTGCAGGTAGGCGCCGGCATCGAACAGGGGGAAGGCGCCCTTCTGCGCCGCCAGTTCGGTCGACGCCAGGTAGGCGTCGTCGCGCATCCGTTCCGAGATCCGCGCCGCCAGTTGCCGCGCCGGCTCGGTGTCGTAGCGCAGGCCCAGCATCACCAGCGCGCTGCCGAGCCCGAGGAAGCCCAGCCCGACGCGACGCTTGGCGTGGGCCTCGGCCTGCTGTTCGGGCAACGGCCAGAAGGTCACGTCGAGCACGTTGTCGAGCATGCGCGTCGCCACGCGCACCACCTCGGCAAAGGCGTCGAAGTCGAACGCGGCCTGCGGCGTGAACGGCTGGCGCACGAATTTCGTCAGGTTGATCGAGCCCAGGCAGCAGCATCCGTAGGACGGCAGCGGCTGCTCGGCGCAGGGGTTGGTGGCCTCGATGCGCTCGCAGTAATAGAGGTTGTTGTCGGCGTTGATCTGCGACAGGAACAGGATGCCCGGCTCGGCATGGTCGTAGGTGGCCTGCATGACCTGGTCCCACAGGTTGCGCGCCGGCACGCGCCGGTACACCCACTGGCCGTCGTCGCGGCGGTACGCGCCGGCGGCGATCATGTCGGCGCCCGGCTCGGCCTCGTGCACCAGCTCGACCTCGGCATCGGCCTGCACCGCCTGCATGAAGTCGTCGGTGACGCCGATGGAGATATTGAAGTTGCTGAGCTCGCCCTTGTCCTTGGCGTGGATAAAGCTCTCGATATCGGGATGGTCGCAGCGCAGCACGCCCATCTGCGCGCCCCGGCGCGCGCCGGCCGATTCCACCGTCGCGCACGAGGCGTCGAACACCTTCATGAACGACACCGGCCCCGACGCGCGCGAATGCGTCGCCCGCACCAGCGCGCCGGCCGGACGGATCGCGGAGAAGTCATAGCCCACGCCGCCGCCGCGGCGCATGGTTTCGGCGGCCTGCGCCACCGCGGTGTAGATGCTGGGGCGGCCGTCGCGCGGCTCCGACACCGAATCGCCCACCGGCTGCACGAAGCAGTTGATCAGCGTGGCCTGGATGCCCGTGCCCGCCGCCGAATTGATGCGCCCCGCCGGCACGAAGCCGTTTTCCTGCGCCCACAGGAAGCGCGCGCTCCAGGCTTCGCGCTGGTCCTCGGGCTCGGCCTGCGCCAGCGCGCGCGCCACGCGCTGCCTGACATCGGCAATGCTGCGCTCTTCGCCCTTGGCGTATTTTTCGAGCAGGACTTCGGTGGAGATTTCCTGCGGCGCCAGCGCGCCGCGAATGATCTGGTCGTTTGCGTTCATGTATTGGCTCACCACGTGTGCGGGTTGGTGAATGGTCGGGCCAGCGCGGCACGCATTGCCTGCGCCAGATCAACCCGGCGCCATGGCGCGGGCAATGACCCGTGCCCGCCAAGGGCATTCGATGCAAATCCTGCGCGCGCCCGCGCTCTGGGGTACAATGCCGCTCGGACGGGCCTCCTCGCATGGTGGCGCGGTCAACCTGGTCAGGTCGGGAACGAAGCAGCCACAGCCGTTTTCCGCCAGTGCCGAGGGTCAGGCTCGTCCACCTCACACTTCCCGTCCGTAGTCCCCCTTCCCTCCAGCCTGTCTACTCCAGCCTGCCTATCGCGCGCGCCAGCCGCTCGCAGCGCAGTCCCTGTCACTTTAGTACAGCCAGGCCGCCATCGCGCGCGCCATGCGCCCCATTTTGCGCCGATTCCGCTGCCCTTGCCGACGCGCCGCGCCGGCGTTCAGAACAGCGAACCCTGTTGTGGAAGCTGCGGCGCCAGGCGCTCGGCGGGAATCCATTCGCCTGCGGCGGTGGCCACGCCCGCCTCGACGCGCTTGCCCGGAAACATCGGCGCGATCGCCGCGGTGTAGCGGCCCAGCTGCGCGCGATAGGCGGCGTGCTCCTGCGGCAGCAGTCGCAGCTTGTAGTCGATGACGACGACGCGGTCGTCGAACTCGACCAGCCGGTCGATACGCAGCAGCCGGCCACGCGCGTCATACAGTTCGACCTCGTTGCGCGCGCTGCAGGCATCACCGGCGGCCAATAGCGGCGCCAGCGCCGGCGCGCGCAGCATCGCGGCCACCGCCGCCAGCGCCTCTTCCACCTGTTGCCGCCAGGCTGCCCGTGCCGCCGCGGTGTGCGCGCCGGTCAGCGGGAACCATCGCAATACCGTATCGATCGCCGGCACGCCGGCGAAGGCTTCGGGATAGCGCGTCAGGCGTTCCAGCAGCGCATGCACCAGCTCGCCATGGCGAGCCGCGGCGGCGTTGAAGACGATGCCGTCGGCTTCGTCCGTGGCTTCCGCGTCGTCGTCAGCAAACACGGCCTGCCGCGGGTCATCGACGGCATCGCGGTAGCGCAGCCGGAAGTCGGTGTAGCGCACCGGCTCGCTCAGTCGGGCGGGAAGCAATGTTTGCGCATCGGCCGCATCGCCTTGGGCGTCCGGATAGGCCGGCACCAGTTCGCCGACGCCCGCCGCCTGCAGCCGCACATACCAGCTGCCGGCGATCTCGGCATTGCCTTCGCCAGCATTGCCGCGGCTGGCGCGGCCCTTGACGCCGCTGACCAGCAGGCCCTGCTGCGCGCGCGTCATGGCGACGTACAGCAGGTTCCAGTTTTCGCGCTCGCCCAGCGCCGCCTCGGCCTCGAACAGCGGCGCGCGCGCCAGCCCGCGCTCGCTGCGCTTGCCGTACGCCGAGAAATGCCGCGGCACCGGCGACGACGGCGGCCAGTCGACCAGGATGCCGCCACGGTCCGCGGCCGGCTCGCTGTGGTTGGCATCGAGCAGCACCACGAACGGAGCTTCCAGCCCCTTGGCGGCATGCACGGTCAGGATATGCACCGCGTCGAGCCCGGCGTAGGCCGGATTGTCCTCGGCCGGCTCGAGGTCGTCGGCGCGTTCGCCCATGCCGCCTTCGTCGGGACTTTCGCCTTCGTCGCCCCGGCGGATTTCCTGCAGCTCGTCGATAAACTTCGGCAGGCTCGGATAGCGCCCGCCGTCGAGATCCAGCGACAGCTTTAGGAAGGCGTCGAGGTTGGCCAGCACCTGCTCGCGGATATCCGGCGGCGCGGCTTCGGCGTAGCGGCGCCGGACCTCGCCGCCGTGGAAGATCTGGTCGATCAGGTCATGCACCGGCTGGTGCGGCGCGACCCGCAGCCACTGGCGCAGCCTCGGCACGCCCTCGCGCAGCGCGTCGGAGACCTGCGCCGGCAGGCCGCCGGCCTCGAGGCGCGCCCACCAGCCGCCCTCGCCTTCCATCTGCGCAAGGGCCAGCAAGTCGTCGTCGGTCGCGCCGACCAGCGGGCTCTTCAATACGTGTGCCAGGTCCAGGTCCGACTCGGGCGTCATCAGGAACGCCAGCAGCGCCGACAGGTCCAGCGCCTCGAGCGTCGCCAGCAGGCCGCCGCGACGCGGGCTCAGGCATGGAATGCCGGCCTCGCGCAGGGCGCGCTCATAGTCGGCCAGATGGGTCTTGCGGCGCACCAGCAGGTGCATGTCGCTCCAGCGCGCGGGCCGCTGGGTATTGCCTTCGTGCACCGGCACGGTGTCGCGCACCAGCCGCAGCCACGCCGCCACGCGCCGCCCTTCTTCCAGCCGCAGCGAATCGCCGGCCTGCCGGCGCGGCTGCAGCAGCGTGTCGCGGTGCGTGGAGGCGCCTGCGGCGGCTGCGGCGGCTGCCGCGGTTTCGTCGTCCGCATCCTGCGCCGCGCTGTCGCCGGTGTCATCGGGCTCCACCAGCGGCAACAGCCACACCGGCCCGCCGCAGCCGCCCAGCGCGGTGGTCTGGGTCGAGTACAGCGGATAGCGCCCCTCGGCGCGCGCGCTGTCGAACACCGCGTTGACCCAGTCCAGCACTTCGGCGCGATTGCGCCGGGTCCGGTTGGTGCGCAGCACGGTGGCGCCGAACGCGTCGCGCAGCATCTCGCCGGCGGCGCCGAAGAGCCTGGCATCGGCGCGGCGGAAACGGTAGATCGATTGCTTGGGATCGCCCACCAGGAACACCGTCGGGCGCTCGCCCAGCCCCGCATAGCCGGCCAGCCAGCCCTGCAGGATGCGCCATTGCAGCGGGTTGGTGTCCTGGAACTCGTCGAGCAGCAGGTGGCGGTAGCGCGCATCGAGCCGCACCTGCAGGTAGGTGGCAGTCTCCTCGTCCGACATCAGCCGCGCGGCCTGCCATTCGAGGTCGGCGAAGTCCATCGCGCGCTGCGCGTCCTTGTGCTGCTGGTAGCGCGTCAGCAGCGCATCGCCGATGCGGAACAGGGCCTGGTTGACCGCCAGCACGGCGGCCTCGCAGCAGCGCGCGCTGATGTCGTCGAGCATCGCACAGATCGCGGCGTGCTGGTCCAGCAGCACATCGACCATGCCTTCGCCGCCGGCGACCTTGGCCAGCGCCGCGGTGCGCCGCAGCGAGCGCGGGCCGCCGGTGCTGGTGAAGAACGCGGCGCGCAGCTGCGCGAACACGCGTTCGGCGGGCTTGCCGGGCGCGGCGCCGGCCTCGCGCCAGGCGGCGATCGCCATCAGCGCCTCGGTGATGCGGCCGGCGTGGGTCTGCTCGCTCTTGCCCGCCGCGCTCAAGCGCGCCGCGATCGCTTCGCAGGCATCGCGCCAGCCCTCGTCGGCCAGCGCCTGCAGCAGCACGTCGCCCTGCGCGTCTTCGCCCAGGCAGTCGGACAGCGCCTGCAGCGGGTCGCCGCCCTCCTGCATCGCCCACCATTCGCTGCGGGCGTGGAACATCGCGTCGAGCAGCGTGCGCGCCTGGAAGTCGCCGACGGTATCGACCAGCGTTTCCCACGCGGCGCGCAGCTCGGCATATGGCGGCGTGGCCAGCGCGCGCCACACCGGCGCCCAGGCCTCGCGCTTCATGCGCAATGCATCCTCGCGCAGCGCCGCGCCCGGCACGATGCCCGACGCCAGCGGCGCGCCGCGCAGCAGCGTGCCGAACCAGCCGTGGAAGGTGTCGATGGCCATGCGCCCCGGTGCCGCCAGCACCTGCGCATGCAGCCGGCGCGCGCGCGGCAGCGCTTCGCGCGCGGCTTCGGCCGAAAGGCCGCGCTGCACCAGCGCGGCGATCACGTCGTCGTCGCTGTCGCGCGACAGCTGCGCCAGCACCTCGAGCAGGCGGTCGCGCATTTCCTCGGCGGCCTTGCGCGTAAAGGTGATCGCCAGGATCTCGTGCGGCGCCGCGCCGGCCAGCAGCAGGCGCACCAGCCGCGCCACCAGCAGCCAGGTCTTGCCGCTGCCGGCGCAGGCTTCGACCACCACCGAACGCGCCGGATCGCAGGCCGCGCGCGTGAATTCCGCTTCGGAAACGGGCGCGCCATCGCGCTGGTAAGGCTGCACGTCGAGCAGGTCGTGAGGCGTCATGATGTCAGCGCCGGCACGGCGGTGGAGTCCCAGAAGCCCTTGCGGCACAGGCCGCGGGCGGTGCAATACACGCATGCCGAAGCATCGCCGAAGGCCGGCAGCCTGGCGCCCTGGCGCAGGCGCATCACGTCATCGCGCATCTGGCCTTCCAGCCAGGTGACCGCGGCCTCGAAGTCCGGCAGGCCGACCTCGCGCTGCGCCGCCGGCGCGCCCTCGCGCGCACCCTCGAGCGAGACCCAGCTGCCCGCCGCGGCATCGGCGCGCAGCAGGCCGTAGAACGGCAGCTGGCAGTCTTCCTCGACCTCGGCCAGCTTGCGCTTCAGGCGCGTGGCGCTCTGGGTCTTGTAGTCGAGCACGGCATGCGCGCCGCCCGGCCCCTGGTCGAGCCGGTCGATGCGTCCCGTCAGGCGCAGCGGCTGGCCGTCCGGCATCGGCAGGTCGAT
Organism: Cupriavidus sp. MP-37; assembly: GCF_020618415.1. Classification (NCBI taxonomy): domain Bacteria; kingdom Pseudomonadati; phylum Pseudomonadota; class Betaproteobacteria; order Burkholderiales; family Burkholderiaceae; genus Cupriavidus; species Cupriavidus sp. MP-37. The sequence goes on along the minus strand of NZ_CP085344.1, from coordinate 1,627,386 downwards.
GCCGGCATCGAGTTCGCCGCCGCGCCAAAACCAGCCCTCGGCCTCGCGCGCCGACTGCCACGCGACATACGACGGCAACACCTCGCGCCAGCGCCGGTAGTAGGCAATGGCGTTGCCGTCCTCGGCCATCAGCGCGCCGAAGACCTCGTCGGAGATTTCGCCCAGGCGCGCCAGGCGCTGGTCTTCGGACAGCGTCTCGCCGCGCTCGCGCCGCGCCTGCAGCTCCTTGTGGTAGGTCAGCAGCACGCGGTGCAGGGTCTCGCCGATGTCGCGCTTCTCCAGCTCGTCGCTGACGGTCTCGAGCCCGGCCAGGCCGAGCATGCGGCCGGCGAAGAACTGGTAAGGGCAGCGGCGCAGCATGTTGTACGCCTGCGCGCTCCAGCGCACCGGTACCAGCGCGGGCTCGGCCGCCGGCGCCGGCATGCCGCGCACATCGGCGAAGGTCTCGTGCGCCTGCGGCGCCGCGGCGCCTTCGATGCTGACCCCGGCGCGCGCGCAGCACGCCGCCAGCCGTTCGATCCAGCCCGACACGTGATGCGGTTCGCCGCGGCTGCCGTAGCGCTGCCAGGTCAGCACCACGTCATCGTTGTTCAGCAGCACTTCGGCCAGGTCGCGCGCCTGCTGCGCAAAGCGCGCCTCGCGGTCTTCCAGGTCCAGCTCGCGCCGCATCTGGTTGGAGAAGAACATCAGCTCGGCGGCGCTGGACGGCAACTGGGCGTCGTCGCAGCCGACGATCACCACGCCCTCGAAGCGCCGCATGCGCGCGCCGTTCAGCGGCAGGATGGTGATGCGCGCGGGCCCGCTGGCCGAGGGCTCCTTGTAGGCGACCGATTCCAGCAGCGCCGACAGCATCGCGCGGAACTCGCCCTGCGACAGCGTGGCGTGGCCGCCGGTCTCGTCGCGCGGCAGCTCCTGCAGCCGTGCCAGGGCATCGAGCAGCTGGCTGCCGGCATCGTCCGCGGCCAGCGCGGCGCGCATGCCGAGGCCGTCGAGCATGCCGTCGAGACGTTCCAGCCAGGTCGCCAGCGGATGCTGCGCGAGACCGCGCGGCCAGCGTTCGGCCTCGTCGGCGAGCAAGCCGATCAGGGCATGGGCCGCGCGGCGCGGTGCCTGCTCGGCATCCTCGTCGTCGCCCGCGGCCTGCTGCGTGCTTGCCGGAAAGTGCGCGAACAACTGGCGCAGCCGCGACCAGCCGCCGGTCATGCCCTCGCGCCGCACCTGGCGCTCGAGCAGCGCGATGGCCGCGCCGCGCGCGGCCACATCGGGCAGGCAGAACGGGCTCTTGAGCAGGTCCAGCAGCGCCGCAGTATCGCCATCGCGCACCAGCAGGTCGAACCAGCGCATCAGCGCGGCGGCGGCACGCGTGGTCGACAGCTTCCAGCCGGTCTCGTCGCGCACCGGCGCGCCGGCGCGCGCCAGCAGCGCGCGCGCGCGGCGTGCCACCACGCGGTCGTGCGCGACCAGCGCCACCTGGCGTCGGCCCTCGTTGAGCCACTGCACCAGCTGCGCGGCGGCGGCCGCGGCCTCGTCCTCGAAGCGGGCGCAGCCGACCACGCGGACCGACGGGCGCTGCGGCGGCAGCGCCGGCATCGCGGGCGCGGTGGCGTGAATCGCGGACTCGTCGCCGCCGGCGATCCTGGCTTCCGGCCACAACGCCAGCAGCGCGTGGTACCAGCCGTCATCATCTGCATCCTGCCCGCTCCAGTCATAGCCCACCTGCAGCACCGGCACCAGCTCGGCGGCATCGCGCAGGAACGCGGCCTCGAGCGGCGTGGGCGGGGTCGGCGCAATCCAGACCACCGGACCGCGCAGCTGCTGCGACAGTTCGCGCAGCGCGCGGCGCTTCGCCGGGAGCGGATCGTCGGGCCCGGACAGCGCCTGCCAGAACGCCAGCACGATGCGCGCCTCCTCGCCCAGGAATCGCTCCGACAGATGCGAATAGGTCCGCGCCAGCGCGCCTTGCAGCAGGCCCGCGCGATCGTCGCCGTCGATCTCGTCGTCGTCGCGGATGGCGGCGTCCTCGAGCCAGCGCGCGCTGAGCTCGTCGCAGATCGCCAGCAGCGTCTGCGACAAGCCCCACGCCGCGGTTTCGTTCTGCGCGCCGAAGGCCCGGCGCAGCCATTCCTGTCCGCGCACCGCCTGCTGCACCGCGAGCAGGCGCGCCGCCGGGCTGCGCACCGGCGCGCCCTCGGGCGGCAGGTCGAGCAGCCAGTGGCCCAGCGTCAGCACGCGCGGCAGCAGCCGCGGCCGCCCGGCCGCACGCGCCGCGGCGTCCAGCGCCTGGCGCACGCCCGGAATCTGCGCGGCGGTCGGCACCACCACGTGCGCACCCGCCTCGGGCGCGCCGCAGCGGTCGAGGAAATACCAGGCAGCGGTGGCTGCCTGCTCGAGAAAGTCAGGACCGGGGCGAAAGCGTAGCGACGTCATGGACCGTCATTGGGGCGTTGGCCGCAAGGATGCGGGAACGGCGTCGGGTTGGAACAAATCAGGAGGCAACGCATGGCAAGCATGACGCGGCGCCGCCAGCCGGCACGTCCGGCGGCGAAGGCACCGCGATACCGGGACAGGCCGCGCCGCTTCAGTCAGAGCCGCCTTCCAGGCGGGCGCGGATTTCGCGCGCGGTTTCGAGCAGGCCTTCATAGCCTGAACGCGCATGCTCGGGCAAGTCGGGGTCGCCCACCAAAGTACCAAGCGTTTCGATGATGCTGTAGACCAGGCCGCGGGCGGCGCCGCTGGCGATGCTGTTGGTCTCCACGGCGCTGCTGAGATGGTCCAGCGCATCGCTCAGGTGGTCGACGTCCGGCGCCTGGCCGGGCTCGGGCTGCGAAGGCTTGCGGGGATCGGTGTTCATGTCGATGACCTAGTCAGGGGCGCAGGGTACAGGGATGGAGCGGGATGGAGCGGGATGGTGCGCCGCGAGTTGCCCAGCGGGCGCCGTGCGGTCCGCTTCTATTCTACGCGCACGCTGTACGCATCCGGCACCCCGGCGCGCACAAGTGCACTCCATGGCACCCGCCGTGGGCGGCCGCGGCGATTGGGCAAATCTCTCGCCGCCATTGAAAATAAGCATTTCAATGAATTAAACCTTTGCACCAGAATGACGGCATTGTTTGCGGGCCCATATGCCTGGTTGCCGCAGCTTTGCCGGATGTGCCGGCGGCCGGTCTTGAAAATCGGCAAACTGGTAACATATCGGCAGCACCGGGCGCGGTAGCGGCCTCCACCGCCTGCTTCAGGCGCAAAGAGGCGGCCCGACGGGTCCGCGCAATCTCGTGTAAGGTAACGGCTCGGCCGTCCAGCCTTCAACATAAACAGAGCGAAACCAGAGGTTTTCCGCCATGAGCGAACAAATCAAGTATGTGAGCGACGCCTCGTTCGACGCTGACGTCCTCCAGTCCGACAAGCCCGTCCTGCTCGATTTCTGGGCGGAATGGTGCGGCCCCTGCAAGATGATCGCGCCGATTCTGGACGAAGTCGCCAAGGACTACGGTGACAAGCTGCAGATCGCCAAGATCAACGTCGATGAAAACCAGCAGGTGCCTGCCAAGTTCGGCATCCGCGGCATCCCGACGCTGATCCTGTTCAAGAACGGCGCGGTCGCGGCCCAGAAGGTCGGCGCGCTGTCGAAGTCGCAACTGACTGCCTTCCTCGACGGCAACCTGTAAGCTGCACGCCGGGACCCGACCCGCGGTCCCGGTTTCGTCACGATCCGACGTGCGTGCGCCACACCCTGGCGCGCCGGTCGGATTGTGCTAAGATGCCACCAACAACTCCCCGAGCGTTCGCTCATTTTCCCCCCTTCCTTTAGGTCTCGCCCGTCCGGGCCCATCTGTACCCCTCGTCTATGCACCTGACAGAACTCAAATCGCTTCACGTGTCTGCGCTTCTCGAAATGGCGGCTACGCTCGAGATCGACAACGCACAGCGGATGCGCAAACAAGAACTGATGTTTGCGATCCTGAAGAAGCGCGCCAAGATGGGCGAAACCATCTACGGAGACGGCACCCTGGAAGTTCTGCCTGACGGCTTCGGTTTCCTGCGCTCGCCCGAGACCTCCTACCTGGCCAGCACCGACGACATCTACATCAGCCCGTCGCAGATCCGCCGCTTCAACCTGCACACCGGCGATTCGATCGAGGGCGAGGTGCGCACGCCCAAGGACGGCGAGCGCTATTTCGCGCTGGTGAAGGTGGACAAGGTCAACGGGCAGGCGCCCGAAGCGGTCAAGAACCGCATCATGTTCGAGAACCTGACGCCGCTGCATCCGAACCGGCCGCTCACGCTCGAACGCGACATCAAGGCAGAAGAAAACATCACCGGCCGCATCATCGACATGATCGCGCCGATCGGCCGCGGCCAGCGCGCGCTGCTGGTGGCGTCGCCCAAGTCGGGCAAGACCGTGATGCTGCAACACATTGCACACGCGATCGCCAACAATCATCCGGAAGCCGACCTGTTCGTGCTGCTGATCGACGAACGCCCGGAAGAAGTGACCGAGATGCAGCGCTCGGTGCGCGGCGAAGTGGTCGCCTCCACCTTCGACGAACCGGCCATCCGCCACGTGCAGGTCGCCGAAATGGTGATCGAGAAAGCCAAGCGCCTGGTCGAGCTGAAGCGCGACGTGGTGATCCTGCTGGACTCCATCACCCGCCTGGCACGCGCCTACAACACGGTGGTGCCGGCCTCGGGCAAGGTGCTGACCGGCGGTGTCGACGCCAACGCGCTGCAGCGCCCCAAGCGCTTCTTCGGCGCCGCGCGCAACCTGGAAGAAGGCGGTTCGCTGACCATCATCGCCACCGCGCTGATCGAGACCGGCAGCCGCATGGACGACGTGATCTACGAAGAGTTCAAGGGCACCGGCAACATGGAAGTGCACCTGGAACGCCGCCTGGCCGAAAAGCGCGTCTATCCGTCGATCAACCTGAACAAGTCCGGCACGCGCCGCGAAGAACTGCTGATCAAGCCGGACATCCTGCAGAAGATCTGGGTGCTGCGCAAGTTCATCTCCGACATGGACGAAGTGCAGGCGATGGAATTCATCATGGACAAGATGAAGGCGACGAAGAACAACGCAGAGTTTTTCGATATGATGCGCCGAGGCGGCTAAGCCTCGCTGCGGCCGTGCCGCAACGCAGACAGGAAGGCGTGCCGCGGCACGCCTTTTTTGTTTTTCGACGATGTCATGCTCGGCAAACTGACCACATTCCTGCGCTCACGCTCGCGCGCCCGCAAGCTGGAGCATTACGCCATCCCCGACGCGCTATGGACTCGCACCGTGGCCACGCTGCCGTTCGTGCAGCGCTACGGCAGCGCCGACCTGGCGGCGCTGCGCGAGCTGGCCACGCTGTTCATCGCCGAGAAGGAATACTCCACTGCGCATGACCTGCCGCTGGCCGACGACATGGTAGTCAGTGTTGCGGTGCAGGCCTGCGTGCCGATCCTGAAACTGGGGCTGCCGTGGTACCGCGGCTGGCATGGCATCGTGCTCTACCCGGGCGAGTTCATCATCCGGCGAACCGTGCAGGACGAGATCGGCCTGGTCCACGGCGTGGTCGAAGAAGCCAGCGGCGAAGCCTGGGAGCACGGGCCGGTGATCCTGTCCTGGCCCGACGTGCACAGCCCGGGGGCGGGCATCGACAGCGACCATGAACTGCCGGCGGATACGTATAACGTGGTCATCCACGAATTCGCCCACAAGCTGGACATGCTCGACGGCGAGCCCGACGGCGTGCCGGCGTTTTCGCGCGTGCTGCACCCCGAGGTCGACGCCGAGGCCTGGGCCGAGACCTTCCTGACCGAGTACGATCGCTTCGCCGAAGCCTGGGACGCGCGCGACGAGGCCGACTGGGAACATCCGGAGCGCTTGCCGGCGGCGCTGCGCATCATCGACCCATATGGCAGCGAGGCGCCCAGCGAATTCTTTGCGGTGACGTCCGAGGCATTTTTTGTCGAGCCCGGTGGACTGGCGCGGCATTGGCCGGTGGTCTACCAGTCATTGGCGGCGTTCTATCGGCAGGACCCGGCCTCGATGTGAAAAATACGCCGCTTTATGGCACAACACTTTGTGGGGCCGATGCGCTTGCACCCTTCCCCAACTATTTGCTTTTCTGCCATAATCCCGGTTTGCCCGTAATCGGCAAGTGGTTCGTTCGTCGCCGCGCCATGCCTTCTCCCCTGAAGGAGAACTGCGGATTGCAACGGACTGGCTACCCAACCAGAAAGGACTCATCATGAAAGAAGGCATTCACCCGAATTACCGCGAAGTCGTGTTCCAGGACATGTCCAGCGACTTCAGCTTCATCACCCGCTCGACCATCCAGACCAAGGACACGATCGTGAAGGACGGCAAGGAATATCCGCTGGCCAAGATCGAAGTCTCGTCGGAATCGCATCCGTTCTACACCGGCACCCAGAAGATCATGGACACCGCCGGCCGCGTGGAAAAGTTCCGCCAGAAGTTCGGCAACAAGCTGGGCAAGGCTGCGAAGTAATCGCTTTCAGCGACCCCGATTTGCGCACGCCGCGGACAGGTTCCGGGGCGCGCGCGAACCACAAGGAGGCAGCATCGGCTGCCTCTTTGCATTTGTGCCGGAGCGCCTGGCCGGCCCCGCCGGTACTGCCCGTCATCGGGATTTACCCCCACGTTCCGTGAGGCTTCCACGCCATGCCACGGCCACGCGGCCGCCGCATGCGCGATACTGTGGCCTTCGCGCCATGGCGCCACGGCCCGACCTGAGCATCGATGCGTCAAGCCAACACCTCACCCGTCCAGTTGACCGCAGCCGCCACCGGCGCCCTGCCGCGCGCGCTGCTGCTGGCCATCTGCATCATCTACGGCCTGGTCGGCCTGTTCGGGCGCGACCCGTGGAAGAACGAGGATGCCGCGGGCTTCGGCGTGATGTGGCAACTCGCCACCGGCAGCACGCACGACTGGCTGATGCCGAACATCGTCGGCCGCCCCTACAGCGAGGACGGCCCGCTGGTGTTCTGGATCGGCGCGCTGATGATCCGCAGCTTTGGCGGCTGGCTCGGCGCGACCGACGCGGCACGGCTGGCGACGGCGCTGTTCTTCTTCGCCACCTGCGCCTGCATCTGGTACACCACCTACCTGCTGGGCCGGCGCGACGAGGTCCAGCCCTTTGCCTATGCCTTCGGCGGCCAGCCCAATGCGCGCGACTACGGCCGCACGCTGGCCGACGGCGCGCTGCTGATCTTCCTGGCCTGCGTGGGCCTGGCCATGCGCGGGCACGAGACCACGCCGCAGGTCGGCCAGGTCGCGTTCATCGCGCTGGCGCTGTACGGCATGGTGCGCAGCCTCGACAAGCCCACCCAGGGCAGCCTGATCTATGGTGCCGCGCTGGGTGGCCTGACGCTGGCCAGCGGGCCGCTGCTGGCGCTGGCGCTGCTGCTCGGCACGGCGGTCTGCGCGCTGGTGTGCAAGCCGCTGCCATGGCGGCGGCTTGCCATGGTCGCGATTCCGCTGGCGCTGCTGATCGTCGCGGCATGGCTGGCGGCCGCCTATTTCGGCGCGGCCGACCGCAACGAGGCCGTGACCTTTATCCGCGAATGGTCGCGCTACGACCGCCGCAGCTACGGCTCGCCCAATATGGCGACGTTCGGCTTCAACATGCGCAACCTGTTCCTGTACACGTGGCCGGTGTGGCCGATCGCGGGCTGGGCCTGGATCGCGTGGGCCGGCATGCGCCGCGCGCCCCATGTCGCGGCGCCGCTGGCGCTGCTGCTGCCGGTACTGATCCTGCTGTTCCTGCAACGCAGCGCCGGCGACGTGCAGTTCATCCTGCTGCTGCCGCCGATGGCGGTGCTGGCCGCCTTTGCCCTGCCGACGCTGGCGCGCGGCGTGATCAACGCCATCGACTGGTTCGCGCTGCTGTTCTTCACCATCTTCGGCGGCACGGTCTGGTTCATGTGGATCGCCAAGACCACCGGCTGGCCGCCGCGCATCGCGCGCAATGTGTTCCGCCAGCTGCCCGGCTACCAGCATGAATTCACCATCGCCGCGGTGGTGTTCGCGCTCGCGGCGACGGTGGCATGGGTGCTGATCGTGCGCTGGCGCCTGTCGCGTGCGCCCAAGCAGATCTGGCGCCCGGTGGTGATTTCCGCGGCCGGCACCACGCTGATGTGGGTGATGGCGATGACGCTGTGGCTGCCGTCGATCAACTACGGCAAGACCTATCGCGACGTGGCCCAGGCGGCGTCGATGGCGCTGCCGCCGGCCTACCAGTGCGTGCAGCCGATCCGCATGGGCGATGCGCAGCTGGCGTCGTTCGCCTACTTCGGCCATATCCGCTTCGGCGGGCCCAACGACGGCTGCGACGTTTTGCTGCGCCACGATTCGGTCGACTACGGCGAGCCGGGCAATATCTCGCACTTCGAGTGGCGGCTGATCTGGGAAGGCCGGCGCCCGGCCGACCGTGACGAGCGCTTCCGCATGTACCGCCTGGTCGATACCGCCCGCGCGGTGCACCCGCGCCCCGACCTGCCGCGACGCCGCCTGCCGCGCCAGCCGTGAGCGTGGTCTCCGGTTGCTCGCCACGCCACTAGCCGCCACCCCGATACACCGCAGCGCCTGACGCGCCCACGAACCATTCCGGCCGCAGGAACTGCGGGGCTGGACTTCCAGCCCGCCCCTGCCGAGCCCTCAATGACACTGTTCCAAGACCTTCGCCGCATTGCCGCCCTGGCCGCCCCCGTGCTGGCCGGGCAACTCGCCGTGATCGCCTTCGGCGTGATCGACACCGTGATGGCCGGACGCGCCTCCGCCACCGACCTCGCCGCCGTGGGGCTGGGCGGATCGATCTACGTGACCATCTATATCAGCCTGATGGGCGTGCTGCAGGCGCTCTCGCCCATCGCCGGCCAGCTCTACGGCGCCGGCCGCCTCGAGGCCATCGGCGCGGAAGTGCGGCAGGCCGCCTGGCTGGGCGCCGCGCTGGCGCTGCCCGGTGTGCTGCTGCTGGCGTTTCCGGGCCCGCTGCTGGCCTTCGCCAAGGCCCCGCCCGAGCTGGTCGAAAAGGCCACCGCCTACCTGCATTTCGGTGCCTTCGGCCTGCCGGCGGCCCTGGCCTTCCGCATCTACTCGGCGCTGAACAATGCGCTGTCGCGGCCGATCATGGTGACGGTGCTGCAGGTCGGCGGGCTGGCGCTGAAGGTGCCGCTCAATGCCTGGTTCATACACGGCGGACTGGGCCTGCCGGCGATGGGCGGGCCTGGCTGCGGCCTGGCGTCGACGCTGATCAGCTGGGGCTGGTGCATCGCCGGGGTGCTGATCCTGCGCCATGGCAGCGCCTATCATGCGCTGCGCATCTTCGACACCTGGAGCTGGCCCGCCGCCGCGCCGCTGCGCGCGCTGTTGCGCCTGGGCGTACCGATGGGGCTGACCTACCTGATCGAGATCACGTCGTTCACGCTGATGTCGATCTTCATCACGCGACTGGGCACGGTGACGCTCGCCGGCCACCAGATCATCGCCAACCTGGGGGCGGTGGCCTACATGCTGCCGCTGTCGCTGGGCATTGCCACCTCGACGCTGGTGGCCCAGCATCTCGGCGCGCGCGACCGGGCCGGCGCCAGCCGCCTCGCCTGGCGCGGCATCCGCATGGCGGTGGTGCTCGCGATGTTGACCGGCGCGCTGCTGTGGCTGATGCGCAAGCCCGTGCTGGACGCCTATGCCAGCGACCCCGCGGTGGTCGCCGCGGCGCTGCCGCTGGTGCTGTTCGTGGCGTTCTACCAGGCATTCGACGCGGTGCAGGTGATGACGGCCTTTATCCTGCGCGCATACAAGATCGCGCTGATCCCGACGGTGATCTACGCCGGCTCGCTGTGGGGCATCGGTTTGGGCGGAGGCTACGTGCTGGGCTTTGGCCTGATCGACGGCTTGCCGGCCTTCACGCATGGCGCGAGCGGCTTCTGGCTGGCCAACAGCATCAGCCTGGCGCTGGCAGGCGTGCTGCTGGTGCGGTATTTCAGCAGGGTCAGCAAGGATCCGGAAAATTGATCAGTACGGGCACGTCACGATGACGCTGCCCTGTGCGACGAGGATAAGAAAAAAGCCCGCTTGCGCGGGCTTTTCAAAATTGGCGGAGTGGACGGGACTCGCCTACGTGCCGCAGGCCGCTGCTGCGCCTGCAGGCGCAGCCCTTCTCGTCCCGCCGCGAGCCGCGCAGGCGGCTCGCTCCACTCCGTACAAAAGAAAAAAGCCCGCTTGCGCGGGCTTTTCAAAGTTGGCGGAGTGGACGGGACTCGAACCCGCGACCCCCGGCGTGACAGGCCGGTATTCTAACCGACTGAACTACCACTCCTTAGTCGGCTGTCGACTCAAGCTTGCGCCTGATTCGACATGCTGGACGTCTGATTACGCCCGGCTGTTTTGGCGTCCCCTAGGGGATTCGAACCCCTGTACTCACCGTGAAAGGGTGATGTCCTAGGCCTCTAGACGAAGGGGACAGAAACTTGTTGTTCAACGCGTTTTCTGTCTTGCGCTGGAAAGTCCGCCATCATAGCAGGCTTTTTCGCGCTTGGGAAGCCTCTTTTCAGACGCTTCCCAGATTCTGGTGGAGCTAAGCGGGATCGAACCGCTGACCTCTTGCATGCCATGCAAGCGCTCTCCCAGCTGAGCTATAGCCCCGTATCCGGTGTTCTGGACGGTTACTGCTGGATTCTTCCACTGCTGCCGCTAGCGCAGCGTTTGCAGCGAAGACAGAATTATATAGCGCTTTTCACAACGAATGCAACAGATTTTATTGCATTTACCGCGAATCACAACATAATCCCTCACCCAAAAGAAAAACCCGCATGGTGGATACACCATGCGGGTTTAGTTTTGGCGGAGTGGACGGGACTCGAACCCGCGACCCCCGGCGTGACAGGCCGGTATTCTAACCGACTGAACTACCACTCCTTAGTCGGCTGCCACCTCAAGCTTTTACTTGAGGCGACATGCTGGACGTCTGATTACGCCCGGCTGTTTTGGCGTCCCCTAGGGGATTCGAACCCCTGTACTCACCGTGAAAGGGTGATGTCCTAGGCCTCTAGACGAAGGGGACAGAAACTTGTCTTTCAACACGTTCCGTCTGGCATCAACCGATACTGCGTGGCTGGCGCCTGAATCTTGGTGGAGCTAAGCGGGATCGAACCGCTGACCTCTTGCATGCCATGCAAGCGCTCTCCCAGCTGAGCTATAGCCCCATGGTACTTCTATTTACCACCACTTGCTGCTTTCGCCGGAATTAACCACCGTTTCAAGCGAAGCCAAGATTATATATCAATCATTAATCTTTGCAAGTTCCCGTTTCAGCTTTTTTCGCTTGCTCTGCACTTCAATAATCCGTCCAGAGAAACGAGGATCCTTGCGAATCCGCCGGCCCGCTTGATCATCGATCGCGCTGCAGGGAGAACGAGATTATGCGCAAGTCCGCGCCGATGTGCAAGCCCCGGCGCGGACTTTTTTTGCGGCTTTTCAGGCAGCGCTCAAGCCGCGGCGGCCAGGCGGCGCAGCACCGTGTCGCGGCCGAACAGTTCCAGTACCGCGTCGATGCTGGGCGTCTGCAGCTGTCCCGCCACCAGCAGCCGTACCGGCATGGCCAGCTTCGGCATCTTCAGCCCGAACTCGGCCAGCACGGCCTTGAAAGCAGCGCTGATCTCTTCGCGGGTCCAGGCGGGCAACGCCGCCAGCCGGGCCGACAGTGCCGCCAGCGCCGGCTGGATCTCAGGGGTCAGGTGTTCCGCCTTGAGCGCGGCATCCGCCTGCGGCTCGCCACGATAGAACAGCAGCGCGGCCTGCGCGACTTCCTTCAGCGTGTTGGCGCGGTCCTTCACCAGCGCGATCACGCCGACCAGGTCCGCCCCTTCCACCTTGCCGCCCAGCGCCTCGATGAACGGCTGCGTCAGCGTGGCCAGGCGCTGGTTGTCGCCGACCTTGATGTAGTGGTTGTTGAGCCAGGCCAGCTTCTCGGGGTTGTACTGGGCGGGCGACTTGCCGAGGTGTTCCAGGTCGAACCACTCGACGAACTGTTCGCGCGAGAAGATCTCGGCATCGCCGTGGGCCCAGCCCAGCCGGGCCAGATAGTTCAGCACCGCCTCGGGCAGGTAGCCCTCGTCGCGATACCCGGTCACGCTCATCGCGCCATGGCGCTTGCTCATCTTCTCGCCCTGCTCGTTGAGCACCGTCGGCAGATGGGCATAGACCGGGGGCGTGCCGCCCAGCGCGCGGATGATGTTGATCTGGCGCGGCGTGTTGTTGACGTGATCGTCGCCGCGGATCACATGCGTGATGCGCATGTCCAGGTCATCCACCACCACGCAGAAGTTGTAGGTGGGCGTGCCGTCGGGGCGCGCGATCACCAGGTCGTCAAGCTCGTCGTTGGCAATCTCGATGCGGCCCTTGACCGCGTCGTCCCACACCACGCTGCCGCCGATGGGGTTCTTGAAGCGGATCACCGGGTCCACGCCGGCCGGCGGTTCGGGCAGCACCTTGCCCGGCTCCGGGCGCCAGAAGCCGTTGTAGCGCGGCTTTTCGCCGCGCTCGCGCTGGGCTTCGCGCAGTGCGTCCAGTTCCGCCGTGCTCATGTAGCAGCGGTAGGCCAGGCCGGCCTCGACCATCTGCGCCACCACCTCGCGATAGCGGTCCATGCGCTGCATCTGGTAGAACGGACCCTCGTCGATATCCAGTTCCAGCCATGCCATGCTTTCGAGGATCACGTCGACCGCTTCCTGCGACGAACGCTCGACGTCGGTATCCTCGATGCGCAGGATGAAGTCGCCTTGCATGCGGCGGGCAAAGGCCCAGGGATAGAGCGCGGAGCGGATGTTGCCGAGATGGATGAAGCCGGTCGGGCTCGGCGCAAAGCGGGTGCGGACGCGTTGGGTCATGGTCAGGGGAAAAACAAGAAAGCCCGCGCGCCGCGGCGCGCAGGCTGGTGTATGTGCGGGCCCTGCATTATACCAACGCGTATTGCCTGGCCTCTCTACCCTGCCCCGACCCGCTGCGCGCACCGGCGCCGCGCGGAATCATTTATGCTTGCGCCGGTCTGAGGTGTGGCCGCCAACCAGGCCGGCGCTGCGAACGTGGACGGAGAAGCGCCCACATCACATCGCCGCCGCCGGCCCCACCTTGTTACCGATCCCGCTGCATGCAACGACGTCATTTTCTCGGCATTCCCGCCGCCGCCCTGCTGGCCGGCTGCGCCTTCGGCCCGCGTCCCGCGCCGCCGGCCGCGGCCACGCCCGCGCCACCCGCGCAACGGCCCGTCAAGATCGGCCTGGCGCTGGGCGGCGGCGCGGCGCGCGGCTTCGCGCATATCGGCGTGATCAAGGCGCTCGAGGCCCAGGGCATCCACGCCGACCTGGTCACCGGCACCAGCGCCGGCGCGGTGGTGGCGGCGCTGTACGCCAGCGGGCTCAACGGCTTCCAGCTCAACAAGCTGGCCCTGACCATGGACGAGGCCGCCATCGCCGACTGGGCCCTGCCGTTCGGCACCCGCTTCGGCGGCTGGCTCAAGGGCGAGGCCCTGCAGAACTACGTCAACCGCCTGGTGCAGAACCGCCCCATCGAAGCCATGAAGCTGCCGCTGGGCATCGTCGCCACCGACCTGAAGAGCGGTGAGAAGATCCTGTTCCGGCGCGGCAACACGGGCCAGGCCGTGCGCGCTTCCAGCAGCGTCCCCGGCGTGTTCCAGCCGGTCTCGATCCAGGGGCATGACTATGTCGACGGCGGCCTGGTCGAGCCGGTGCCGGTCGATTCCGCGCGCAGCATGGGCGCGGACTTTGTCATCGCGGTCAATATCTCGGCCGATCCGTCGGCGCAGCAGCACGCCGGCCAGAGCGGCGTGCTGCTGCAGACCACGGCGATCATGGGCCAGTCCATCAACCGCATGGCGCTGGCCCGCGCCGACGTGGTGATCCGGCCCGAACTGCCCGACATGGGCGGCAGCGACTTCAATGCGCGCAACCGCGCCGTGCTGGCGGGCGAACAGGCCACCGCGGCGGTCATGGCAACGCTGCGGCAGCGTCTGGAACAGGCCCGGCTGGCGCCGGCCGGCAAGGTCGCGGCGCAGTAGCCGCGCCGCCGCTGCATCGGAAAACAAAAAGGACTGCCGCAGCAGTCCTTTCTTGTTTAACGCGTCGCCAGCCGTCAGCCGCCGTACATCGACGCGCGGGCAGCCTTGGGATCGTAGCGCTTGAGCGTCTCGACCATGTCGCCAAGGCTCTCGCCGCTGCGCTCGTTGCCTTCGTCGATGCGGCGGGCGCCGTTGTAGCGGGTCACCCAATAGGCCGCGCGCATGTCGTCGACCCGGATCTTGCTGCCGGTGGACGGCGCATGCACGAACTTGTTGTCGCCGATATAGATGCCGACGTGCGAGAAGGTCTGGCGCATGGTGTTGAAAAACACCAGGTCGCCCGGACGCAGGTCGCTGGTCGCCACGGTGGTGCCGACGCGGCTGATTTCGACGGAGCGGCGCGGCAGCATGAAGCCGAAGGTGTCATGGAACACGTAGCGGACGAAGCCGCTGCAGTCCAGGCCCGATTCGGGCGTATTGCCGCCGAAGCGGTAACGCACGCCGATCAGGCCCAGCGCATTCATGACCAGGTCGCCAGCCTTGCTGGCAACGTTGCTGGTGGAATTCACCACCGACGACAGCAAGCCGCGCTTGCCTTCCGGATGCGGATCCATGGCCGGGGCCGCGGACTCGATACGGGTGTCGGCATCCTTGAATACCGTATCCGCCAGCACTCCATTCGACACAGTCGCACCGCAGGCAAGGGCAAATCCGACGGCGGCGCGCGCCAGGGAATGAAGCACCGATCGCTGCATTGGTTCTCCTGTTGATCGTTCCAAAGCAAGCCCCGGCACAAGGTCCGGGGCAGCTGGGTATTGGGTGGATGTCGCGCGAACGTGTCAGTGGCGTCGGGCGATCATCATGTGAACTACGAGGGCAAACCCGACGCAACCTTCGCGCCAGCCCGTCGCGCCGGCTGCCGCACTGCAATCGTGCACGGCATGCGCAAATGCGCCGGACGGACCACCCCCAAAACTAGTTCTGGCGGGATGGTAAAGGGTTGTCATTCACATGTCAAAGTTCGTTACAAATTCGACGGATTTGGCTTCCGAATCAACGATATAGACCGGTTTTCGCATCTTCTTTATCGGATTAATCCCATGGTGGGATGCTAGCCGGCAACGCAAGCCAATGCCGTTGCAGCGCAACAGAAGACCGGTCCGCTCACGCGGCACCGACCTGCGCCGCGGCCATCAGCTTGCGCGTATAGGGATGCTGCGGTGCGCCGAGCACCACCTCGGTGTCGCCCGCCTCGACCACCTCGCCCGCCTTCATCACGATGACCCGGTGCGCCATGGCGCGGATCACCGCTAGGTCATGGCTGATAAACAGGTAGCTGAGGTTGTACTTGTGCTGCAGCTGCGACAGCAGCGCCAGCACCTGCTGCTGGATCGACACGTCCAGCGCCGAGGTCGGCTCGTCCAGCACCAGTATCTGGGGCTTGAGGATCAGCACGCGGGCGATGGCAATGCGCTGGCGCTGCCCGCCGGAGAATTCATGCGGATAGCGGCCCAGCGCGGTACGGTCGAGGCCGACCTCGCGCAGTGCCTCGATCACGCGCTGGCGCGTGGCCTCGCGCGATAGCCCGGGCTGGTGCAGCGCCAGGCCTTCGCCGACGATCTGCTCGATGGTCATGCGCGGCGCCAGCGATCCGAACGGATCCTGGAACACCACCTGCATGCGCGCGCGCAGCTTGCGGCGATCGTCGCGCGTGGCGCTGTCGAAACTGCGGCCGAGGAAATGGATGGTACCCGCGCTCTTGCGCTGCAGCGCCAGCACGGTATGCGCCAGCGTGGTCTTGCCCGAGCCCGATTCGCCGACGATGCCCAGGGTCTCGCCCTCGCGCAGCTGGAAGTCGACATCCTTGACCGCCGCGAACTGGTCCTTGCCGAACCACCCTGCCAGGCCGCGGCGCTTGCGCGCATAGCTGACGCCGAGCTTGTTCGCCTCGAGCAGCACCGGCGCCAGCGGCACCAGCGGCAGCACCTCGCGCCGCGGGCGGCTGTCGATCAGCTTGCGGGTATAGGGATGCTGGGGCGCGGCAAACACGCTGGCGGTCTCGCCGGTTTCCACCAGCACGCCCTTCTCCATCACGCCGACGCGTTGCGCGAACGCGCGCACCAGGTTGAGGTCGTGCGTGATCAGCATCACCGCCATGCCGAACTCGGCCTGCAGGTCGCGCAGCAGGTCGAGGATCTGCGCGCGGATGGTGACGTCCAGCGCCGTGGTCGGCTCGTCGGCCAGCAGCAGCTTGGGCCGGCACGCCAGCGCCATGGCGATCATGGCGCGCTGGCGCTGGCCGCCCGACAGCTGGTGCGGGAAGCTGTCGAAGCGGTGCGCGGCATCGCTGATGCCGGTGCGCTCCAGCAGCGCGATGGCGCGCTCGCGCGCGGCGCGGCGGTCCAGTCCCTCGTGCAGCGCCAGGGTCTCGACGATCTGGTTGCCGATGGTGTACAGCGGGTTCAGCGCGGTCATCGGCTCCTGGAAGATCATCGCGATCTCGGCGCCGCGGATCGCACGCATCTCGCGATCGGAAACCTCCAGCAGGTTCTTGCCCTCGAAGCGGATCGCACCATCGTAGTAGGCGTCTTCCACCAGCCGCAGCATGGCCAGCGCCGTCACGGTCTTGCCCGAGCCCGACTCGCCCACCAGCGCATAGCGCTCGCCGGCGCGCAGGTCGAAGCTGACTTCGCGCACGGCGCGGGTGGCATGCTCGCCATGGCCGAAGGTGACGGACAGCTTGTCGACACACATCAGCGTCGATCCCGGCGCGGGCATCGGTGCCGGCTCCACCTCCGGCAAGGTCATCGGCGACACCGCGGTCATGGCGTGGCCTCCGGTGCCGCGCCGGTGGGCGCGCCGGCGGGAACCTTGGGTTCGACGCGGCCGCGCAGCGCGGCCAGGCCCAGCCGGGTATCGAAGGCATCGCGCAGCGCATCGCCCATGAAGGTCAGCAACAGCAGCGTGACCACCAGCACCGCGAAGGTCGACAGCGAGATCCACCACGCGTCGAGGTTGGCCTTGCCCTGCGCCAGCAGCTCGCCCAGGCTGGGCGTGGTGGGCGGCACGCCCAGGCCGAGGAAGTCCAGGCTGGTCAGCGCCAGGATGGCCGCGCTCATGCGGAATGGCAGGAAGGTGATCACCGGAGTCAGGCTGTTGGGCAGGATATGGCGCCACATGATCTGCACGTTGGACAGGCCCAGCGCGCGCGCGGCCTTGACGTAGTCGAGCGAGCGGTTGCGGTAGAACTCGGCGCGCACGTAGTCGGACAGCCCCATCCAGCCGAACAGCGACAGCAGGATGATCAGCAGCGCCAGGCTGGGCTCGAAGATCGAGGCGAAGATGATCAGCAGGTAGAGCTCGGGCATCGAGCTCCAGATCTCGATGGCGCGCTGCGAGAACAGGTCGAAGCGCCCGCCGAAGAAGCCCATCAGCGCCCCGGTCAGGGTGCCGACCAGCACCCCGATCACCGTCAGCGCCAGCGCGAACAGCACCGACACGCGGAAGCCGTACAGCAGCCGCGCCAGCACGTCGCGGCCGCGGTCGTCGGTGCCGAGCCAGTTCTCCGCCGAGGGCGGTGCCGGATTGGGTTCCTTGGCGAAGTAGTTGAGCGAGTCGTATGAATACCGGTTGAGTGGAAACACCGCGAAATTGCCGTTGGTGGTGATGCGGTCGCGGATATACGGGTCCAGGTAGTCGGCCGGCGTCGGGAAATCGCCGTCGAAGGTGGTTTCGGGATAGACCTTGACGATGGGGAAATACCATTCGCCCTTGTAGTGCACCACCAGCGGCCGGTTGCTCGACAGCAGTTCCGCGCCAAGGCTGAGCACGAAGATAAGGACGAAGATCACCAGGCTCCAGTAGCCGCGCCGGTTGCGGCGAAAACGCTGCCAGGCGCGCTGGCGCGGCGAAGGCGAATGCGGCAGGCCGTTGGCCGCCGCGTGCGAGAACGGTTTCATCGGTGCAGGCCCTCGAAATGGATGCGCGGATCCACCAGCACGTAGCAGACGTCGGAGATCAGGCGGGTGACCAGCCCGATCAGCGTGAACAGGTAGAGCGTGCCCAGCACCACCGGATAGTCGCGCCGCAGCACCGCCTCATACGACAGCAGCCCCAGGCCGTCGAGCGAGAACAGCGTCTCGATCAGCAGCGAGCCGGTGAAGAAGGCGCCGATGAACGCCGCCGGGAACCCGGTCACCAGCGGGATCAGGGCATTGCGGAAGACGTGCTTCCACAGCACGCGGCGCTCGCCCAGGCCCTTGGCGCGCGCGGTCAGCACGTACTGCTTGCGGATTTCCTCGAGGAAGGCGTTCTTGGTCAGCATGGTCACGACCGCGAAGCTGCCCACCACCGACGCCGTGATCGGCAGCACCAGGTGCCACAGGTAGTCCATCACCTTGCCCATCAGCGACAGCTGCTCCCAGTTGTCGGAAGTCAGCCCGCGCAGCGGGAACCACTGCACGAAGGTGCCGCCGCCGAACAGCACCAGCAGCAGCACGCCCAGCACGAAGCCGGGAATGGCATAGCCCACCAGCACGATGACGCTGGTCACCACGTCGAAGCGGCTGCCCGCCCGGATCGCCTTGGAGATGCCGAGCGGCACCGATATCAGGTAGGTCAGGAAGAAGGTCCACAAGCCGAGGCTGACCGAAACCGGCAGCTTGGACTTGACCAGCTCCCACACGCTGCGGTGCTGGAAATAGCTCTGCCCCAGGTCGAACTGCGCAAAGCGCTTGAGCATCAGGAAGTAGCGCTCCAGCGGCGGCTTGTCGAAGCCGTAGAGGGCCTGGATCTCCTTGATCTTGTCGGGGTCGACGCCGCGCCGCCCGCGGTATTCGGCGCCGCCGCCGCTGGCTTCGCCAGCGCCGCCGCGCCCTTTCAGCTCCATCATCATCTGTTCGACCGGGCCGCCCGGCACGAACTGGATCACGACGAAGGTCAGCGTGATGACCCCGACCAAAGTCGGAATCATCAGCAAAATGCGTTTGAGCAGATAGGCAAGCATGGGGGCCGTCTCTTTCCTTGTCCGCGCTGAATCCGCCAGCGCCTGAGCGCCTCAGCGGGCTTGCGCCTGCACGTCGGTGCGCCACCAGTGGCTGAGGATCCAGCCTTCGGCCGTGTAGAAATACGGCAGCCGCTGCGGATACGCCAGCGTCCTGCGGTAGGCCACCCGGTGCGACGCGCTGTACCAGTTCGGCACGATGTAATAGCCGTGCATCAGCACCCGGTCCAGCGCGCGGCCGGCGGTGACCAGTTCCTCGCGGGTATCGGCGCGCAGCACGTTGTCCACCAGCTTGTCGACCACCGGCGACTTCAGCCCGAACAGGTTGTCCGAGCCCGGCGTGCCCGCGGCCTCGCTGGAGAAGCGGTCGCGCAGCTCATTGCCGGGGCTTTGCGAATCGGGGAAGCGAATCGACACCATGTCGAAGTCGAAGTCTTCGAGGCGCTTCTGGTACAGCGCGAAATCCGTGGTGCGCTGGTGCACCTGGATGCCGAGCTTCTCGAGGTTGCGCACGTAGGTGGTGATCACCCGGCTCATGGCGCCGCCGTCGTCGAGGAACTCGAACACCAGCGGCTCGCCCTTGGCATTGCGCAGCGCGCCGTCGGTATAGGTCCAGCCGGCCTGGGCCAGCAGCCGCCGCGCCAGGCGCAGGTTGTCGCGCAGCGAGCGCGGCGGCGCGGTGCTGGGCTGGACCACGTCGGGGCCGAACACCTCCGGCGGCAGCTGCGCGCGCAGCGGTTCGAGCAGCACCAGTTCACCGGGCCCGGGCCGGCCGTCGAAGGTGGCGCTGGCCGACAGCTCGCTGTTGGAGAACCAGCTGTCCAGCCGCTTGTAGGCGCCGTAGAACAGTTGCCGGTTGAGCCATTCGAAATCCAGCGCGAGGATCAGCGCCTGGCGTACGCGCACGTCCTGGAACACCGGCTTGCGCAGGTTCATGACATAGCCCTGCATGCCGGCGCCGTTGCGGTGCGGGAACTCGGTCTTGAGCAGCTCGCCGTTGCGGAAGCGCGTGCCCTGGTAGCTCTTGGCCCAGTTCTTGGCCTTGTATTCGACGATGGCGTCGAACTCGCCGGCCTTGAAGGCCTCGAGCCGCGCGGTCTCGTCCTTGTACAGGCGGTAGACCACGCGCGCGAAGTTGAAGGTGCCGCGCCGCACGGCGAGGTCCTTGCCCCAGTATTTCGGGTCGCGCTGGAAGATGATGCCGCGGCCGGCGTCGAAGCGCTCGATCAGGTAGGGGCCGCTGGTCACCGGCGGCTCGAAGGTCAGCTTCTCGAACGGCACCTTGGCGGTCCATTTGCGCGAGAACACCGGCAGCGAGCCGACGATCAGCGGCAGCTCGCGGTTGCGCTGCTTGAAATCGAAGCGCACGGTGCGCTCGCCGGTCACGACCACCGCCTTGACGTCGGTGCACATGCTGCGATAGCCGGGGCTCGAGGCCTTGCTCATCAGCATGTCGTAGGAATACTTGACGTCCGACGCGAGCACCGGGTCGCCATTGGAAAAGCGCGCCTGCGGGCGGATCGTGAAGGTGACCGACAACTCGTCGGGCGCCACCGTGACGTCCTCGGCCAGCAGGCCGTAGGCGCTGGCGCTTTCGTCGGCACTGCTGATCAGCAGCGACTCGAACATCAGCGCGTTCAGGCCCGGCGCCGAGGTGCCCTTCAGCGTGAACGGATTGAACTTGTCGAAACTGGTGCGCCGGTCAGGATTGGCGAGCGTCAGCGTGCCGCCGACCGGTGCGTTGGGATTGGCGTATTCGAAGTGCGAGAAATTCGGCTGGTATTTGAGGTCCCCATGCAGCGCAAAGCCATGCGCCGCCCATGCCGGATCAGAAAAGAGCGAGACCCCCGCCGCCAGCGTCAGCGCCAGCTTCATTGCCGCCCAACCACCATGCAGTACTGCATCCCGCCGGAAGCACTGCCATGCCGCCTGAAGCGGCCAACGTGCTTGAATAGGCATCCTGTTGGATTCCTCCACTGTCACCTGTGGGGCCCGGCGTTCTGCGGCCGGGCCAAGTATGAGACAATTTTACATGCGTCCGGGGTGGCCCCAGCCATCCGGACATTCCCTCTGCGCGGCGCAATAAAAGGGCCGCAAGACAGCCCGGCACCCGCACCGCCGCACGGCGGACGCACGAAGCGTGCCTGATACACCACCTTGGAGAATTTATGGGATTTCTGGCAGGTAAGCGGATCCTGATCACCGGCTTGCTTTCGAACCGCTCGATCGCCTATGGCATTGCCTCGGCGTGCAAGCGCGAAGGCGCCGAACTGGCCTTCACCTACGTCGGCGAACGGTTCAAGGACCGGATCAGCGACTTTGCCAAGGAATTCGGCAGCGACCTGGTATTCGAATGCGACGTCGGCAGCGACGAGCAGATTGCCGCCACCTTCGCCGCGCTGGGCCAGCGCTGGGAAAAGTTCGACGGCCTGGTGCATTCGATCGGCTTCGCCCCGCGTGAAGCGATTGCCGGCGATTTCCTCGACGGCCTGTCGCGCGAAGGCTTCCGCATCGCCCACGACATTTCCGCATACAGCTTCCCGGCGCTGGCCAAGGCCGCGCTGCCGCTGCTGTCGGACAAGGCCTCGCTGCTGACGCTGACTTACCTGGGCGCCGAGCGCGTCGTCCCCAACTACAACACCATGGGCCTGGCCAAGGCCTCGCTCGAAGCCAGCGTGCGCTACCTGGCCGCATCGGTGGGCCCGCGCGGCATCCGCGCCAACGGCATTTCGGCCGGTCCGATCAAGACCCTGGCCGCGTCCGGCATCAAGGGCTTCGGCAAGCTGCTCGGCCACTTCGAAGAAGCCGCGCCGCTGCGCCGCAATGTCACCATCGAAGAAGTCGGCAACGTCGCCGCCTTCCTGCTGTCGGACCTGGCCAGCGGCGTGACGGGTGAGATCACCTATGTCGATGGCGGCTTCAACGTGGTCGGCGCGAGCGTGGCAGACGCGGAGTAAATCCGGCGCAGGCAACACGCGCAATCAAGGAGGGGGTGCCGGCATGGCACCCCCTTCTTGTTTTCGGGATTCTGCTGCGCCGCACCCGCCAGGGTGCTACGCCGCGGCAGGGACGCGCCGCTCCATGCTCAGCATCGACCAGGCATAGATCACCAGACCGCCAAGCGCCAGCAGCAGCCCGACCCACCCGGTCGATTCCCAGCCGAAGCCGGCGGCAATGGTCAGCCCGCCCAGCCATGCGCCCAGCGCATTGGCCAGGTTGAAGGCCGAATGGTTGAGCGCGGCGGCCAGCGTCTGGGCGTCGCCCGCCACGTCCATCAGCCGGATCTGCAACGCCGGGCCCAGCGCCACCGCGGTGCCCACCAGCAGCACGTTGAACGCCGCCAGCCAGGCATGCGGCGCGGTCAAGGTAAAGGCGCCCAGCACCAGCGCGGTCCAGACCAGAACACCGCCCACTGTCGGCATCAGCGCCTTGTCGGCCAGCCTGGCGCCGGCGAGGTTGCCGACCACCATGCCGACGCCGAACAGCGCCAGCACCACCGGGATGCCCGCCGCCGGCATATGCGCCAGCTCCAGCATGGTCGGCTTGATATAGCTGAACACGGAAAACATGCCGCCAAACCCGATCGCGCCGATCCCCAGCGTCAGCCAGACCTGCTTGCGCCCGAGTGCCGACAGCTCGCGCAGCGGACTGGCACGCCGGTCAGCCGGCACGAACGGCACCCAGCGCCATACCAGCAGCGCGGTCAACGCGCCGAGCGCGCCGACGATCACGAAGGCCGAGCGCCAGCCCAGCCATGTGCCGACCGCGGCGGCGATCGGCACGCCGACCAGCGTGGCGGTGGTCAGGCCCAGCATCACCAGCCCTACCGCCTGCGCGCGCCGCTCGCGCGGCACCAGGCTCGCGGCAACCAGCGCCGCCACGCCGAAGTACGTGCCGTGCGGAAAACCCGTGAGCAGGCGCGCCACCATCATCGACAGGTACGACGGCGCCAGCGCGCTGGCGATATTGCCCGCAGCAAACACCGCCATCAGTGCGATCAGCAGGTTGCGCCGCGGCCAGCGTGCGCCCAGCACCGCCAGCAGCGGCGCGCCGACGACCACGCCGAGCGCATAGGCGCTGATCAGGTGGCCAGCTTGCGGGATCGAGATGCCGAGGTCGGTGGCGGCATCGGGCAGCAGGCCCATGATGACGAACTCGCCGGTGCCGATGCCGAAGCTGCCGACGCCAAGCGCCAGCAGCGGCAGGCGGCCGACTGATTTGTGATCGCGGGAAGACAGGGAAGCGTCGGCGCCGCGGTCTGGATCCGCGGCGGAGTGTGCATGTGGGGCGGCCATGTACAGGATTTGCTGGGGTTCAACGAAATGCCGCCCGCTGACGGGCGAGGTAGTGTCCTCGCCTCTGATCGATCCAGCGTGCTCCTGTGCGGCGCGCAGGCCGTATTGTGCGGCAAAAACGCAAATCCTGCCGGCGCCGGCCTGAACGGCCGGCATTGCATCTGCTTACCTGATCACGTGGACCAGCCGATGCCGCCAGTACCGAAGCGAATGCCTCGCTATGCCGAACACCGGCTTGCGGTGGATGCCCACCCGGATGATGTAGCCGTAGAGCCCCACCAGGACGACCAGGAACACAAGGGACCAGATCATCCCTGCGCTGTCGGTCTCATTCATTTCTTCTTCTTGGCGTCCAGATCATGCCCGCGGGACTGTACCGGACTGAAGGGGGAGGCCGGGACCGATGGTTTTTTCGGCTGCTTGGGCTTTTTGGCCTCGCGGCTGCTGCGTAGTTGACTCTTGGCCATGATGGATTCCTGAAGGGCTTGCCCGGAGATATTGGCAACCCCAGCATACGCGCTAAATCGCCGGCAAAAGAAATATCTTTCTCGAAGTACCGGCCATGCGCCGCAGCGCGCCGCGGGCACCGCGCCCAGCTTGCCGGAAACCGGTGCATACTGGGGCCGGCAGCCCGGCAGGCGCCACCAAGCCCGACACGCCCGGCGCAATATGACCGGACAGGAGTCTGCGATGGCACTGAACTTTCCCAATCCCAGCCGCAGCTACGATGCGGCGCGGCACTGCGTTTGCTTCTGGGGCTACGACAACGCGCGTGAAGTGGCATTCCAGGTCACTGATGAAATCCTGCTGCGCCTGAGCCGCCAGGCTAGCGCGGAAGAAACCGCGCTCCTCGCCATCTTCGATCATCATCGGGACCAGATCCTGCAACTGGCCAGGGACCTCTACAACCCCGGGGAACGTACCACCTACACGATTTCCTGAGATCGGACACCAATGCTGCCCCGGTCCGCCAGCAATGCTTGCCTTCGCGGGAGGTGGTACGCGCAGCCAGCCATGGGATGGGTCCCAAGGAACTGGCGCGTCCTAGAGGATTCGAACCTCTGACCGCTCGCTTAGAAGGCGAGTGCTCTATCCAACTGAGCTAAGGACGCGAAGGCGTGCATTCTACCGCAGCGCTCGCCCGCGGTGACAAGCCGTGCGCGTCAGGAGATGGCGCGCGGCTGGCTGCGCGTGACGTAGCGGCCAGCGTCGGCCGTGGCATCAGGGGCCGACGCCGCGCTGTCGCCGCCCACCGGGTGCAGCGACACGCAGTTGCGCCCCTTCAGCTTGGCGTCATACAGGGCGCGATCGGCGCGGCGCATCAGCGCGTCGGCACCCTCGCCGGGCTGCCGCGCCGCCACGCCGATGCTGACGGTATAGGCGATCGGATCAGGTTCGGACGGGCAAGGCGTGGCGCGCACCGCCGTGGCGAGCCGCAGGCAGGCAAGCCGCCCCGACTCGAGCGCGGTATCCGGCATCACGATGGCAAATTCCTCGCCGCCCAGGCGCCCCACCAGGTCGCCGTAGCCGACCGTCTTGCGCAGCAGGCCGGCGAAATGCCGCAACACGCTGTCTCCCGCGAGGTGGCCGTAGACATCGTTGATGGCCTTGAAGTGATCGAGGTCGACGAACGCGACCGTCATCGGCTTGCGTTGCCGCTCGGCCTGCAGGCAGGCGGCCTCCAGTTCCTCCCAGAAGGCGCCGCGCAGCAGCACATCGGTCAGGTCGTCGTGCCGCGCGCGCCGCTCCAGCATCCGGCGCAGCCGGTCGTGTGCCATCAGCGCAAAGCTGACCGACACCCCGACCAGGGCAAAGACATTGAACATGGCCAGCTCGCCATCCCACGGCATCGGCCGCGGCCAGGCGCCGCCCTGCGTCATCGCCGCCAGCGGCCGCAGTACGGTCCAGGCATTGATGGCCGCGGCGGCAATCACGATCGCCGCCAGCGACCATGCCGCCAGCCGTCCGGTGCCGCGCGTGGCCGGCACCGCCGGCACCACGCTGCGGGCAAGATCCAGCAGCAGCACGATATGGCAGGCGCTGAGGATTGGCGCCAGATCAGGCAATGCCACGGCGCTTTCCAGATATCGCGGCGCCAGGTCGCCCCAGGCCACCGCCGCCGCTGCCGCCAGATTCAGCCCCAGCCAGCCCGCGGCACGGCCCGGCCGTTGCGCGAAGTGCCGCGCGCCCACCGCCATCACCGACAGCGCGGCCAGCAGCGCCAGATCGGTCGACTCCGGCACCAGCCACATCGGCCGCAATGCCTGCACCGCGGCCAGCGCCGCGGCAAACGCCGCCAGCACGCTGCCCAGCGCCCACGATGTCAGGCCGCTGCGCTCCATGCCCGACGACCGGCGCAACACCACGCAAACCACCGCCATCTGCAAGGCAAACAGCCCTGCGATGAGCACAACCACGTGCGACTGAAACATCTTTATTCCCGTCCAAGGCAAGCCGCGGCGCTCCGCATGCCGCCGCTCTTCCCTGCTTCTTTGCCGATCCTGTGCCGGACCGTTGTTATCGAATGCCGCACTTCCTGTTTCAGGCCGCCCGTGCAGCCATCCGGCAAGCGCGGGCAAACCGAGCCGCTCGCTCGCCATGGGCGGGAGCGCCGTTCTTGTTCTGGTGATCAGGTCAGTCCGGAAGGAAATACGCAAAACCGGGCGTTCCCAACAGCACGCCGGTCGGACTGGAGCGGTGTGCGGATTATCGCAGCGCGCAAACCCAAGTCAAGACAAAGCGCCCCCGCCAGAAGGGGGAGCAGCGCGGCACACCCGCCGGGCACGAACCCGCCTGCGTCGATGCACATTGACCGTGGCTCGCCGACGCGGCTACAATGGCCGGCTTCGGAGCGTAGCGCAGCCTGGTAGCGCATCTGATTTGGGATCAGAGGGTCGTAGGTTCGAATCCTATCGCTCCGACCAGAAATATGTAACGGAAACAACGGCCTGGATCGCAAGATCCAGGCCGTTTTTTTGTCCGCTCGAGTTCACATGGACACAGTGCCTCATAGTCGATGCGGCACCCCGCCGGTCAAGCGCGAACACGTCGATCTGCTGATTCAGGGCCTCGATGGGGATGTTACGGAACCACACAGCTTTGAGATCGAATGCGAGACGTCAAGCCGTGATGCCTTCTGACGCGAGGTGACCACAGTGGGCTAATGGTCCGAGAGCAGCGTTCTCAGAGCTCCCGGACAGCCATCTAGTTATGCACCATCGGTGTAGCCGTCGCGGTTCGTGATCCGCGCCCCTTCGGAAAAGACATCCCGCGTGTCGGTGACCGAAGCACCATCCGTGTAGACGTCAAACTGTGCAGTTTTGCCTCCATCGGTATAGGGGTCACGCGGCCCCATCGTTCCGGCATAGACTGCGGCGGACCCAACGGTACTCAGTACAGCAAACAATAATAGTTTCTTAAGCATGGTTTCCACCTCCTATTAGGTGGTTATTCCCCCAGCCGCTGGTTCCAGTATAGGCCCCCGGACCACGTTTTTTGCGCTGCACAAATTTATATTGCAGGGACCTCCTGATGGGCAGGCCGATGGCAGCGAAGACGCCGCCGATCACCACGGGAACAAATCCGGCCAGATCACCGCGCCGGCGAGCAGCATCAGCACCACGGCTGCCATGACCAGTCCCCGCCCGGGGCCGTGATGGTTGGCGTCGACCTGCGGCATCCATGCCGACGCAGCCGCCGGGAGCGGCGCCGCCGCGGGCGGTGGCGCCGGCGCGCTGCCGGGATGCGGCGCAGCGCTCATGGCGAAATCGGCTTCGGCCAGCAGGAAGCCCATCGGCGTCGCCTGCTGGGTGGCGCCTAGCGGCCGGAACAGCAGCTTGGACAGCGCCAGGCAATCGTCCAGGGCAACCTGCGGCCGGGGACGGAAGATATGCAGGTGCTCGCACAGCGTATCGAGCTTGTGGTTGGCGGCGTGGAAATACTGCGACCAGCGCACCTGCCGCACCGAGCAGCGCCAGCGCTTGTCCCGGATGCCGGGCAGCACTTTCTCCAGCATCCTGGCATTGAAGGCGGCGCCGTGGGCGACCAGCACGTCGGCATCGTCGACAATGGCGCGGATGGCGCCGATATCGAAGCGGCGCCCGCGCAGCATGTCGGCGGTCAGCCCGTGGGTATCGGTGGCCGCCGCGCTGATCGGCACGGTGGGCTCCTGCGAACCGTAGTACTCCGCCACCTCGCGCAACAGGCCGCCGGCACGCGGCGATACCTCGACCAGCAGCAAGCCGATGCTGACGGGCTCATCGGCTGGCGTGAGCCCGGTGGTTTCGGTACTGACGATTGCGACCCGCATGGGCACTCCGGTGTGGCTGTGCGCGGACGTGCCAGACGCCAGCCGCTATGGTTGTTTGCCTCTAGCGTAGTGCGAGCGCGTTAATCGTCATATCAACCAGATGGGCTAAACGGTTCAGGCGGGCGGTTGGTCCTCCGCCCCGCCGCGCCGCCGTGCCAGGTTGCAGTACACGTCGGCCGCGACCAGCCCGAACAGCGCGTGCGCGAACAGGATCTCCCAGCCGCGCGCCTCGTCGAACCAGTTCATATAGCGCCCGAACACATAGAAGTTGACCAGGTACACCACCACGCCGAACACGATGCCGACCACCGAGGCCAGCCCCAGGCTGGTGTCGAAGCGGAACGACGACAGGATCACCGCCAGCGCCGCCGCCAGGATGATCGACAAGGCGAAATGCACCGTGCCCGCGGCCAGTACGATGGTCCAGTTGAAGGCATCCGCCGACAGCGCCTCGCGACCCAGGATGATCGCGGCGACCATCTTCACGGTGCCCCAGGCGCCCTGGTACAGCAGAAAGCGCGCGGTCAGCAGCTCCAGCACCATGTAGACCGCGCCCGCAATCAGCCCCGCCAGCACCGCGGCGCGCCAGTCGGGACGGCAGCGGACATAGCGGTGCGATTCCAGATGGAGTTCCATGGCAGTCTCCTCGCGAATCCGGCCCGGTACGGCCGTACGCGTTAGTTCTAGCTCATAGGGCCCAAATACCAAGCGGCGCGCGATCCGATTTGCGACTCTATCGCCATTTTGTTGCGCCGGGCGCGGGCCGGGTGCAACCGACGCGCCGGCAATGCTGCATCCGCGTACGTGATACAATGTCGCAGTAGCCCCCGGGGTGTCCGAGCCCTGTAACCGGGCGTTCTCACCAGCGCGCTCCTGCGAGCGAACAGCAGCCGCCGGCGCGGGCCATCCGCGACGACACCGAACTGGCGAACCACCGGGTACACCTGCCCGCCTGCTCCGCGAAGCACACGGCCTCTCCGGCTGTCAGCGACCAGGTTTTCGCCCAAGCCATCCGCGCCCGCAAGGCGACACCGCTGACGACCGCCGACTGAACCGGCCATGCCGGCGCCAGCCGCCGAAGCCTGCGCGCCCTGCCCCGAACCAACTCAGGCGCGGTGGGCCGCATCGGCGCAAGACGCCGCGGTTCGGCGCCATGGCGGGCGAACCGAACAGGAATTTTTGGAAACGTAACCATGCAGCCTTCGCGGGCTGCCGAAAAGGAAGACAGATTGGCTAAGGAAGAACTCATTGAATTTGGCGGCGTGGTGTCGGAAGCCCTGCCTGACAACCGCTATCGTGTCACGCTGGAAAACGGCGTCGAAATCTGGGCATACGCTTCGGGCAAGATGCAAAAGCACCGCATCCGCATCCTGGCCGGCGATCGCGTGACCCTGGAAATGTCGCCGTACGACCTGACCAAGGGACGCATCAACTTCCGCCACAAGTCCTGAGTTTCCTGACGGGGCCGAGGGCAGCGCGAACGCGTTGCCCTCGGCCCCGCTGCAGTGTTGCGCCGACGCGCTGTCACGCCGCTGACACCGCGCCCGGAGACACTTGCGGGCTGCCCTGACCGGCAGCCCGCTTTTGTTTGCGCTGCGCTTGCGCCGGTCGGGCCGCTTCACCATACTCGAAGCACGCTCATTGCCCCGTCCGACATGAACCTGATCCTGTGGCGCCATGCCGAAGCCGAAGACCTTCCCGACGCCCTCAGCCTTAGCCGGCATGCCGATCTGCAGCGGCCGCTGACGCGCCGCGGCCGCAAGCAGGCCGAGGCTTCGGCCAAATGGCTGCGTGCCCACCTGCCCGCCGATACCCGCATCCTGTGCAGTCCCGCCGTGCGCGCCCGCGAAACCGCGGCGGCGCTGACCGGCGAGGCGGAAATCCTCGATGCCCTGGCCCCGGGCGCCGATGTCAGCGCCGTGCTCGCCGCGGTCGAATGGCCCGAGCGCGCCGAGCACGTGGTGGTGGTCGGCCACCAGCCCTGGATCGGCCGCGTCGCCAGCCTGCTGCTGGCGGGCGCCGAAATGAACTGGAGCGTGCGCAAAGGCGGCATCTGGTGGCTCACCGGCCGTACCCGCGAAAGCGAGGCGCAGACCGTGCTGCGCGCGGTCATCAATCCCGAATTCCTCTGAGCCTGCGGGGGTGCGGCACCGACCTGTGTGCCCCTCAAGCCCTCCCGAACAGGCCCGGCTGCCGAAGTCACGCAACCGTCATCGCGAGGTCACGGCACTGTCACCGGCCCTCACTACATTGCATCGCAACAGTTTCGTCACCAAAAGGACATACTGATGCGAGATCTGCCGACGCCTACCCAGCCGCTCTTCGACTCCCTGCCCAATGGCCTCGGCGGCCAGACGGCGCGGAGGCGTCTTCATCGCCCATCGGATACACCGGCACATGAGTCGCCTGTTCTCAGCGTGGCGTGGGCGCGCCACCAGGATGAAGTAGTCGAGGCCCAGCGCCTGCGCTACAAGGTCTTTGCCGAGGAAATGGGCGCGCGCCTGACGTCTTCGGTGCCCGAACTGGACATCGACATGTTCGATGCCTACTGCGACCACCTGATCGTGCGCGACATGGCCACGCTGCGCGTGGTCGGCACCTACCGCGTGCTGCCGCCGCACCAGGCCAAGCGCCTGGGCTGCCTGTACGCCGAGTCGGAATTCGACCTGGTGCGCCTGTCGCACCTGCGCCCCAAGATGCTGGAACTGGGCCGCTCATGCGTGCACCGCGACTACCGCTCCGGCAGCGTCATCATGGCGCTGTGGGGCGGGCTGGGCGAGTACCTGCAGCGCTGGGGCATCGAATCGATGCTGGGCTGCGCCAGCGTGCCGATGAGCGACGGCGGCCACTACGCGGCCAGCCTGCACCGGCTGTTCACCGAGCGCTCGCTGGCACCGATCGAGTACCACGCGTTCCCGCGCCTGCCGCTGCCGGTGGAAGACCTGAACCAGCAGTTGGCGGTCGAGCCGCCCGCGCTGATCAAGGGCTACCTGCGCCTGGGTGCGAAGATCTGCGGCCAGCCGGCCTGGGACCCGGACTTCAACGTGGCCGACTTCCTCACGCTGCTGCGCGTGAACGACATGAACCCGCGCTACGCCCGCCACTTCCTGGGCCTGAACAACGCCGCCTGAGCGGCGCCTGCCAAAAGGCAAATCCGGTCACGGCCGCCCCATCGGCGGCCGCTCGACCCACCCACCCTCAGTCGTAGACCACCTTGTAGCGCTTGCCGATGCGCTGCCACTCGTCGGCTTCCTGGGCCAGGCTGTATTCGATCAGCGGATTGGCGTCGATCCACGCCTTCGGCAGCCGCACGGTAAAGCCTTCGTCCAGCGCCTCGGCCAGCTGCGCGACACGGATGTCCGGCAGCGCCACATCCGAGCGGCGCCGGCACAGCACAAAGGCCAGGCGCAGGCTGAACAGCATGCGCCAGTCGACGAACTTGCCGCTGCCCGACAGCTTGCCCAGCTTGCCCGCATGGCCCAGCAGCAGCGTCGCCAGCCGCGCCTGGTCGGTCTTGGAGAAGCCCGGCATGTCGGCATGCGTGGCGATGTAGGCGGAATGCTTGTGGTAGCCGCTGTGCGAGATCGACATGCCGATCTCATGCAGGCTGGCCGCCCAGCCCAGCAGAGCCAGGTTGTCCTCGCGCCGTTCATTGGCCGGATCCGGGAACTGTGACAGCAGCGTCTGCGCGGTGCGCCGCACGCGGCTGGCCTGCGCGCGGTCGACGCCGTAGCGGCGCATGAACTGGTCCACCGTGACCGTGCGCATGTCCTCATGGTGGCTGCGGCCGAGCAGGTCGTACAGCACGCCCAGCCGCAACGCGCCGTCGGTCACGTCCATGCGCTCGATATCGAGTTCGGCGAACACGCCCAGCATGATCGACAGCCCGCCGGGCAGCACCGGGATGCGGTCCGGCTTGAGGCCGGTCAGCTTGACGCGGTTGGTGTTCTCGGCCTTGATCAGCGCGCGCTTGAGTCGCTCCAGGCCTTCGCGCGTGATGCCGTGCTCGGCATTGCTGTCGTTCATGCCGTTGAGCTCGATCAGCTCGGCCAGCGCGCGCGCGGTCCCCGACGAGCCCACCGCCTGTTCCCAGCCCGCGGCACGGTACTGGCGCACCAGCACCTGGATCTCGCGGCGCGCCGCCAGCTCGGCCTGCTTCATCGCGTATTCGTCGACATTGCCGCTGGGGAAAAACTGGCGGCTGTGCGAGACGCAGCCGATATACAGGCTTTCCATCAGCTTGGACTGGTAGCCGTTGCCGATGATGAACTCGGTCGAGCCGCCACCGATATCGACCACCAGGCGGTTACCCTGGCAGGCGGGTGCATCGTGCGAGGCGCCCAGGTAGATCAGCCGCGCCTCTTCGCGCCCGGCGATCACTTCGATCGGGAAGCCCAGCGCGCCCTCGGCCTCGATCAGGAATTCAGAGGCGTTCCTGGCCACGCGCAGCGTATTGGTGGCAACCGCGCGCACCTGTCCCGGCGCGAACTCGCGCAGGCGGTCGCCGAAGCGCCGCAGCGCATCGATGCCGCGCCGCCGGGCGGGCTGGTCCAGGTATTTGTCGGGCGTCAGCCCGGCCGCCAGCCGCACCGGCTCGCGCAGCGCGTCGACCTGGAAGATCTGGCTGGCCGGGCCATTGGCCGTGGGGGTCTCGTCCACCCGCCCGATCATCAGGCGGAAGCTGTTCGAGCCCATGTCGACGGCGGCCAGCAGGCGTGGAGTGTTGTTCATCGTGTGCTTGGAGGGCAAGTTCGCGTTGGCGTTGCGAAGCACGGCAGGAACACGCTGGAGCCTTGGCCTGCCGCGATTCGGGCCCGGGAAAAATATGTCGTGGTCATGTCGGCATCATGACAAAATCAAACTGTCATGAAAGTGACACGATTCTATGAAAAAGTCGCCACATTACCAAAAGAAGGTCATGACCATGTCGACGACTCCGTCCAGTACGCTGCTCAATCGCGAACTGGGCATCCTGGAATTCAATGCCCGCGTGCTGGCGCAAGCCGCGGACCCGAAAGTCCCGCTGCTCGAGCGGCTGAAGTTCATCTGCATCGTATCCAGCAACCTGGACGAGTTCTTTGAAATCCGCATGGCGGGCCTGAAGGAACAGATGCGCGACAACGCCTCGGGCCTGACGCCGGATGGCCTCTCGTTCCAGCAGACCTACCAGCTTGTCACCGAGCGCACGCAACGGCTTGTGGCTTCGCAGTATGACATGCTGCAGAACACCATTTTTCCATTACTTGAAAAAGAAGGGGTCTTTTTCCACCTGACCACCACCTGGACCGACGCCCAGCGTGAATGGGCGCGCCAGTTCTTCCAGCGCGAGCTGGCGCCGGTGCTGACCCCCATTGCCCTGGATCCGGCCCACCCCTTCCCGCGCGTGCTCAACAAGAGCCTGAACTTCGTGGTGGAGCTGTCCGGCAAGGATGCTTTCGGGCGCGATGCCGACCTGGCCATCGTGCAGGCGCCGCGCGCGCTGCCGCGGGTGGTGAAGATGCCGGAGAAGCTGTCGGGCTATCCGTACGGCTTTGTCATGCTGTCGTCGTTCATGCAGGGGTTCGTGCACGAACTGTTTCCGGCCATCGCCGTGCATGGCTGTTACCAGTTCCGCGTCACGCGCAACTCCGACCTGTTCGTGTCGGAGGACGACATCACCGACCTGCGCGAAGCGCTGCAAGGCGAACTGCCCGCGCGCCATTTCGGCGACACGGTGCGGCTGGAAATCTCTTCCGATACGCCCGCCCCGCTGGCGCGCCGGCTGCTGCTGGAATCGGGCCTCGCCGAACACGACCTGTACCGAGTTTCCGGCCCGGTGAACCTGGTGCGGCTGATGCAGATCCCGGACATGGTCGACCGGCCGGCGCTCAAGTTCCCGCCCTATGTGCCGGCGCCGGTCAAGGTATTTTCCGGCGGCGTATCGATGTTCGACGTGATGCGCCAGCAGGACGTGCTGCTGCACCATCCCTACGAGAGTTTCAGCTCCGTGCTGGACTTGCTGCAGCTGGCCGCGGCCGATCCCAACGTGGTCGCGATCAAGCAGACGGTCTACCGCACCGGCAACGAATCGCTGGTGATGGAAGCGCTGATGACCGCCGCGCGCAACGGCAAGGAAGTGACGGTGGTGGTGGAACTGCTGGCGCGCTTCGACGAGGAAACCAATATCAACTGGGCCGAGCGGCTGGAGTCGGCCGGCGCGCATGTGATCTACGGCGTGGTCGGGCACAAGTGCCACGCCAAGATGCTGCTGATCGTGCGGCGCGAACCCACCGGGCCGAAGGCCAAGCAGGTCAAGCTGCGCCGCTATGCCCACCTGGGCACCGGCAACTACCACCCGCGCACGGCCCGGC
This sequence comes from Cupriavidus sp. MP-37, assembly GCF_020618415.1. NCBI lineage: Bacteria > Pseudomonadati > Pseudomonadota > Betaproteobacteria > Burkholderiales > Burkholderiaceae > Cupriavidus > Cupriavidus sp. MP-37. The sequence continues at coordinate 1,593,355 of NZ_CP085344.1, read as the reverse complement.
TCTATACCGACTTCGGGCTGCTGACCGCCGACGAGGCCATCTGCGAAGACGTGCACCATGTGTTCCAGCTGCTGACCGGCACGGCCGGCACGATCCGGCTGAACCACCTGTGGCAGTCGCCGTTCACCATGCAGAGCAACCTGGTCGACCATATCCGCGCCGAGGCTCGCCACGCGCGCGCAGGCAAGCCGGCGCGCATCATCGCCAAGATGAACGCGCTGCTGGAACCGTCGATCATCGACGAGCTGTACAAGGCCTCGCGCGCCGGCGTGAAGATCGACCTGATCGTGCGCGGCGTGTGCGCGCTGATGCCGGGCGTGCCGGGCATGTCCGAGAACATTTCGGTGCGCTCGATCATCGGGCGTTTCCTGGAACACCACCGCGTCTACTACTTCCACGCCGCCGGCGAAGAGGTGCTCTACCTCTCCAGCGCCGACTGGATGGACCGCAACCTGTTCCGCCGCGTGGAGGTCGCGTTCCCGGTACTGGACAAGGCGCTCAAGGCGCGCGTCATCAAGGAAAGCCTGCAGGTGCACCTGCGCGACAATGCGTCGGCGTGGATCATGCAATCGGATGGCAACTACGTGCGCAAGCAGACGCGCTCCAAGCATCCGCATGTCAGCCAGAACGATCTGCTGGTGATGTTCGGCGGCACGCCCTGAACCGCGCCTCGCAGCCAAAGAGAAACCCCGCCGCGGCGGGGTTTCTCTTTGCGATCAGGCTGCGCGCCGGGAACTGTCCGGTGCCTGCGGCGTTACCGTCGGACCCGCCCCCGGCACCGGGCTGCCGGCGCTTTCGGCGGCGGAGCGCAGGCTGCGCTCCAGCGGGAACACCACGCGGAACACGCTGCCCCGACCCTCCTCGCTGGTCACGCGCAGTTCCGCATGGTGGCGCGACAGCACGTGCTTGACGATGGCCAGGCCCAGTCCGGTGCCGCCGGTGTCGCGCGAGCGGCTGCGGTCGACGCGGTAGAAGCGCTCGGTCAGCCGGGGAATATGCTCGGGCGCGATGCCCAGGCCGGTATCGGCCACCGCGAACACCGCGTGGCCGTCTTCCCAGGCCAGCCGCATGGTGATGCGCCCGCCCTCCGGCGTGTAGCGCACCGCGTTCGACACCAGGTTGCCCAGCGCCGACATCAGCTCGGTCTCCGCACCGCGCATGCCGACGGTCGGATCGATCTCGGCCGCGACGTGGTGCCGGCCCTGCGACAGCGCCTCGGCGTCGTGCATCAGGTGCGCCACCATGGCGCGGATCGGCACCACGTCATGGCCCGGCGGCTGGGCATCGCTTTCCAGCTTGGCCAGTGCCAGCAGGTCTTCGACGATGCTCTGCATCCGCACCGACTGCGCCAGCATCATGTCGATGTAGCGGCGCCGGTCCTCTTCTGACACCGGCAGGTCGCGCACGGTCTCGAGGAAGCCGGTCATCACGGTCAGCGGGGTCTTCAATTCATGCGAGACATTGGCGACGAAGTCGCGCCGCATCGCCTCGGTGTTTTCCAGCTTGGTGATGTCCTGCGTGATCACCAGCTTGCGGTTGTCGCCATACGGCAGGATCTGCACCGCGATCACGCTGTGCTTGTGCTCGCCCATGTCGCGCATCACCAGCGGCTCGTCGAACTGCTGCCGCGTCAGGTAATGGACAAACTCCGGCCGGCGGATCAGGTGGGTAATGCGCTGGCGCACGTCGCGCCGCGCGTTCAGGCCGAAATGCTGCTCGGCGACGTCGTTGCACCACTCGATCTGGTCGGCGTCATCGAGCATCAGCACGCCGTTGGGCGAGGCCTGGATGGCCTGGATAAAGCGCGTGTGCTGCTGCTCCACCTGCAGCACCTGGGTGCGCCAGCGCTTGACCAGCCGGTGCAGGCGGTAATACACCTCGCCCCACAGGCCGAGCGCGCTCGGGATCTCGCCGTAGACGGGAGCGTCGAGCACCTTCCACAGGCGGTTGATCTGGTACAGGTAGTAGAACAGCAGCCCCAGCAGCGAAACGCAGGCCAGCGCCAGCGCCGGCACCGGGCCGGCGACCAGGTAGACGCCGGCGGACAGCACCAGCAGGCTGATCAGGATGGCCGCGGAACGGGCCCAGATGACATTCATGCGCAGGGTTCAGGCTCGCGGCCAGCCATGGCATTGGGAAAACCGGCTGGCTGCAGGGTTGCGACGGAGTGTGCCACGATTTCGCCGCGCCCTGCCAGCGGCTTGAAACCCGTGCGTCGGCTCAGGCGCCAGGAGTGCGCGCCAGCCGGTAGCCGCTGCCGCGCACAGTTTCGATCATGTTGCTGTAGCCGCCCGGGGTCAGCGCGGCGCGCAGGCGCTTGATATGGACATCGACGGTGCGTTCCTCGACGAAGACATGGTCGCCCCAGACCTGGTCGAGCAATTGCGACCGGCTGTGCACGCGCTCTGGGTGCGTCATCAGGAAGTGCAGCAGGCGGAACTCGGTCGGCCCCAGCTCCAGCTTGATCGGGCCGCTCTCGTCCTGGCCGGTGACACGGTGCGTGGCCGGGTCCAGCCGCAGGCCGTTGATCGCCACCACGTCGTCGGTCAGCTGCGGCGCGCGGCGGCGTAGCACCGCCTTGATCCGCGCCAGCAGTTCCTTGGGCGAGAACGGCTTGGTGACATAGTCGTCGGCACCGGCTTCAAGCCCCATCACCTTGTCCTGCTCTTCGCCGCGCGCGGTCAGCATGATGATGGGGATCTGGCGGGTACGGTCATTGGCGCGCAACTCCTTGGCGAAGTTCGCGCCTGACTTGCCCGGGAGCATCCAGTCGAGCAGCACCAGGTCGGGCAGCACATCGCTCATCAGCGACAGCGCCTGCTCGGCGTTATAGGCCCGGATCGGATAATGCCCCGCGTGCTGCAGGTTCACGGCGATCAGTTCGGCGATCGCCGGTTCGTCTTCGACAACGAGAATACTGCTTGGCATGTGTATGGTTCTCCGTGGGCGGCTGATCTCAGCTCAGCGCTTCGCGCTCCATGTCCTCGCGCGAGACATGGCGGACGTCCGTCCCCTTGACAATGTAAATGATAAATTCCGCGATGTTCTTGGCGTGATCGCCGATGCGCTCCACGGCCTTGGCGATGAACAGGAAATCCAGCGCCACCGAAATCGTGCGCGGGTCTTCCATCATGTACGTGATCAGCTTGCGCACGAAGCCGCGGAATTCCTCGTCGATGGCCTTGTCGTCCTTGACGATGCGCGCGGCCGCGACCGTATCCAGCCGGGCAAAGGCGTCGAGCGCCTGGCGCAGCAGCGCGATCGCCATCTCGCCCGAGAGCTTGACCTCGGCGTAGTTGATGCTGTGCGCCGACGCGTCTTCCATGATGTGCTTGGTGCGCTTGGCGATCTTCTCGGCCTCGTCGCCGGCGCGCTCCAGGTTGGTGATGGTCTTGGAGATGGCCATCACCAGGCGCAGGTCGCGCGCGGTCGGCTGGCGGCGGGCGATGATATTGCCGCAATCGGCATCGATCTCGACTTCCAGCGCATTGAGCTGCAGCTCGCGCGCGATGACCTGGTCGGCGATCTCGGCGTCGAAGTCGGTCAGCGCGCGCATGGCCAGCTCGATCTGCGACTCCACCAGCCCGCCCATCTGCAGCAGCTTGGTGTTGATGGCGTTGAGGTCTGCGTCGAACTGGGTCGACAGGTGCTTGTCAGTCATGGGATTCTCCTGGCCGCTTATGGATATGCTAGTCCCTGCCGTGCCCGTCAGCCGAACCGGCCGGTGATGTAGTCTTCCGTTTCCTTGCGGTGCGGCTTGATGAAGATCTTCTCGGTCTCGCCGAACTCGATCAGTTCGCCCAGGTACATGTAGGCGGTGTAGTCGGAACAGCGCGCCGCCTGCTGCATGTTGTGCGTGACGATCACCACGGTGTACTCGTCCTTCAGTTCCGCGATCAGCTCTTCGATGCGGCCGGTGGAAATCGGGTCGAGCGCCGAGCACGGCTCGTCCAGCAGCAGCACCTCGGGGCGGATGGCGATGCCGCGCGCGATGCACAGGCGCTGCTGCTGGCCGCCGGACAGGCCGTAGCCCGACTGGTGCAGCTTGTCCTTGGCCTCGTTCCACAGCGCCGCCTTGGTCAGCGCCCATTCCACGCGGTCATCCATTTCCGAGCGCGACAGCTTCTCGAACAGGCGCACGCCGAAGGCGATGTTGTCGTAGATCGACATCGGGAACGGCGTCGGCTTCTGGAACACCATGCCGACCTTGGCGCGCAGCAGCGCGATGTCCTGCCTGGCGGTCAGCAGGTTGTCGCCGTCCATGTTGATCTCGCCCTCGGCGCGCTGCTCGGGATAGAGCGCGTACATCTTGTTGAAGGTGCGCAGCAGCGTCGACTTGCCGCATCCCGACGGCCCGATGAAGGCCGTGACCTTGCGGTCCGGGATCGACATGTTGATGTCCTTCAGGGCATGGAACTGGCCGTAGTAGAAGTTCAGGTTGCGCACGTCGATCTTGGCGCGAACCGAATCGGGAATGTCGATGACGGTGGAGGTCATTGCGTTTTCTCGCTTGCAGTCTTGGGGCGGGTCCGGAGCACGGGCGCGCCGCTTATTTCTTGAACAGGATGCGCGCCAGGATATTCAGGGCCAGCACGCCAATCGTAATCAGGAACACGCCCGCCCAGGCCAGTTGCTGCCATTCGGTGAACGGGCTCATGGCAAAGCGGAAGATCGTCACCGGCAGGTTGGCCATGGGCTTGTTCAGGTCGCTGGTCCAGAACTGGTTGGACAGCGCGGTGAACAGCAGCGGCGCGGTTTCGCCGGCGATACGGGCGACCGCCAGCAATACGCCGGTCACAATTCCCGCGTAGGATGACTTCACCGTGATCGACAGCACCATCTTCCACTTGGGCGTGCCCAGGGCGAAGGCGGCCTCGCGCAGCGCGTTGGGCACCAGGTTCAGCATGTTCTCGGTGGTGCGCACCACGATCGGCACCTGCAGCAGCGCCAGCGCGCAGATGCCGGCCCAGCCCGAGAAGTGGCCCATGCGGGTCACCACCAGTGCGTAGACGAACAGGCCGATCACGATCGACGGCGCCGACAGCAGGATATCGTTGATAAAGCGGATAAAGCTGGCCAGCGGCGAGCTCTTTCCATACTCGGCCAGGTAAATGCCGGCCAGGATGCCCAGCGGCGTGCCGAACAGCGTGGCCATGCCGACCATCACGAAGCTGCCGAAGATGGCGTTGGCCAGGCCGCCGCCGGCGGTATTGGGAGCCGGCGTCATCTGCGTGAACAGGTCCAGCGAGAGCCCGCCCACGCCCAGCGTGACGGTGGTCCACAGGATCCACGCCAGCCAGAACAGGCCGAATCCCATCGCCACCAGCGAAGCGGTCAGCGCGTACAGGTTGACGCGGCGGCGGCGGCCCTGCAGGCGCGCGCGCACGGCATCGGCATCGGGACGGACGGCGGGAATCGAGACGGAAGACACGGCCTGGCTCGCTTGGGTCATTTGGCTCATTTGGCGCCCTCGTTCTTGGCGAGCTTCAGCAACAGCAGTTTGGATAGCGCCAGCACCACGAAGGTAATGAAGAACAGGATCAGGCCCAGCTCCATCAGCGCGGCCGTATGCAGGCCGGCGCCGGCCTCGGCGAACTCGTTGGCGAGCGCCGAGGTAATGCTGTTGCCCGGCGAGAACAGCGAGGCGCTGTCCAGCAGGTTGGTATTGCCGATCACGAAAGTGACGGCCATGGTCTCGCCCAGCGCGCGGCCCAGGCCCAGCATCACGCCGCCGATGACGCCGGCGCGGGTGTAGGGCAGCACCACGTTCCACATCACTTCCCAGGTGGTGCAGCCCACGCCGTAGGCGGATTCCTTGAGCAGCACCGGGGTGACTTCGAACACGTCGCGCATCACCGAGGCGATGTACGGGATGATCATGATCGCCAGGATCACGCCCGCGCACAGCAGGCCGATGCCCAGCGGCGCGCCCTGGAACAGCTTGCCGACCACCGGCAGCTGGCCCACCGTGGCGGCCAGCGGCTTCTGGAAATATTCGCCGAAGATCGGCGCGAACACGAGCAGGCCCCACATGCCGTAGACGATCGACGGCACCGCGGCCAGCAGCTCGATGGCCGTGCCGAGCGGGCGGCGCAGCCAGGCGGGCGACAGCTCGGTCAGGAACAGGGCGATGCCGAAGCTGACCGGCACCGCGATGATCAATGCGATCAGCGAGGTCACGATGGTGCCGTAGATGGGCACCAGCGCACCGTAGACATCGGCGGGAGGATCCCACTCCGCGGACCACAGGAAGCGCGCGCCGAAGGCCTCGATCGAGGGCCAGGCGCTGATCGCGAGCGAGACGATGATGCCGCCCAGCAGCAGCAGCGTCACGATCGCGGCGCCGCGCGTCAGGCCGCCGAACAGGATGTCGCCCATGCGGCTCGGGGGCTGGACGTTGCGGGTGTCGGAGGGGGTAGTCGCCATGTCGGAAAATTCGGGAGGGTTCGCCGGCCCGCGCTTGCACGCGGGCCGGCGATACCGTCAGATCAGTACAGCGCCTTGCCTGCCGAGTCCTTGACGACCGACTTCCAGGTCGTGCGGATCTGGTTGACGACGTTTTCCGGCAGCGGCACGTAGTCCAGGTCGGCGGCCATGCCGGTGCCGTTCTTGTACGCCCAGTCGAAGAACTTCAGCACTTCCGCGCCCTGCGCCGGCTTGTCCTGGTTCTTGTGCACCAGGATGAAGGTGGCGCCGGCGATCGGCCAGGCGTCCTTGCCCGGCTGGTTGGTCAGGATCTGGTAGTAGCTCTTGCTCCAGTCCGCGCCGGCGGCGGCGGCCTTGAAGGCGTCGTCACCCGGCTTGACCACGGCACCCGACGCGTTCTTCATGTTCACGTGAGTCATCTTGTTCTGCTTGGCGTAGGCGTACTCGACATAGCCGATGGCGCCGTTCAGGCGCTGCACGAAGGCGGCCACGCCCTCGTTGCCCTTGCCGCCGGTGCCGCCGCCCGGCCAGTTGACCGTGGTGCCCTCGCCCACCGTGCCCTTCCAGTCAGCGCTGACCTTGGACAGGTAGTTGGTGAAGATGAAGGTGGTGCCCGAACCGTCGGCGCGGCGCACCGGCAGGATGTCCTGGCTCGGCAGCTTGGCTTGCGGGTTCAGCGCCTTGATCGCGGGATCGTCCCACTTCTTGATCTTGCCCAGGTAGATGTTGGCCAGCACCTCGCCGGTGATGGTCAGCTCGCCCGGCTTCACGCCTTGCAGGTTGATCACCGGCACCACGCCGCCGATCACGGTCGGGAACTGGACCAGGCCCTGCTTGTTCAGGTCCTCGTCCTTCAGCGGCGCGTCCGAGGCACCGAAATCGACCGTCTTGGCGCCGATCTGCTTGATGCCGCCCGACGAGCCGATGGATTGATAGTTGACCTTGTTGCCCGTTGCCTTGTTATATGCGTCGGCCCACTTGGAATACACGGGCGCCGGGAAGGAAGCGCCTGCACCGGTAATTTCCGCCGCGAACGCAGTACCCGCCACCACCATCGAAACGATGCCTGCCACGGCAGTCTTGACCAGCTTCATATGTCCTCCAGAGAACATTGGTTGGGAATGACAAATTTTTGACAAGACGAACTTTATGCTGCCTGTATGACAATTCCGTGACATCTTTAAATCTTCTTGAAACTGGCCTGCAGCAAGGTAATGACGGGAGGGTGCCGCCCTGCCGGGTGGCAAATATGACGGCGGTTAATTGCGCAGTTAGACAAAAAGAACGCCGGGCGAGCCCGGCGTTCTTTTCTGGGATGGGCGCTATCACGCACCCAGCGCGTCCGCCAGCTTCCTCGCCGCGCGCTCGGCCATCTCGGCCTGCTCGGCCTCGACCATCACGCGCACCACGGGCTCGGTGCCCGAGGCGCGGATCAGCACCCGGCCGCGGCCTTCCAGTTCCGGCTCCACCGCCGCACGCGCCGCCTGCAGGCCGGCGTGGGTCTGCCAGTCGAACCCCTTCTGCACGCGCACATTGATCAGCGTCTGCGGGAACAGCTTCACGCCGTCGAGCAGTTGCGCCAGGGTCTTGCCGCTGCGGCGCAGTGCGCCCAGCACCTGCAGCGCCGACACGATGCCGTCGCCGGTGCTGTGGCGATCCAGGCACAGCAGGTGGCCGGAGCCTTCGCCGCCCAGCGTCCACTTGCGCTTGTTCAGCTCCTCCAGCACATAGCGGTCGCCCACCTTGGCGCGCACGAAGTCGACGCCCTCGCGCTTGAGCGCCAGCTCCACCGCCATATTGGTCATCAGCGTGCCGACCGCGCCGGGTACCGCCTGCCCCGCCGCCTGGCGGTCGCGCACGATCAGATACAGCAGTTCGTCGCCGTTGTAGAGCCGGCCATCCGCGTCCACCACCTGCAGCCGGTCCGCGTCGCCATCGAAGGCCAGGCCCAGGTCGGCGCCGTTGGCCTTGACCGCCTCGATCAGCTTCTCCGGCGCGGTGGCGCCGTAGCCGGCGTTGATATTGCGGCCGTTCGGCTGGTTGCCGATGGCGACCACGTCGGCGCCCAGCTCATGGAACACCGGCGGCGCGATGTGATACGCCGCGCCATGGGCGCAGTCGACCACCAGCTTCAGGCCGTGCAGGTCCTGCTCGTACGGGAAGGTGCTCTTGCAGAATTCGATATAGCGGCCGGCGGCATCGTCGATGCGGCGGGCGCGCCCCAGGTCGTCGGAGGGGGCGCACACCATGGGCTCGTCCAGGGCCGCCTCGATCGCCGCCTCGACCGTGTCAGGCAGCTTGTCGCCGCTGGCCGAGAAGAACTTGATGCCGTTGTCGTAGTAGGGGTTGTGGCTGGCCGAGATCACCACGCCCGCGGACAGCCGCAGCGCCCGCGTCAGGTAGGCGATGCCTGGGGTCGGCAGCGGCCCGGTCAGCAGCACGTGCACGCCCGCCGAGGTAAAGCCGGCTTCCAGCGCGGCTTCGAGCATGTAGCCCGAAATGCGCGTGTCCTTGCCGATCAGCACGGTCGGCTTGCCCTGCCCGGTCCTGGCGCCGTGCGCCAGCACCTTGCCAGCGGCATGGCCCAGCCGCATCACGAAATCCGGCGTGATCGGCGCATCGCCGACCTTGCCCCGCACGCCATCGGTCCCGAAATACTTGCGTGTCATTCCTTGTTCCCTTTCTCTTCTGTGTTCTGTCTTGGTGGCGCCGACCGGCGTCGGCGCCCGGCTCAGCCCGCGCTGACGGATTCGTTGCGCACGGCCCACCAGGTCTTCACGGCATCGACGGTCTGCTGCACATCATGCACGCGCACGATCAACGCACCGCGCTCCACCGCACAGACCGCCGCGGCGATGCTGGCGGCAATGCGCTGCTGCGGCGGCCGGCCCCCCAGGATGGCGCCCAGCGTGGATTTGCGCGAGATGCCCGCCAGCACCGGCAGGCCGTCCAGCGCCAGCCTCGGCAACTGCCCGAGCAGGCGCAGATTATGATCCGGCGTCTTGCCGAAGCCAAATCCCGGATCGAGGCAGATGCGGGCATCGTCGATCCCAGCCGCGCGCAGCACGGCGACGCGCTCGGCCAGGAACTGCGCGACTTCGGCGACCACATCGTCGTAGTGCGGATCCTCCTGCATGGTCTGCGGATCGCGCTGCATATGCATCACGCACAGGCCCGCCTGTCCGCCCGCCACCGCCTCGATCGCGCCGGGCATGCGCAGGCCCCAGATATCGTTGATGAGATCGGCTCCGGCCGCAAGCGCGGCGCGCATGACCTCCGGCTTGTAGGTATCGATCGACAGCGGCTTGCCGCAGTCGCGCAGCGCTTTCACTACCGGAATCACGCGCGCCAGCTCGTCCGCCAGCGGCAGCGCGGCGGAACCGGGCCGGCTCGATTCGCCGCCGATGTCGATGATGTCGACGCCCTCGGCAATCATCTGCTCGGCATGGCGCAGCGCCGCGTCGCGGCTGGCATGCTGGCCGCCGTCGGAAAACGAGTCGGGCGTGACATTGAGGATGCCCATCACCAGCGGGCGCTGGTCCAGGGCAAAGCGGAAACGGCCGCACTGGAAGTGCCGGGTTTGAGTGGTCTGCTGCAAGGTAGGGCTTCGGCGATGCGCGCGGCCTGGCCGCGCTAAAAGGAAAAGCCGGTGCACCAGGCACCGGCTTCAGGGAGAGGCACTACACAGCCATCGCTACAGCGCCGTCAGTGGGACCAGCGCTGGATCAGGCCGTGGCGGGCGCGTTGGTCGGCGCCACCGGCGAGCCGCCCGAAGGCGTGCTGCCGCCACCGTTGGGGCCCGACGCGCTGCGCGGCGGGCGCGGCGGCTTGCCGGCCATGATGTCGTTGACCTGGTCGGCATCGATGGTTTCCCATTCCATCAGCGCGTTGGTCATGGCCTCGACCTTGTCGCGGTTCTCTTCGAGCAGGCGCTTGGCCAGCGCGTATTGCTCGTCGATGATGCGGCGGATCTCGGCGTCGACCTTCTGCTGCGTGGCTTCCGACACGGTCTTCGACGACAGCTTGCCGAACATGCCGTCCTGCTCGGTATCGACGTAGACCATCGCCCCCAGCGAATCGCTCATGCCGAAGCGGGTCACCATGTCGCGCGCGATCTTGGTGGCGCGCTCGAAGTCGTTGGAAGCGCCCGTGCTCATGGCGTTGAGGAAGACCTCTTCCGCCGCGCGGCCGCCGAAGAGGATCGCCACCTCTTCCAGCATGCTGTCCTTGTACTTCGAATACTTGTCATGTTCCGGCAGCTGCCAGGTCACGCCCAGCGCCCAGCCACGCGGCATGATGGTGACCTTGTGCACCGGGTCGGCCTTCGGCAGCAGCTTGGCCACCACCGCATGGCCGGACTCGTGGTAAGCCGTGGCGCGGCGCTCTTCCTCGCGCATCACCGTCGACTTGCGCTCCGGACCCATGTAGATCTTGTCCTTGGCGTCTTCGAAGTCCTGCATGTCGACCACGCGCTTGTTGCGGCGGGCGGCAAACAGCGCGGCCTCGTTGACCAGGTTGGCCAGGTCGGCGCCCGAGAAGCCCGGCGTGCCGCGCGCGATCACCGAGGCGTCGACGTCGTTGCCGATCGGCACCTTGCGCATATGGACCTTCAGGATCTGCTCGCGGCCGCGGATGTCCGGCAGGCCGACGTAGACCTGGCGGTCGAAACGGCCCGGACGCAGCAGCGCCTTGTCCAGCACGTCGGCACGGTTGGTCGCGGCGATCACGATCACGCCCGAGTTGGCCTCGAAGCCGTCCATCTCGACCAGCATCTGGTTCAGGGTCTGCTCGCGCTCGTCATTGCCGCCGCCCATGCCGGCGCCACGATGGCGGCCGACCGCGTCGATTTCATCGATGAAGACGATGCAGGGAGCCTGCTTCTTGGCGTTCTCGAACATGTCGCGGACACGCGCCGCGCCCACGCCGACGAACATTTCAACGAAGTCGGAGCCCGAGATGCTGAAGAACGGCACCTTGGCCTCGCCGGCGATGGCACGCGCCAGCAGCGTCTTGCCGGTGCCCGGAGGGCCGACCAGCAGCACGCCGCGCGGGATGCGGCCGCCCAGCTTCTGGAATTTCTGCGGATCCTTGAGGAAGTCGACCAGCTCGACCACTTCTTCCTTGGATTCGTCGCAGCCGGCCACGTCCTGGAACGTGACGGCGTTCTGGTTCTCGTCGATCAAGCGCGCACGCGACTTGCCGAATGAGAATGCGCCGCCTTTTCCGCCACCCTGCATCTGACGCATCATGTAGAACCAGAACACGATGATCAGCAGGGTCGGCCCGAGGTAGTACAGGGCCTGGACCAGCACGTTGGGTTCGTCGTCCGCCTTGCCGGTGACCTGCACGCCGTACTTCATCAGGTCGCCGACCATCCAGATGTCGCCCGGCGAGATGATGGTGTACTTCGCGCCTTCCTTGGGCGAGACCACCAGGTTGCGGCCCTGCACGTCGACGCGCGACACCTTGCCGTTCTTGGCGTCATCCATGAACTGCGAATAGGTGACGCTGTCCTGCGCACGGGGCTTGTCGAACTGCTTGAAGACGGTAAACAACACCAGCGCGATCACGAGCCAGATTGCCGCCTTTTGAAACAGGTTGTTATTCAAGGCCGAACTCCTTTGCAATTGCCTTGCCAACGGATAGCTGCATTGTAATGCAGCCCCCGCCCTCGAGGGGAAACAGAGAAACTATGATGCCGATAGCACCGGGTGAGGGTATTTCCCTCTACATTTCTTATTCCGCCCTGGCTTGTATCGAGATCGGTCAATCCACTGCCTTGAGGTAGCGCCCAAGGATAAAGGTTTCGGAAGACTTGTCGCGCGACGCCTTGGGCTTGCGCTTTGCGACCACTTTGAACTGCCGTTTGAACTTTTCCACGATCTGGCTGTAGCCGCTCCCGTGGAAACACTTTACCAGCAATGCTCCCTCCGGCTTAAGGTGGGCCTGCGCGAATTCAAGCGCCAGGTCGCACAGGTACTCGATCCGGGCGGCATCGGCGGAGGCCACACCGGACAAATTGGGGGCCATGTCCGACAAAACAAGGTCAATCTTGTTGCCGCCGGAGGCGTCCAGAACCACACTTTCCAGTTCGCGGAAGACCGATTCCTCACGGAAGTCACCCTGGATGAAAGTGACGTCGGCGACAGGCTCCATCGGCAGCAGGTCGATCGCCACGACCGCGCCGTCGATCCTGCCATCCCTGGCGCGGGGTGAGTCGGCCAGCTTGTTGCGGGCGTACTGGCTCCAGCTGCCGGGCGCCGCGCCCAGGTCGACAATGACCTGGCCCGGGCGGATCAGCTTGTCCTGCTCGTCGATTTCCTTGAGCTTGTAGGCCGCGCGCGCGCGGTAGCCCTCGCGCTGCGCCATCTTTACGTACGGATCGTTGATGTGGTCGTGCAGCCACGAATGGTTGAACTTGTTCTTTGCCATGCCAGATACCAGCCTGTTCCCTGCCCGCGCGCGCCGGTTGAACCGGCGGCGCAGGTTTTCCTACTGTTTTGATGATTTTGCTGCCCGACAGTGCCGGATTGACGGATAATACGCGCCAATCCGCACCCCGGCTTGCCGCCAACCGGTGGCCGCCGGCAGCCTGTTCCGCGCGCCGTGTCACGACCGGCGCGGGCTGCAGCGCCCGATTACCAGCGCCAAGCGCTCTATCCCTATTTCAAGCGCCTTATTCAGCGCCAAACTATGCCTGCTCTACAACTAGTCCCTGCCCAGCGCTCCGACCTGCGCTCCCGCGCCCATGCCCTGAACCCGGTCGTGATGGTCGGCGCCGAGGGCCTGACCCGCGCCGTGCTGGCCGAGATCGACCGCAGCCTGGCTGCCCATGACCTGATCAAGATCCGCGTGTTCGGCGACGACCGCGAAGCGCGCATCGCCATTTACGAAGAAATCTGCGACCAGCTCAGCGCCGCGCCGATCCAGCATATCGGCAAGCTGCTGGTGGTCTGGCGTCCGGGCGAAGCGCGCCTGAAGGAAAACCAGCCCGAAGACCTCGGCCGGCACACGCCCGCCCGCCGCGGCGGCGCCGCCCCGCGCACGGTGACGGTGAAGAAGCCCAGCGCCGCGCCGAACCGCCGTCCGACCCGCAAGGAAGTCACGGTGCTCGGCAACGAGCGCGTCACCGCCGGCGGCAATGTGAAGCGCGCGCGCGCGCGTCCCACCAGCCAGAAGAAGAAGTCCCTGGGCTAAGGCAGCCCGGGCAAAACCCAGGCGGGCGCCGCCAGGCGCCCGCTGCCGGACTCACTCCCCGGCCGAACGCGGCGCCGAAGCGCGCCACACCAGTGCCAGCGCCAGCAGGCTTTGCAGCAGGTAGAAGGCGCTGGACACGCCGTGCAGCATGCCGAATTGCGCCTTGTACGGCGACTCCGACACCCCCACGCCCAGCGCCAGCGCCTTTTCCTTCAGGCTGCCCATGAAGGGCTGGGTGCCGAAATAGCCCACCAGCACGCAGCACAGCATGCCCAGCACCAGCCAGCGCAGCCCGCGGTAGCGGTGGGCGCCGCGCCGGATCATCACGTTGCACAGCACCAGCTGCAGCACGCCGCTGGTCACGCCGACGATGGCTTCGGTATGGAACAGGTGACCGGCGATCATGCCCGCCATCTCGCGGCTGGGCAGCACCGAAAACAGCGTCGGTGCCACCATGTAGCCGACGGTCCACAGGCTGCCCGCCCACACCACCGTCAGCAGCAGGAAGATGCGGTGCGGCAGCGGCGGCAGGTTGTTATAGGAACTGGAGAACACAAGCCGGCCTTTCCGGTGGCCGGCGCAGGCCTAAGCCCGCCGGCCGGGCCGGCATCAGATGTAGCGAACCGTAATGACTTCGTACTCGCGCTCGCCGCCCGGGGCCAGCACGGTGGCGACGTCGCCTTCGAACTTGCCGATCAGCGCGCGCGCAATGGGCGAGCTGACCGAGATCTTGCCGGCGTCGAGGTCGGCCTCGTCATCGCCGACGATCTGGTAGCTGACCGGGTTGCCGGACTCCAGGTCCTCCAGGTCGACGGTGGCGCCAAAGACGATGCGGCCGTCGGTGTCCAGCTGGGTCGGGTCGATGATCTGCGCGGCCGACAGCTTGGCCTCGACTTCCAGGATGCGGCCTTCGATAAAGGCCTGCTTTTCCTTGGCGGCGTCGTACTCGGCGTTTTCAGACAGGTCGCCCTGGGCGCGCGCTTCCGAGATGGCATTGATCACCGCCGGACGCTCGACAGCCTTCAGGCGCTGCAGCTCCTCCTTCAGGAGCTCTGCGCCACGCTTGGTAATCGGAATGGTGCTCATGTCTTCGTTCAACAAAAAAATGAGCCGCAGCGGAGCTGGAGCCATCCCCGGCAAACCCGCCAGGGCACTTCCGCTCAACCGCGGCTTTCAGACAGGATCGAACGCGGGCACGCCGGTTCGATCGACGAATTTGACGTAGTTTAGGTCAGGAAGCCCGCCGGCAGCAACTCCGGCGGGCTTCCCGGGCGGGGCCGCCGCAATGCGGCCGGCCCCTTGGCGATGTGTTGCCTGCTTACCTTGACGGCATCAGGCCAGCGAGGCATGCAGGCCCTGCAGGTCGTAGACCTCCAGGCTCTGCATGTGCTTCAGGCCTTCCACCGCGGCGCGCGCGCCGGCGATGGTGGTGTAGTAAGGAATGCGATGCGCCAGCGCCGAGATCCGGATCGAGCGCGAATCGGCGATCGCGCCGCGGGTTTCGTCGACGGTGGTGAACACCAGCGCCAGTTCGCCGTTCTTGATCATGTCGACGATATGCGGACGGCCGTCCTTGACCTTGTTGACGACCTTGACCGGGATGCCGGCGGCCTCGATCGCCGAGGCGGTGCCGCGCGTGGCGACGATCGGGTAGCCCATGTCGTGCAGCATGCGGGCCACGGCCACGGCGCGCGGCTTGTCGCTGTCCTTCACGGTGATCAGCACGGCGCCCTTCTCCGGCAGGCGCGAGCCCGCGGCCAGCTGGCTCTTGAACAGGGCCTCGCCGAAGCTCTTGCCCACGCCCATCACTTCGCCGGTCGAACGCATTTCGGGTCCGAGCACCGGATCGACGCCCGGGAACTTGTTGAACGGGAACACCGCTTCCTTGACGCTGTAGTACGGCGGGATCACCTCGTCGCCGACGCCCTGCGCGTCCAGCGACTGGCCGGCCATGCAGCGCGCTGCAATCTTGGCCAGCTGCATGCCGGTGGCCTTGGACACGTACGGCACGGTACGCGAGGCGCGCGGGTTCACTTCCAGCACGTAGACGGTATCGACGCCATTGTTCTGCTGGATCGCGAACTGCACGTTCATCAGGCCGACCACGTTCAGGGCCTTGGCCATCGCCGCGGTCTGGCGCTTGAGTTCGGCCACGGTCTCGGCCGACAGCGAGTACGGCGGCAGCGAGCAGGCGGAATCGCCCGAGTGCACGCCGGCCTGCTCGATATGCTCCATCACGCCGCCGATAAAGACGCGCTTGCCGTCGCACAGGGCATCGACATCGCACTCGATGGCGTCGTTCAGGAAGCGGTCGAGCAGCACCGGGGAGTCGTTGGAGACCTTGACCGCCTCGCGCATGTAGCGCTCGAGGTCGCGCGGCTCATGCACGATTTCCATGGCGCGGCCGCCCAGCACGTACGACGGGCGCACCACCAGCGGATAGCCGATTTCCTCGGCCAGCCGCAGCGCTTCGTCCTCGGCGCGCGCGGTGCGGTTGGGCGGCTGGCGCAGGCCCAGGTCCTGCAGCAGCTTCTGGAAGCGCTCGCGGTCTTCGGCCGCGTCGATCATGTCGGGGCTGGTGCCGATGATGGGCACGCCGTTGCGCTCCAGGTCCAGCGCCAGCTTCAGCGGGGTCTGGCCGCCGTACTGCACGATCACGCCGACCGGCTTTTCCTTGTCGACGATCTCGAGCACGTCTTCCAGCGTCAGCGGCTCGAAGTACAGGCGGTCCGACGTGTCATAGTCGGTCGACACGGTTTCCGGGTTGCAGTTGACCATGATGGTCTCGTACCCGTCTTCGCGCAGCGCCAGCGCGGCGTGCACGCAGCAGTAGTCGAACTCGATGCCCTGGCCGATCCGGTTCGGGCCGCCGCCCAGCACCATGATCTTCTTCTTGTCGGTCGGCGCGGCCTCGCACTCGCCATGCTCGGCCTCGTAGGTCGAGTACATGTAGGCGGTGTTGGTGGCGAACTCGGCCGCGCAGGTGTCGACGCGCTTGTAGACCGGGCGCACGTTCTGGGCGATGCGCGCCGCGCGCACGGCCTTGGCATCGGTCTTCAGCAGCCGCGCCAGGCGGCGGTCGGAGAAGCCCTTCTGCTTCAGGAAGCGCAGTTCGGCGGTCGACAGGCTGTCGAGCGTGCGCGACTTGACCAGGCCTTCGGTGCGGACGATGTCCTCGATCTGGGCCAGGAACCACGGATCGATGGCGGTCTCGTGATAGACCTCTTCCAGCGACATGCCGAGGCGGAACGCGTCGCCCACGTACCAGATGCGGTCCGGGCCGGGCTCGCCGATCTCCTCGACGATCTCGTCGCGGTCGGTGGACTTCTCGTCCAGGCCGTCGACGCCCACTTCCAGCCCGCGCAAAGCCTTCTGGAACGATTCCTGGAAGGTGCGGCCCATCGCCATCACTTCGCCCACCGACTTCATCTGGGTGGTCAGGTGGCTGTCGGCCTGCGGGAATTTCTCGAAGGCGAAGCGCGGCACCTTGGTGACGACGTAGTCGATCGAGGGCTCGAACGACGCCGGGGTGGCGCCGCCGGTGATCTCGTTCTTCAGCTCGTCCAGCGTGTAGCCGACCGCCAGCTTGGCCGCGACCTTGGCGATCGGGAAGCCGGTGGCCTTGGACGCCAGCGCCGACGAACGCGACACGCGCGGGTTCATCTCGATGACGATCATGCGACCGTCCTTCGGGTTGATGGAGAACTGCACGTTGGAGCCGCCGGTGTCGACGCCGATCTCGCGCAGCACCGCCAGCGAGGCGTTGCGCAGGATCTGGTATTCCTTGTCGGTCAGAGTCTGCGCCGGCGCCACGGTGATCGAGTCGCCGGTGTGGATGCCCATCGGATCCAGGTTTTCGATCGAGCAGATGATGATGCAGTTGTCCTGCTTGTCGCGGACCACTTCCATCTCATACTCTTTCCAGCCCAGCAGCGATTCCTCGATCAGCAGCTCGCGCGTGGGCGACAGGTCCAGGCCGCGCTTGCAGATCTCTTCGAATTCTTCGCGGTTGTAGGCGATGCCGCCGCCGGTGCCGCCCAGCGTGAACGACGGGCGGATCACGATCGGGTAGCCGCTGGTGCCGGTCTCCTGGGCGATGCGGGCCTGCACGGCCACGGCCTCGTCCATCGAGTGGGCGATGCCGGACTTGGCCGAGCCCAGGCCGATCTTGGTCATCGCGTCCTTGAACTTCTGGCGGTCCTCGGCCTTGTCGATGGCCTGGGGCGACGCGCCGATCAGTTCCACCTTGTACTTGTCCAGCACGCCATGGCGATGCAGGTCCAGCGCGCAGTTCAGCGCGGTCTGGCCGCCCATGGTCGGCAGGATCGCATCCGGACGCTCCTTCTCGATGATGCGCTCGACCACTTCCCAGGTGATCGGCTCGATGTAGGTCACATCGGCCGTGGCCGGGTCGGTCATGATGGTCGCCGGGTTGGAGTTGACCAGGATGACCTTGAAGCCTTCCTCGCGCAGGGCCTTGCAGGCCTGGGCGCCGGAATAGTCGAACTCGCACGCCTGGCCGATGATGATGGGGCCCGCGCCGATGATCAGGATGCTCTTGATGTCTGTGCGTTTTGGCATTGCACGCTCTCTTTATGGGCCGGCCCGCCTTGCCTGCGGACCGCGCCGGTAATCAGGGAATCCGTCCGGATTCGAAAATGTGGTCTGGCTCAGTTCATCGTGGCCGTGGCCAGCTTGGCGCCGAAGCCGATGAACATCGCCCCTACCCCGCTGGCCATGCCGGCCGACAGCCGGCGGCGGCGCCGGAACGCCTCGGCCAGCTTCGCGCCCACGAAGATGATCGTGGTCAGGTAGGCAAAGCTGCAGATCTGGCACACCAGCCCCAGCACGCCGAACGACAGCACCGGGTAGGCGAAGGCCGGGTCGACGAACTGGATGAAGAACGAGATGAAGAACAGGATCGCCTTGGGGTTCAGCAGGCTGATCAGCAACGCCTTGCGGAACGGGTCGGACTGGTCCGGCGTGGCCGCAGGCACCGCCGCGCCGGCGGCATCGCCGCGCGCGGCCCAGCTGCGCAGCGCGCCGCGCAGCATGTTGAAGCCGATCCACGCCAGGTAGGCCGCGCCGACGTACTTCACCACGTAGAACAGCGCCGGGCTGGCCTTGAGCAGCGAGGCCACGCCCGCCGCCGACAGCACCATCAGCACCGCGTCGCCCAGGAACACCCCGCACGCGCCCTTGTAGCCGGCGCGCACGCCGCGCTGCGCCGCCACCGACAGCACGTACATCGAATTCGGGCCCGGCAGCAGCACGATAAAGATCGTGCCCAGCACATAGGTCCAGAAATCGGTGATGCCGAAAGCGGTATGCATGAAGGCGTTCATGGGGTGTCCCTGTATCTCTCTCGCTGTGCCCGCGCGCTCGCTTGCACGCTTACTTGCGCGCGTCGGTCATCAGCTCGATGAAGCGGTCGAACAAGTACGCCACGTCGTTCGGGCCGGGCGAGGCTTCCGGGTGGCCCTGGAAGCAGAACGCCGGCTTGTCGGTCAGCGCGAAACCCTGCAGCGAGCCGTCGAACAGCGACTTGTGGGTGACGCGCACGTTCGCCGGCAGCGTGTCGGCGTCGACCGCGAAGCCGTGGTTCTGCGACGTGATCACCACGCGGCCGTCGTCCAGGTCCTTGACCGGATGGTTGGCGCCGTGGTGGCCGAACTTCATCTTCAGGGTCTTGGCGCCGACCGCCAGGGCCATGATCTGGTGGCCCAGGCAGATGCCGAAGGTCGGGATGCCGCGCGCGATGAACTCGCGCGTGGCGGCGATGGCGTAGTCGCACGGCTCGGGGTCGCCGGGGCCGTTGGACAGGAACACGCCGTCCGGATTCAGCGCCAGCGCGTCGGCCGCGCTGGCCTGCGCCGGCAGCACCGTGACCTTGCAGCCGCGCTCGGCCAGCATGCGCAGGATGTTGTACTTGACGCCGTAGTCATAGGCGACCACATGGAACTGCGGCTGCTGCTGCTTGCCGTAGCCCTCGCCCAGCTTCCATTCGGACTGGGTCCATTCGTACGGTTCCTTGACCGACACCACCTTGGCCAGGTCCATGCCGGCCAGGCCGGGGAACGAGCGGGCCAGGTCGATGGCCTTCTGGACGTTGTCCTCGCCGGCCAGGATGCAGCCGTTCTGGGCGCCCTTCTCGCGCAGAATACGCGTCAGCTTGCGCGTATCGATGCCGGCGATGGCCACCACCTTTTCCTGCTTCAGGTAATGGGCCAGGGTGTGTTCCTTGCGGAAGTTGGACGCCAGGATAGGAAGATCCTTAATGATCAGGCCGGCGGCGTGGACTTTCGTGGCTTCGACATCCTCAGGATTGACCCCGTAGTTACCGATATGCGGATACGTCAGCGTGACGATCTGCCGCGAGTAGCTGGGGTCGGTGAGGATTTCCTGGTAACCGGTGATGGCGGTGTTGAACACCACTTCGCCGATGGTATGGCCGGAAGCGCCAATGGAATAGCCACGAAAGACCGTGCCGTCTGCTAGCGCGAGAATGGCGGACGGAAAAGACGGTAACACGGGTAGGCTCCTGCTGGACTCACCCCGTGACCGACCAATCGACGCCTCGTGCCTCCCAGGCTGGATCCGCGACGGCGGCAGCGGCATTGCGCCGATGCGGTCGGGTCCGGTCGCGACATGCTCATTGCGTCACATCTGATGCAGACGGCAATGGCGGCGCGGATGGGGGCGGCGGAAGGTGGAAAGCGGTAGGCGCTAGGGTGAAGGGTTCTGAAAGCGAAACTTTCGAATTATATCCCGAGCCACCCAATTTCTCAAGTTTTCAAGGACTTGCGCGCGGCAGGCGGCGATCTCGCCGCGCCGGCCGCCGCCGCGCTGCCCGTTCCCGCAGGCGCGGTTGCACCTGGCGCCGGCGGATTATCGCGGCGGCGGCACCACCGCCGTGACCTCGATTTCCACCTTGGCGCGCGGCTCGACCAGGTCCGCGACCTCGACCGCGGTCATCGCCGGGAAGTGACGGCCGATGATGGCCCGGTAATGTTCGCCGATCGCCCCATAGGCGCCGACATATTCGGCCTTGTCCTTCACATACCAGGTCATGCGCACGATATGTTCGGGCCGCGCATCGCCGGCGGCCAGCACCGCCACGACGTTGCGCAACGTCTGCGCCACCTGCAGGCCGAAGTCGTCGGTCTCGAATTCGCACTGGCTGTTCCAGCCGATCTGGCCGCTGATGAACAGCAGGCGGCTGCCGGCCTGCATCTCGGTCATCATGCCGTTGGCGTAGCCGCGCGGCGGCGCCCAGTCGGGCGGCTGCAGGATCTTCATGTCGTTTCCCTTGGTTGCTTGGTATGGGTGGATGGAAATTCGTCTCAGGCCGCGGCGACCAGATAGCGCGCCATGGCCTCGCGCACGGCTTCGGGCAGCGGCTGGGGGGCGATCGCGCCGGTATCGACACAGACCAGCCGTTGCGTCACTTCCATGCGGGTATCGTCATGCGGGCCGGCAAAGCGGACCGCCAGCGTGAAGCTGGACTGGCCCAACTTCAGCACCCGCAATTCGCGCGTCAGCACCTCGCCCAGCCGGCTCGGCGACAGGAAGCGGCACTCCAGCTCGGCCGTGGGCACGCCGGCGCGGCCCTCGCCATGCATGGCATCGAACGGCCAGCCCAGCGCCTCGCCGAACCAGTCCTCGATCAGGTCGTTGAGCATCTCGAAGTAGCGCGGGTAGAACACGATGCCGGCCGCGTCGCAGTGCTTGAAGCGCACCTGCACGGTGTTGCGGAACACGTCGCTCATGGCTTCTCCTGCTGCTTGCCGCCACTGCCGCCACTGCTGCCGTTATTGCTGCCGGCACCCTGCTGCGCCATCTGCCTCAGCCTGAAGCGCTGCAGCTTGCCGGTCTCGGTGCGCGGCAGCGCCGGCACGAACTCGATCCGGCGCGGGTACTTGTAGGGCGCGATCTGGCGCTTCACGTATTCCTGCAGCGCGGTGCGGGTGGCGTCGTCGGCGGCCACGCCCTCGCGCAGCACCACGTAGGCCATCACCACCTGCCCGCGCCCGTCGTCCGGCGCGCCGACCACGCCGCATTCGGCCACGGCCTCGTGCTGCATCAGCGCACTTTCCACCTCCGGGCCGGCGATGTTGTAGCCGGCCGAGATGATCATGTCGTCGGAGCGCGCCTGGTAGAAGTAATAGCCGTCCGCGTCGCAAACGAAGGTATCGCCCGGCAGGTTCCAGCCGCCCTTCACGTAGTTGGCCTGGCGCGGGTCGTCCAGGTAGCGGCAACCGGTGGGGCCCTGCACCGCCAGCTTGCCGACCTGGCCCGGCGGCAGCGGCCGCATCTCCTCGTCGACGATCTGCGCCACGTAGCCGGGCACCACCTTGCCGATCGCGCCGGGCCTGACCTCGGCACCCGCGCTCGAAATAAAGATGTGCATCATCTCGGTGCCGCCGATGCCATCGGTCATCTCGATGCCGGTGGCGGCCTTCCAGCTCTGCCGCGTGGCGTCGGGCAGCGCCTCGCCGGCCGACACGCTGTGCCGCAGGCTGGAGATATCGAAGCGCGGCGCCAGCGTCGCCATCTGCCGGTAGAACGTGGGCGCGGTGAAGACGATGGTGGCGCGGAAGTCGTGGATCAGCTCGAGCAGCGTTTCGGGCGTGAGCTTCTCCGCCAGCACCGTGCTGGCGCCGATGCGCAACGGGAAGCACAGCATGCCGCCGAGCCCGAAGGTAAAGGCGATCGGCGGCGTCCCGCAGAAGATGTCGTCCGGCGTGGAGCGCAGCACATGGCGCGGGAACAGGTCGCACATCGCCAGCACGTCGCGATGGAAATGCATGGTGCCCTTGGGCTGGCCGGTGGTGCCGCTGGTAAAGGCGATCAGGCAGACATCGTCGCTGGCGGTGTCGCAGGCGTCGAAGGTCTCCGGCTTGCCGGCCATCGCGGCCTCGAGCGAACCTTCGCCTTCGCCGTTGAAATACAGCGTGCGCGCCAGGCTCGGGCAATGCCATTCGCCGCCGGCCTGCTGGTTGGCGTCGAGTTCCTCGCGCAGCCGCGCATCGCACAGCGCGGCGCTGACCTGCGCCTTGTCGATGATCTGCTTGAGCTCCCTGGCGCGCAGCAGCGGCATGGTCGGCACCGCCACCAGTCCGGCCTTCAGCGTCGCCAGCCAGCTGGCTGCCATCATCAGGTTGTTGGGGCCGCGCAGCAGCACACGGTTGCCGGGCACCAGCCGCATGTCCTCGACCAGCACATGGGCGATGCGGTTCACCAGCGCCGCGAGCTCGGCATAGCTGACGGTCTCGATGCGGCCGTCGCGGCGATGGCGGATGGCGATGCGCTCGCCGCGTCCTTCGCGCACGTGGCGGTCGACCAGCTCCACCGCCGCATTGATCCGCTCGGGGTAGTCAGTATCGGCGTTGAAGCGGAACACCGGCCACTGGTCTTGCGGCGGCAGGCGGTCGCGCGCGAAGGTATCGAGGTGGGCTGTGGTCGCCATGGCTTGTCTCCTGTCTGCTGTCAGCTGTCTCGCCGACTATTGAACTTTCAGTTTTTCACGACAGCGTTCGAAAAAGCCGTCGTCATTCCCGCGCAGGCGGGAATCCAGCGTCTTTGAAGTCCTCTGGGGACAAAAGTCACTGGGTCCCCGCCTGCGCGGGGACGACGGTTTATTAGCGGCGTCGCAAAAGATTTCCTTTTGACGTACGTCACCATCTTCTCCCTTACGCCTTGTGCCCGGCCAGCGTCTCGCGCGCGATGATCAGCTTCTGCACTTCGGTGGCGCCTTCATAGATGCGCAGTGAGCGGATCTCGCGGTACAGGCTTTCCACCCGCGTGCCGACCTTGACGCCGAGGCCGCCGAACATCTGCAGCGCGCGGTCGATCACCTGCTGCGCGTTCTCGGTGGCGACCATCTTGGCCATGGCCGCCTCGCGCGTGGTGCGCTGTCCCTTCACATCGCGCAGCCAGGCCGCGCGATAGGTCAGCAGCGCGGCGGCGTCGATGGCGGTGGCCATGTCGCCGACCGCGGCCTGGGTCAGCTGCAGGTCGGCCAGCACGCCGCCGAACATCGGCCGCGCGCGGGCACGCGCCAGCGCATCGTCCAGCGCGGCGCGGCCGAAACCCAGCGCCGCCGCCGCCACCGAAGCGCGGAAGATATCGAGCGTCATCATCGCCACCTTGAAGCCCTGCCCCGCCTCGCCCAGCCGGTTGCCCACCGGCACGCGGCACTGGTCGAAGCGCAGCGTGGCCAGCGGATGCGGCGCCATCACGTCGATGCGCTCGGCAATGGCCAGGCCCGGCGTGTCGGCGTCGACCACCAGGGCCGTGATGCCGCGCGCGCCCGGCGCTTCGCCGGTGCGCACGAACACGCAGTAGAAGTCGGCAATGCCGCCGTTCGAGATCCAGGTCTTGGCGCCATCGATCACATAGTGGCTGCCGTCTTCGGACAGCCGCGCGCTGCATTGCATCGCGGCGACATCCGAACCGGCATCGGGTTCCGACAGCGCGAACGCGGCGATCGCCTCGCCGCGGGCCACGCGCGGCAGGTAGCGCGCGCGCAGCGCCTCGCTGCCCGCCAGCGTGATCGCGCCCGAGCCCAGCCCCTGCATGGCAAAGGCAAAATCGGCCAGGCCGTCATGGCGCGCGAGGGTCTCGCGCAGCAGGCACAGCGAGCGCGAATCGAGCGCGGGCAGCGCGCCGCCATGCGCGGCCGGCACGCAATAGCGCAGCCAGCCGACCTCGCCCAGTTGCCGCACCAGCGCGCGGCAGGCGGCATCGGTGTCGCTGTGGTCGACCCGCAGGTGTTGCCCGCACCATGCGTCAAGCTCGCGCTCCAGCACGCGGTGGGCATCGTCGAACAGCGGCAGATCGAGGTAGGTCTTGTCGGACATGGCGGCTCAGTCCCCTTCGAAGACCGGCCTGGTCTTGGCGACGAAGGCCTCATAGGCGCGGCGGAAATCGCGCGTCTGCATGCAGATCGCCTGCGCCTCGGCCTCGGCCTCGATAGCCTCGTCCAGGCCCATATTCCATTCCTGGTGCAGCAGCTTCTTGGTCACGCCGTGGGCGAAGGTCGGGCCGGCGGCCAGTTGCGCGGCCAGCGCCTGCGCCTGCGCCAGCACCGCTTCGGTCGGGTGCAGCGCGTTGAAGAAGCCCCACTGCAGCCCTTCCTCCGCGCTCATCGAACGGCCGGTGTACAGCAGCTCGCTGGCCCGGCCCTGCCCGATCACGCGCGGCAGCAGCGTGCACGCGCCCATGTCGGCACCGGCCAGGCCCACGCGCGTGAACAGGAACGCGGTCTTGGCCTGCGCCGTGCCCAGGCGCATGTCGGACGCCAGCGCCATCATCGCGCCAGCGCCGGCACAGATGCCGTCGACCGCGCTCACCAACGGCTGCGGGCACGCGCGCATCGCCTTGACCAGGTCGCCGGTCATGCGTGTGAAGTCGAGCAGCTCCGGCATCGACATGCGCGTCAGCGGGCCGATGATCTCGTGCACATCACCGCCGGAGCAATAGTTGCCGCCGGCGCCGGTCACCACCACCGCCTTGATGTCGCTGGCGTAGCACAGGCCGCGGAACAGGTCGCGCAGCTCGGCGTAGGAGTCGAAGGTCAGCGGGTTCTTGCGTTCGGGCCGGTTCAGCGTGATGGTGCCGACCTTGCCGTCGTCGGACACCGACCACAGGAAGTGCCGCGGTTCATAAGCGGCGAAGCTGCGCTTGTGGTGGCGCATGTCGAGTGCGATTTCAGTCATGGTTTTCTCTCCGGTCCTTGTCTTGTCAGCCCGCCATCACTTCGCCGCCGGCCACCGGGATCGCCTGTCCAGTGATCGCGCCCGCGGACGGCTGGCACAGCCATGCCACGGCGTCGGCCACTTCCTCCGGCTGCACCAGGCGCCGCTGCGGGTTGCGCGCGGCCAGTTCGGCACGCGCCTGATCTTCCGTACGACCGGTCTTGCCAACGATATTGGCGACGGCGTCGCGCACGATATCGGTTTCGGTATAGCCGGGGCAGACCGCGTTGATGGTCACGCCCTTGGCCGCGGTTTCCAGCGCCAGCGCGCGCGTCAGCCCGATCACGCCATGCTTGGCCGCGCAATAGGCGCTCACATAGCCGTAGCCGATCAGGCCCGCGGTGCTGGCCACGTTGACGATGCGGCCCCAGCCGGCTTCAAGCATCGCGGGCAAGGCGGCCTGCGTGCACAGGAAGGTGCCGGTCAGGTTGACGTCAAGCATCCGCTGCCACAGCGCGGCATCGGTCTTCAGGAACGGCGCGCTGTGGGCCTGCCCGGCATTGTTGACCAGCATCGCCACGCGGCCGGCCTGTTCCGTGGCCGTGGCAAAGGCGCGCGCCACGCTGTCGGCATCGGCAATATCGGCGGTGACGAACGACACCATGGCCCCTGCCGGCGCCTGGCCGCGCAACGCCTGCACCGTCGCCTGCAGCGTGCCGGCAGCGCGCCCCAGCAGCGTCACGCTGGCGCCATCGGCCAGCAGCCGCCGCGCGATCGCCGCGCCGATGCCGCGCCCGCCGCCGGTGACCAGCGCGTGCCGGCCGGCCAGCGTTGCCGTGCTGCCCGTCATGCCTGCTTCTCCTGCGCCGCGGCGCGTTCGAGGTTGGTTTCCAGCTGCCGCTTGCCGGCCAGGTACTGCTTGGGCCAGGCGATATCGCGGTAGCCGATGCGCGCGGCTTCCTGCAGCGTCCACGCCGGGTTGGCCAGGTGCGGGCGCGCAATCGCGCACAGGTCCGCGCGGCCGGCGGCGATGATCGAGTCGACGTGATCGGCCTCGAAGATCGCGCCCACCGCAATGGTGGCGATGCCGGCCTCGTTGCGAATGCGGTCGGCAAAGGGGGTCTGGTACATGCGGCCGTAGACCGGCGCCTGGTCCGGGCTGACCTGCCCCGACGAGCAATCGATCATGTCGGCGCCCGCGGCCTTGAAGGCCCGGGCGATCTCGACAGCGTCGTCGGGCGTGATGCCGCCTTCGACCCAGTCGTGCGCCGAGATACGCACCGACATCGGCTTGTCCTGCGGCCAGACCGCGCGCACGGCCTCGAACACTTCCAGCGGATAGCGCAGCCGCGCCGCCAGCGAACCGCCGTATTCGTCGTCGCGGGTATTGGTCAGCGGCGAGATAAAGCTCGACAGCAAATAGCCGTGCGCGCAGTGCAGCTCGAGCCAGTCGAAGCCGGCTTCGGCCGCGCGCCGCGCGCTGGCGACGAAGTCGTCGCGCACGCGGTCCATGTCGGCGCGCGTCATCGCGCGCGGGGTCTGCGATTCGCCCGGCAGGTAAGGCAGCGGCGACGCTGAAATCACCGGCCAGTTGCCCTGCGGCAGCGGGTGGTCCATCGCTTCCCAGCCGAGTTGCGTCGAGCCCTTGCGGCCCGAGTGGCCGATCTGCATGGCGATGCGCGCATCGCTGTTGGCATGCACGAAATCGACGATGCGCTTCCACGCGTCGCGCTGTGCATCGTTCCACAAGCCCGGGCAGCCCGGCGTGATGCGCGCATCGGGCGACACGCAGGTCATCTCGGCCACCACCATGCCGGCGCCGCCGAGTGCGCGCGCACCCAGGTGGACCAGATGGAAGTCGCCCGGCACGCCGTCGGTGCAGGAATACATGGCCATCGGCGATACCACCACGCGGTTCTTCAGCGTGACGCCGCGCACGCGGAACGGCGTGAACATCGGCGGCAGCGGCTGGTGCGCCTGCAGCTGCAGGCTGTCGGCCGGCACCCCGGCCTGCTGTGCCAGCCAGTGCTCGAATTGCGCGACATAGCCGGCATCGCGCACGCGCAGGTTCTCATGCGAAATCCGTTGCGAGCGCGTCAGCAGCGAATAAGCGAACTGCTCCGGCGGCAGGCTGCCGGCGTAGCGCTCGACGTTCTCGAACCACTCGGTCGAGTTGCGCGCCGCGTTCTGGATCTTCAGCACCTCCACGCCGCGCGTGGCTTCATAGCGCGCCAGCGCGTCGGGCAGGCCGTCGTGGCCGCTGCCGCGGATCTCTTCGGCCAGGTCGATGGCATCCTCGAGCGCCAGCTTGGTGCCGGAGCCGATCGAGAAATGCGCGGTGTGCGCGGCATCGCCCATCAGCACCACCGGCACGCGGCGGCCGTCGGGCAAGGTGTTCCAGTGCACCCATTGCCGGCAGATCACGCGCGGGAAGCGGATCCAGATCGCCGAGCCGCGCAGGTGCGCCGCGTTGCTGATCAGCTTGTTGCCGTCGAGGTAGCGCGCGAACAGCTTCTCGCAGTAGGCCACGCCCTCTTCCTGGCTCATCTGCTCGATGCCGGCGGCGCGCCAGACCGCTTCCGGCGTCTCGACGATAAAGGTCGAGGTGTTGTCGTCGAAGCGGTAGGCATGCGCCTGGAACCAGCCGTGCTCGGTCTTTTCAAAGGCAAAGGTGAAGGCATCGAACAGCTTGTGCGTGCCCAGCCAGACAAAGCGGCACTGGCGCGTATCGATATCCGGCCGGAAGGTGTCGGCATAGCGGGTGCGGATGCGGCTGTTCAGTCCGTCCGAGGCGATCACCAGGTCGGCCTGGTATTGCATCGCCAGCGCCTGGTCGTCGGAGACATCGGTCTCGAACACCAGCTTCACCCCGAGCGCTTCGCAGCGCGCCTGCAGGATGTTCAGCAGGCGCTTGCGGCCGATGCCGATAAAGCCATGCCCGCCCGAGCGGATGGTGCGCCCGCCGATATGGATGTCGATATCGTCCCAGTGGTTGAAGGCGGCGTTGATCTCGCTGGCGCTGGCCGGGTCGGCCTGCTTCAGGTTGTCCATGGTGGCGTCGGAAAACACCACGCCCCAGCCGAAGGTGTCGTAGGGCCGGTTGCGCTCGACCACGATGACCTCGTTGGCCGCATCCTGCAGTTTCATCAGCAGGCCGAAGTACAGGCCGGCGGGGCCTCCGCCAATACAAAGCACACGCATCTGTTGCCTCCTGCCGGCTGTGCCGGGCGCGCCGCATATTGCGACCGCATCCGGGCCTCACCGCGATCTAGATCAAGACTAAATATTTTATGCTTCAAATATTAGACTGCATCACGACCGATGGCAAGGCGGCGATGCGGTGTGCCGCGCGCGACACCGCCATCGCCCTTCCCCACTAGCCCTTCAACGCGGCCTGCAGCTGGTCCAGCGCGCCCGGATCCTCGATGGTGGTCAGGTCGCCCGGATCGCGGCCCTCGGCCACGGCCTGCATGGCACGCCGCAGCAGCTTGCCGGAACGCGTCTTCGGCAGCGCATTGACGAACAGCACACGCGCCGGCCGGGCCACCGCGCCGAGTTGCTGCTCGACCGTCTTCATCAGCTCGCCCTCGAGCACCAGCCGCGCCTCCGGCGTGGCGGTGCGCGCCGGATCGCGGGCGATGCAGAACGCCATCGCCACCTGTCCCTTGAGCGCGTCCTGCACGCCCACCACGGCGACCTCGGCCACCGCGGCGCTGGACGACAGGCTTTCCTCGATCTCGCGTGTGCCCAGCCGGTGGCCGGCGACGTTGATCACGTCGTCGGTGCGTCCCAGGATAAAGACATAGCCGTCGGCATCGCGCACGCCCCAGTCGAAGGTGGAATAGCACAGCCGGTTCGGCACCGCCTGCCAGTAAGTGCGCACGAAGCGGTCATCGTCGCCCCAGATCGTGCTCATGCATCCCGGCGGCAGCGGGCCGTCGATGGCGACCACGCCCTTCTGCCCGGGCGGGCACTCTTCGCCGGTGGCCTCGTCGACGATCTTCAGGTCATAGCCGTAGGCCGGCACGCCGGGCGAGCCCAGCTTGGGCGGCAACGCCTCGAGGCCGCGCTGGATCGCGATGATGGGCCAGCCGGATTCGGTCTGCCAGTAGTTGTCGACCACCGGCTTGCCCAGGCCGTCCTGGATCCAGCGCGCGGTGGGCTCGTCGAGCGGCTCGCCGGCCAGGAACAGCAGGCGCAGGCTGGACAGGTCGTAACGCGTCAGCCACGCCGGATCCTGCTTCTTCAGCACGCGGATCGCGGTCGGGGCGCTGAACATCAGGTTGACCCGGTATTGTTCAACCAGCCGCCACAGGATGCCGCCATCGGGCCGGACCGGCGTGCCTTCATACATCAGCGTCGCCATGCCGGCCAGCAGCGGGCCATAGACGATATAGCTGTGCCCCACCACCCAGCCGATGTCCGACGCGGTGAACATGGTGTCGCCGGCCTTGCCGCAGAAGATGTATTCCATCGACGTGGCCAGCGCCACCGCATAGCCGCCGGTATCGCGCTGCACGCCCTTGGGCTTGCCGGTGGTGCCCGAGGTATAGAGCACATAGGACGGCTCGCCCGACTCCAGCCACACGCACGGCACCTGCACGCCGGCGACGCGCTCGCGCCACGCGCCGTAGTCTTGGTCGCGGCCTGCGGTGCGGGGCATGTCCGCCAGTTGCCGGTCCACCAGCAGCACCTTCTCGGGCTGGTGCGACGACAGCCGCATGGCCTCGTCCAGCAGCGGCTTGTACGGCACCACCTTGCCCGCGCGCGAGCCGGCATCGGCGCTGACCACCACGCGCGGGCGGGCATCCTCGATGCGCGCGGCCAGGCTGACCGAGGCAAAGCCGCCGAACACCACCGAATGGATGGCGCCGATGCGCGCGCACGCCAGCATCGCGAAGGCGGCTTCCGGAATCATCGGCATGTAGATCAGCACGCGGTCGCCGCGCTGTACGCCCAGTTGCTGCAGGATCGCCGCCATGCGGCTGACCTCGTCGTGCAGTTCGGCGTAGGTGAAGCTGCGGGCCTGGTCGGTTTCGGTCGAAACCCAGTGCAGCGCCGGCTGGCTGGCGCGGGCCGCCAGGTGGCGGTCGACCGCGTTGTGGCACAGGTTGGTGCGCCCGCCGACGAACCAGCGCGTAAAGGGGGCGCGGCTGTTGTCGAGCACCTGGCTGAACGGGGTTTCCCAGTCGATGCGTGCCGCCTGTTCGGCCCAGAACCCCTCGGGGTCGGCCAGCGAACGGGCATGCACGGCATGGCTTGCCGTCATGTCTGTCTCCTCCGCTTGTGCGGTAGTTGTGGATATGCCCGTAGTTTGCCACCGGCCCGGGTACCCGTGGCCACGGTTTGGGCGTGCTGGCGCACGGGGCGGCGCCGGCACATGAAAAAAGGGGCGTGCCAACGGCATCGCCCCTTTTGCTCCCGGCGTCGCGCCGGTGCGGCCGCGTCAGCGCGCCTTGACGCCCTTGGCGCTGGCCTTGGTGGAGGTCTTGGCCGACACCTTGGCGACTGCCGGTGCCTTGGCCCCGCGTCGCGGCGAGGCTTCGACCACCACACGCTGGCGCGCCTCGCCCTTGCCCTTGGCGGAAACCCGGACCACCCTGGCGCCCTTGCCGGCCTTGCCGGTGGGTTCCTTGCGGCTGGCCTGTTCGCTGCGCTCGGCCCGCTCGGCGCGGTCGGCGCGTTCGGCACGGGCCGCGCGCACGGCGCCGGCGCCGCGCACCGGCACCATCAGCACCAGGCTCTGTCCGGCCACCAGCTTGGTGCCGGAGAGCTTGTTCCACGACTGCACCTGCCCCGCCGAGACCCCGTAGCGCCGCGCCACCGAGGCCACGGTGTCGCGCCGGCTGGCGCGCACCACCACGCGGCGCGCATCGGGCAGGTCCGGCTCCATCGCCAGCATGGCGCTGTCGGCGAGGGTGGCGCTGATGTCCTGGTCATGCCGGCCCGAGCGCGGGATCATCACGGTCGAGCCCGCCTTCAGGCGCATGCCCTTGGGGATGCTGTTGATCTCGCGCAGCGTGTCGGCATCGACATTCAGGCGCGCCGCCAGCGACTCGACGCGCTCGCGGCTGTCCACCGTCACCGCGGCCCAGCTCGACAGCCCGCCGCGATAGGTGTTCAGGTTGTACTGGAAGCGCTCGGCGTTATCGAACGGCAGCAGGATCTGCGGATTCGACGCGCCCAGGATCACCGGCCGGTTGAACGACGGGTTCAGCGCCTTGAATTCCTCCACCGACATGTCCGCCAGCTTGGCCGCCAGGTTCACGTCGATGTCGCGCGAGGTGGTCACCGTGACGAAGTACGGATGGTCCGGAATCTCGGGCAGCTTGACGCCGTACGCGGCCGGGTTGGCGATGATGTTCTTGACCGCCTGCAGCTTGGGCACGTAGTAGCGCGTCTCGTTGGGCATCGGCAGGCTGGCATAGTCGGTCGGCAGCCCGCGCGCCTGGTTGCGCGCGATCGCCCGCGACACCGCGCCCTCGCCCCAGTTGTACGCCGCCAGCGCCAGGTGCCAGTCGCCGAACATGTCGTAGAGCCGCGCCAGGTAGTCGAGCGCGGCGTCGGTCGAGGCCAGCACGTCGCGGCGCTCGTCGCGGAACATGTTCTGCTTCAGGTTGTACGACTTGCCCGTGCTGGGGATGAACTGCCACATCCCGGCCGCCTTGGCGGTGGACTGCGCCTGCGGATTGAACGCGCTCTCGACGAACGGCAGCAGCGCCAGCTCGGTCGGCATCTTGCGCTGCTCGAGCTCCTCGACGATGTGGTAGAGGTAGCGGCTCGAGCGCCCGACCATCCGTTCCATGTACTCCGGCCGCTGCGCATACCACTGGGTACGATCATCGACCAGCGTACCCTCCAGGTCCTGCATGGCAAAGCCGCGCCGGATGCGGTCCCAGATATCGTTGGACGGGCCGCGCAGCCAGTCCAGGCCGCCCTGGTCGACATTGATGGTGGAAGTGGAAGAGAGCGCCGACTTGTCGCTGAGCGAGTTGAGCGGGTCCGGGCGCTTGGCAGTCTGGGCGGTCGCGGCGCCGTCGGCGCCTTCAGGCGGCGTGGGGGTGCTGGCGCACGCTGCAAGCAGCGCGGCGCACGCGACCACCGCCAGTAGTCGACCAATTTTCATTAAGTTCTCAAATCGTGACGCTAAAAGGTTGCGTGATGCTAAAAAAAACCGCGTATCGCGTCAATCAGATTTTCCATATAGCCGCTATCCGGCCGGCCGCCGCCGTGCCTTGCGGCACAAGGCATGGGGCCGGGCCGGTGGCTCAGCGGAAATTGTCCTTCCAGCCGCGCAGCGCACCGAACGCCTGCGCATCGCCCGCGGTGGCGCCGCCGTGCGCCGACACCGCGGCGCGCACCGCCGGTTCGCGCGAGCGCAGGAACGGGTTGACCTCGCGCTCATGCGCGATGGTGGTCGGCAGCGTCGGCCGGTCCGCGGCGCGCAGCGCCTCGACGCGTTCCTCCCACGCCGCCAGCGCGGCATTGCCCGGCTCGACCGCGCGCGCGAAGCGGACATTGCTGCGCGTGTATTCGTGCGCGCAATAGACGCGGGTGTCGCCGGGCAGCGCCGCCAGCTTGTCCAGCGACGCCAGCATCTGCGCCGGCGTGCCTTCGAACAGGCGCCCGCAGCCGCTGGCGAACAGCGTATCGCCGCAAAACACTGCCGGGCCGGCTTCGCCCAGGTCGGCAACATAGGCGATGTGGCCGGCGGTGTGGCCGGGCACGTCCAGCACGCGCAGCGTCAGCGCCGGCGCCTCGAGCGTCGCCACATCGCCCTCGCGCAGCGCCCGGGTGCGCCCGCCGATACGCTCGCGCGCCGGCCCCAGCACCGGCAGCGGTTCGCCCGAGGGCGCGCGCGGATGCGCGGCCAGCAGCTCGGCCACCCCACCCTGGTGATCGCCGTGGTGATGGGTGATTACAATAGCGCCCAGAGCCAGACCGCTTTGCGCCAGGAAGCGCTCCACCGGCGCGGCCTCGCCAGGATCGACCACGGCGGCGCAGTGCCCGTCGTGGATGGCCCAGATATAGTTATCCTGGAACGCCGGGATCGGCTCAACCTTCAACATGCGCATGCTCCTATGTCCAATCGTCCCAATCACCCGATTGTAAGCTGGGAAGACTGGCTGGCCTCGCCGCCCGGCGAGTACATGCTGCGCTGGGAGGCGCAGCAGTACGACCGGACCGTGGCCGACATCTTCGGCTATCACGCGGTCCAGCTCGGCCTGCCCTATATCGATACCCTGCGCGAGAACCGGATGCCGTTCTCGGCGCTGGCGCTGGATCCGTCCAGCGGCCCGCACGGGCCGCGTGCCGCACATCCGGATGCGCGCCAGCTGCTGTGCCGTTTCGACGAACTGCCGTTCGACACCCAGAGCATCGACCTGGTCACGCTGCCCCACATCCTGGAGTTTGCCGAAGACCCGCATGAAGTGCTGCGCGAAGTCTCGCGCGTGCTGATGCCCGAGGGCCGCGTGGTGGTCACCTGCTTCAACCCGATGAGCCTGTGGGGTGCGCGCCAGGGCATGAACCGGCTCGGTGCCACGCCCTTCCTGCCGACCGACGCCCAGCAGATCGGCTTCGTGCGCATCAAGGACTGGCTCAAGCTGCTCGGCTTCGATATCATCCGCGGCCGCTTCGGCTGCTATTGCCCGCCGTACCGCACCGACCGCTGGCTGCAGCGCGCCGCCTTCATGGAAAAGGCCGGCGACCGCTGGTGGCCGATCTTCGGCGCGGTCTATATGATTTCGGCGATCAAGCGCGTGCGCAATATCCGGCTGGTCGGACCGGCGTGGAAGAGCAAGCCGGCGCTGGCGCCGGTGTCGGCGCCGGTGGCCACCCCCACCGGCACGCACGGCAAGGCCCCGGGCAAGGAACACTGACGCGGCCCGGCCGCGCGGGTGATCCACCTGTCCCGCCCCTCAATGCGCCACCCGACCCGCGGGTGGCCACCACGGAATCACATGCAAGAAGTCACGATCTACTCCGACGGCGCCTGCAAGGGCAATCCCGGCCGCGGCGGCTGGGGCGCAGTGCTGGTCGCCGGCACCAGCGAGAAAGAGCTGTTCGGCGGCGAGCCGAACACCACCAACAACCGCATGGAAATGACCGCCGTGATCGAAGCGCTGCGCGCGCTCAAGCGGCCCTGCGTAGTGCGCGTCTATACCGACTCGCAGTACGTGCAGAAAGGCATCAGCGAGTGGCTGCCCGGCTGGAAGGCGCGCGGCTGGAAAACCGCCGACAAGAAGCCGGTCAAGAACGCCGACCTGTGGCAGGCGCTGGACACCCTGGCGCAACCGCACCAGATCTCGTGGCACTGGGTGCGCGGCCACAACGGCCACCCCGGCAATGAGCGCGCCGACGCGCTGGCCAACCGCGGCGTCGAATCGATCGGCCGCTGACCGGATCCCGCTTCACCACCAACAACAAGCGCGGAACGCCCGCCCCGCTCCGCTAGAATGCCCGCCATGCGACAAATCGTTCTCGATACCGAAACCACCGGCCTGAATGCCGCCACCGGCGACCGCCTGATCGAAATCGGCTGCGTCGAGCTGATGAACCGCCGCCTGACGGGACGCCACCTGCACTTCTACGTCAACCCGGAACGCGATATCGACGAGGGCGCGATCGCCGTGCACGGCATCACCGTCGAATTCCTGGCCGACAAGCCGCGCTTTGCCGAAGTCGTCGACGACATCCGCGAATTCGTGCAGGACGCCGAGCTGATCATCCACAACGCGCAGTTCGACCTGGGCTTCCTCGACATGGAATTCCAGCTGCTGGGCCTGCCGCCGTTCCGCCAGCATGTCGGCAACGTGATCGATACCTTGCGCGAAGCCCGCCAGATGTTCCCCGGCAAGCGCAACTCGCTCGATGCCCTGTGCGAACGCCTCGGCATCAGCAACGCCCACCGCACGCTGCACGGCGCGCTGCTGGACGCCGAACTGCTCGCCGAGGTCTACCTGGCGATGACGCGCGGCCAGGATTCGCTGGTGATCGACACGCTCGACAGCAGCGGCGGCCAGGGCGGCGTGGTCGCCACCGCCGACCTGTCCCGGCTGACCTTGCCGGTACTGCGCGCCACCGATGAGGAACAGCAGGCCCATCTGGCCATAATCAAGGGCCTCGACAAGGCCAGCGGCGGCAAGACGGTATGGCGGGAAGACCCTGCCGAAGCCCCGGGAACGCTGGCAGCGTAAGAAAGTTCAAAAAAGGGCTTTACAAGATACAAGAACCTCTGCATAATCTCATTTCTCTGCTGCACGACGGCAACGACGACGCAGACAGGGGTGGTTAGCTCAGCGGTAGAGCACTGCCTTCACACGGCAGGGGTCACAGGTTCAATCCCTGTACCACCCACCAGTTTCAAAAAGCCAGCCTCGCGCTGGCTTTTTTCATTTCCAGATCCGCTCCCCGACCTCCTCCACAAGCTCCTCAGCTTGCCGGAACTGCACTCCACCGCTGTTGCAAACAGTTTCGAAATGCCGCTTGACTTCTGCTAACCTTCTTAGCACGTCACCGTCACTGGCGTTCCAGTCAAGCCCCGGTCCGGGACGAGAAGAATCGGGTCAGTGCGCACCAGAAAGAAGTCAATCATGCAGCACTCATTGAAGTATCGGATGGCGTTGGCCACGGCCGGGGTGGTGACGCTGATCATCGTGCTGCGCGTGCTCTACGCCCAGTATTACGCCTATGACAGCCTGAAGAACCTGCTGCAGTCGCAGCAGGACACGCTGGTCAAGATGGTCGCCGAGCAGCTCGATGAAAAGCTGCAGGCTCGCGCCGCCGTGCTGCACCGGGTGGCGCGCCAGCTGTCCGCCCTCCATGGCGCCCGGCCGGCCGACTTGCGCCGTGCGGCGGAGGGGCTGGTGGAAATTCCCGAGACCTTCAATGCCGTTTTCCTGGCCTCGCCGGACGGCGAACTGACCTTCAGCACCGCCGTGCCGGATGGCGTGCGCCTGCGCGTGAACGACCGCGACTATTTCCGCGATGTGCTGCAGGGGCAGTCGTTCGCGGTGTCGGACCTGATCCAGGGCAGGCAGACCAACGCACCGGGCGTGGTGCTGGCGGTGCCGATGCGGGGACCCGCCGGCGAACTGCGCGGCGTGGTCGGCGGCGTGCTGAACCTGGCGGACAGCAACTTCCTGCGCGAACTGGCGCACAGCCGGGTGGGCACCACCGGCAGCTTTTGCCTGGTGTCCTCGGGCAGCACCCCCCGCTATGCGATGCATGCGGACGTGTCGCGCGTGCTGGCACCGGCGCGCGCCGTCGGCGAAGCCTGCGGCGCCGAGCAGCCGCCCGCGCTGCTGGAAGTCGTGACGCCGACCCAGCCGATCGTCGCACGCTACCTGCTGGCCGCCAACGGCTGGGAGGTGGTGGCGGTCCTGCCCGCGGCCGAAGCCTATGCGCCGCTGATCTCGGTGCGCCAGCGCACCCTCGCGATGGGCGCGATCACCATGGTGATCGCGGCCGCGCTGATGTGGCTGGTGATGTGGCGGCTGCTGGCGCCGCTGCAGCGGCTGCACCGCGCGGTGCGCCAGCTCGGCACCGACCCGAAAGCGGTGGCGGACCTGCCGGTCGGCCGTGCCGACGAGATCGGCGAACTGGCGTCGAGCTTCGCCGAGGTCGTGGCCCGGCTGTCGGAGCGCGAGGCCGCGCTGCAGGCCGCCAAGGACCGCGCCGCCGCCAGCGAGAAGCGCATCGAGGCGATTGCCAACCATGTGCCGGACTTTATCTCGTTCATCGACGTGCAGCAGCGCTATGTCTTCGTCAACCAGGCGTATGCACGGCGCTACGGCTTGCCGGCGCAGCAGATCGTGGGGCTGTCGCTGCGCGAGCTGTGGGGCACGCAGGAATACCTGGCATGCCAGCCCTACCTGCAGCAAGCCGGCACCGGCCAGGCCGTGACCTTTACCCGCGAAAGCGCGGACGGCACCGAATGCATCGAGATCACCTGCCAGCCGGCGTGGAACGATGCCCAGGACACCGTGGTCGGCCTGCATATGTTCGGGCGCAATGTCACGCACGAGCGCGAAAAGCTGCGCAGCCTGGAAGCTCAGACCGTCTCCGACTACCTGACCGGCCTGCTCAACCGCAAGGGCTTCGACCGGCGCCTGGCCGAGGCCATGGCCCGCGCCGGCGCGAGCGCGTGCCCGCTGGCGCTGCTGCTGGTGGACCTGGACGACTTCAAGGCGATCAACGACAACCATGGCCACGCCATCGGCGACCAGTTGCTGGTGGCGTTCGCGCAGCGCCTGCGTGCCTGCGTGCGCAAGGGCGATGCCGTTGCGCGCATCGGCGGCGACGAGTTTGCGGTGATCCTGGATGGCATTGCGGACCGCCATGCCATGGCATCCGTGGCCAACACCATCGTGCAGGCCGCGCGCATGCCTTTCGTGATCGATGGCCGATCGCTGGCGGCGTCGGCCAGCGTCGGCGCGGCGCTGCGCGATGCGCGGCACGCCATGACCGTGAGCGAACTGTTCCTGCACGCCGACATGGCGCTGTATCAAGCCAAGCGGCACGGCAAGGCGCGCTATGCCGCGCAGGTGACGGATAGGGTAGCGCCGTCCGACCTGGCAGCGCAAAAATGCTAGCTCCGACGTCCGGCCCCAAACGACCCATTGGGTGCTCCCTCTCCCGCTTGCGGGAGAGGGCTGGGGTGAGGGCGGATGTATCAACCAGGCAAGACGTGTCGGTATGCCACCGCCTGCCCTCACCCCCTGCCCCTCTCCCGCAAGCGGGAGAGGGGAGCAAACCGGGAGTGTGCGTTCATTGCCGGCACCTCAAACCCCTCAGCGCACCTTCCCTTCCTTCCACGCTTGCAGCAGCTTGTCGTACGGAATGGTCTCGCCCTTGGGCTTCTCGTTGGCAAGCTTCTTCCAGGGCGCGTGGTCGTTCGACAGCCACTTGGCCGGATCGCCCTTCGCATTCAGCTTGGGCGCGCAATGGCTCATGCCGGCGCGCTGCAGCCGCGCCATGACCTGGTCCATCTCTTCGGCCAGCGTGTCCATCGCGGCTTGCGGCGTTTTCTCGCCGGTCACCGCGGTGGCCACGTTCTTCCACCACAGCTGCGCCAGCTTCGGGTAATCCGGCACATTGGTGCCGGTCGGGGTCCACGCCACGCGCGCGGGGCTGCGGTAGAACTCGACCAGGCCGCCATATTTGGCCGCGTTCTTGGCCAGGTAGTCGTGGTGGATGTCGCTGTCGCGGATAAAGGTGAGGCCGGTCAGCGACTTCTTCAGCGATACCGTCTTGGACGTCACGAACTGCGCATACAGCCACGCGCCGGCCAGCTTGTTGGGATCGGTGTTCTTGAAGAAGGTCCACGAACCCACGTCCTGGTAGCCGTTCTGCATGCCCTGCTTCCAGTACGGGCCGTACGGCGACGGCGCCATGCGCCACTTGGGCGAGCCGTCGGCGTTGACGACCGGCAGGCCCTTCTTGGTCATGTCGGCGGTGAAGGCCGTGTACCAGAAGATCTGCTGCGCCACCTGTCCCTGCGCGGGCACCGGCCCGGCTTCGGAGAAGGTCATGCCCATCGCCTGCGGCGGCGCGTACTTCTTCATCCAGTCGATGTACTTGGTCAGCGCGTAGACCGCGGCCGGGCTGTTGGTGGCGCCGCCGCGCGCCACCGAGGCACCGACCGGCGTGCATTTGTCCTCGGCCACGCGGATGCCCCACTCGTCCACCGGCATGCCGTTGGGCAGGCCCTTGTCGGCGGTGCCGGCCATCGACAGCCAGGCGTCGGTGAAGCGCCAGCCCAGCGACGGGTCCTTCTTGCCGTAGTCCATGTGGCCATAGACCTTCTTGCCGTCGATTTCCTTCACGTCGTTGGTGAAGAAGTTGGCGATGTCCTCATAGGCGGACCAGTTGGTCGGCACGCCCAGGTCGTAGCCGTACTTGGCCTTGAACTTGTCCTGCAGGTCCTTGCGCGCGAACCAGTCGGCGCGGAACCAGTACAGGTTGGCGAACTGCTGGTCGGGCAGCTGGTACAGCTTGCCATCCGGCGCGGTGGTGAACTTGGTGCCGATGAAGTCCTTCACATCCAGCCCGGGATTGGTCCACTCCTTGCCGGCGCCGTTCATGTAGTCGGTCAGCGGCAGGATCGAGCCATAGCGGTAATGCGTGCCGATCAGGTCGGAGTCGGAGATCCAGCCATCGTAGATCGACTTGCCGGACTGCATCGAGGTCTGCAGCTTCTCCACCACGTCGCCTTCCTGGATCAGGTCATGGTTGACCTTGATGCCGGTGATTTCCTCGAACGCCTTGGCCAGGGTCTTGGATTCGTACTCGTGCGTGGTGATGGTCTCGGACACCACGTTGATCTGCGTGACGCCCTTGGCCTTGAGCTTGGCCGCGGCGTCGATGAACCACTTCATTTCCGCCGCCTGCTTGTCCTTGGACAGCGACGAGGGCTGGAACTCGTTGTCGATCCACTTCTTCGCTTCCGCTTCGCCGGCCCGGGCGGAACCGCAAGCCAGCGCGGCCGCGCAGGCAAGGGCTGACATCCCCAACGTCACGTGCACTTTCATCGGTGTCTCCTCAAGAATCCCCTGCCCCGGTTGTGGTCTGGGTGGCGGCCCCGGGGTGGGGACAAGCCGCGTTTCCCGTTCATGCGTATTAATGCCGGCCGGCGCGCAGCTAGCCCTTGCGCAGGATCAGCGCCAGCACCAGCATCGATGCCGCGAAGCTGATCCACACCGACGGCTCTTCCGGCAGTGCCAGCCAGGCGGCGACCTTCTCGCCCAGCCCGACCCACGCCAGGTTGATCCACGCCGCGCACATCAGCCCGATAAAGAGCCGGTCGCCGCGGGTGGTGGCGATCGGCAGGAAGCCCTTGCGCAGCACCGACGGCGAACGGATTTCCAGGATCGTCATGCCGACCAGCATCACCACGATGCAGCCAAAGAACACCGCCACCGGTGTGGTCCATACCATCCAGTTCAGCATTGGCGCCGTCTCCAGGGGCTTGGGTTAAACGCGGCCCATCGCGAAGCCCTTCGCGATGTAGTGCCGCACGAACCAGATCACGATGCCGCCGGGCACGATGGTCAGCACGCCGGCCGCGGCCAGCACGCCCCAGTCCATGCCCGACGCCGACACCGTGCGCGTCATGGTGGCGACGATGGGCTTGGCGTTGACCGAGGTCAGCGTGCGCGCCAGCAGCAGCTCGACCCAGCTGAACATGAAGCAGAAGAATGCGGCCACGCCCACGCCGGCCTTGATCAGCGGCAGGAAGATGGTCAGGAAGAAACGCGGGAACGAGTAGCCGTCGACATAGGCGGTCTCGTCGATCTCGCGCGGCACGCCCGACATGAAGCCCTCCAGGATCCACACCGCCAGCGGCACGTTGAAGACCAGGTGCGCCAGCGCCACGCCCAGGTGCGTATCCATCAGGCCGATGGTGCTGTAGAGCTGGAAGAACGGCAGCAGGAACACCGCCGGCGGCGTCATGCGGTTGGTCAGCAGCCAGAAGAACACGTGCTTGTCGCCGATGAACTGGTAGCGCGAGAAGGCATAGGCGGCCGGCAGCGCCACGCCGATCGAGATCACGGTGTTCATCGCCACGTAGATCATCGAGTTGACGTAGCCCGAATACCACGACGGATCGGTGAAGATGGTCTTGTAGTGCTCCAGCGTGAACTGCCCCGGCCACAGCGACAGCGTCGACACGATCTCCTCGTTGGTCTTGAACGACATATTGACCATCCAGTAGATCGGCACGATCGCGAACACCAGGTAGGCCAGCAGGAAACCGGCGCGCCACCAGGCGGCGCGGTTGGCCTGCGCGGGGATTGCGGTGGGGATCACCGCAGGGACTGCCGAAGAGATCTCAGCCATGGGGCATGTCCTCGCTGCCGGCGGTGCCCGCGCGCTGCATCCAGTTGTAGAGGATGAAACACATGAGCAGGATGATCAGGAAGTAGACGATGGAAAACGCCGCCGCCGGACCCAGGTCGAACTGCCCGACCGCCTTCTGCGTCAGGTACTGCGACAGGAAGGTGGTGGCGTTGCCGGGTCCGCCGCCGGTCAGCACGAACGGCTCGGTGTAGATCATGAAGCTGTCCATGAAGCGCAGCAGCACCGCGATCATCAGCACGCCGCGCAGCTTGGGCAGCTGGATATAACGGAACACTGCCAGGCGCGAGGCGCCATCGATCTGCGCGGCCTGGTAGTAGGCGTCGGGGATCGCGCGCAGGCCGGCGTAGCACAGCAGTGCGACCAGCGGCGTCCAGTGCCAGACGTCCATCACCAGCACCGTGATCCAGGCGTCGAAGGCGCTGCCGGTGTAGTTGTAGTCGAAGCCGAGCCCTGCCAGCGCGGCGCCGAGCAGGCCGATGTCGGTGCGGCCGAAGATCTGCCAGATGGTGCCGACCACGTTCCACGGGATCAGCAGCGACAGCGCGATGATCACCAGCACCGCCGAGGCCTTCCAGCCCCGGGCCGGCATCGACAACGCCAGCAGGATGCCGAGCGGGATCTCCACCAGCAGCACCGCCAGCGAGAAGCCGAGCTGGCGCAGCAGCGCGTCGTGCAGCTCGCCGTCGCGCAGCACCGTGCGGAACCATTCGGTGCCGACGAACACGCGCCGCTCGGGCGAGATGATGTCCTGCACCGAGTAGTTGACGATGGTCATCAGCGGCAGGATGGCGGAGAACGCCACGCACACCACCACCGGCAGCACCAGCAGCCAGGCCTTCTGATTGACGGGCTTCATGGCACCAGCTCCTCGTTGACGTAGTAGCAGGTATGCCGGTTGAACACCGACAGCCACGCCGTGTCGCCGGCGCGCAGGCCGGCGGCCTCGGCGCCCAGCCGCGCGCGCAGCGTGCCGGCCTGCGCGCCCGCCTCCTGCACCGTGCCGGTCAGCAGCCAGTAGGTGCCTATGTCCTGCGCGCGCTGCACCTGCACCGGCACCGCCTGCGCGTCGCGCTCGGCCGCCAGTTGCAGGTATTCCGGGCGCACGCCGATGCGGAAGCTGCCCGCCGCGCGCAGCGCCGCCTCCACCGGCGGCGCCAGCGCCGGCAGGTAGCGGCGCCCGGCCACTTCGACGGCGCCGTCGCGCCATTGTCCTGGCAGGAAGTTCATCCCCGGCGAGCCGATGAAGTGCCCGACGAAAGTGTGCGCCGGCCGCTCGAACAGCGCATCGGCCGGCCCCACCTGCACCGCCTTGCCGCGCGACATCACCACCACCTGGTCGGCAAAGGTCAGCGCCTCGGTCTGGTCGTGGGTCACGTAGATCAGCGTCAGCCGAAACTCATGGTGGATCTCCTTGAG
The DNA here is from genome assembly GCF_020618415.1 of Cupriavidus sp. MP-37. Taxonomy (NCBI): domain Bacteria; kingdom Pseudomonadati; phylum Pseudomonadota; class Betaproteobacteria; order Burkholderiales; family Burkholderiaceae; genus Cupriavidus; species Cupriavidus sp. MP-37. Next base: position 1,550,753 of record NZ_CP085344.1, on the reverse strand, counting down.
CTTGCGCCGCAGCTGCCATTTCAGCTGCGGGTCGATCACCGTCAGCGGCTCGTCGAACAGGATCGCCGACACGTCCTGGCGCACCAGCCCGCGCCCGAGCGAGATCTTCTGCTTGGCGTCGGCGGCCAGGCCGCTGGCGCGGCGCCCGAGCGTCGACGACAGGTCCAGCATCTCGGCCACGCGCCCGACCCGCTCGCGCACCTGCGCTTCCGGCACGCCGCGGTTGCGCAGCGGAAAGGCCAGGTTTTCGCCGACGGTCATGGTGTCGTAGATCACGGGGAACTGGAACACCTGGGCGATATTGCGCGCCTGCGGCGTGGCGCCGGTGACGTCGCGGCCGTCGAAGGCGATGGTGCCGTGCGAAGGACGCAGCAGCCCCGAAATGCAGTTCAGCAGCGTGGTCTTGCCGCAGCCCGACGGGCCCAGCAGCGCATAGGCGCCGCCGTCCTCGAAGGTGAAGCGCAGCGGCAGCAGCGCGTAGTCCTCGTCGGTGCGCGGATGGGGCACGTACGAGTGCGCCAGGTCCAGGTCGATGCGCGCCATCTCAGCCTCCCGCCGCGGCGCCGCCGCCGGGCACCTCGGTAGCGAGCCCGCCGGGCCGGCGCGGCGCATGGATGCGGCGGCCGTCCGCATCGAACAGGTAGAGCTGCTCGGGCAGCAGGTGCAGCGTCACCGGCTCGCCCAGCCGCAGGTCGAGCACGCCCGCGAACTGCGCCACCAGGTTGCCGACCGCGGTATCGGCGTGGACGAAGGTGTCCGACCCGGACAGCTCGGCCAGCGCCACGCGGCCATGCACCGCGACCGCGCCGGGCTCGCTCGCCAGGCGCAACGCGGAGGCGCGCACGCCAAGCGTCACCGGACCGTCTTGCGCCGCCACGCCGGGCACCGGCACCGCGATCCCGCCGGCCAGCACAACCCGGCCGCCCTCGAGCCGGCCCTCGACCAGGTTCATCGGCGGATCGTTGAAGGCGCGCGCCACGCGCAGCGAATCGGGAAAGTGGAAGACCTGCGGCGTGGGCCCGTACTGCAGCAGCTCGCCCGCATCGAGCACCGCGGTGTGCCCGCCTAGCAGCAGCGCCTCGCCGGGCTCGGTGGTGGCGTAGATCACGGTGGCATCGCCGTGCGCGAACAGCTGGGCCAGTTCTTCGCGCAACTCTTCGCGCAGCTTGTAGTCCAGGTTGACCAGCGGCTCGTCCAGCAGCATCAGCGGGGCCTCCTTGGCCAGCGCGCGCGCCAGCGCCACGCGCTGCTGCTGGCCGCCGGAAAGCTCGGCCGGATAGCGCTCCAGCAGATGGTCGATATGCAGCCGCGCCGCCAGCTCGCGCACGCGCGCGGCGATCTCGCCGGCCGCCGCCTTGCGCCGCAGCCGCAGCGGCGAAGCGATGTTGTCGAACACCCTGAGCGATGGGTAGTTGATGAACTGCTGGTAGACCATCGACACATTGCGCTCGCGCACCGGCATGCCGGTGACATCGTCGCCGTCGACCAGCACGCGCCCGGCGCTGGGCCGGTCCAGCCCCGCCATGACCCGCATCAGCGAAGTCTTGCCCGCCTGCGTCGCGCCCAGCAGGATGGTGACCGCGCCCGGAACCGGGGCCAGCGTCAGCGGATAGAGATACGCCTGCGAACCTGCCTGCTGTGCGACGCCTTCCAAACGTAGCTGCATCCGGTCTCCATGTTCGATATGCTGCCGGCATCACGGCTTGCGCTCGATGCAGGCGCACCAATCTTGGCTTAACGCTCGTTTTAGCAACAAAACGAACAGAAAACAATAGTGCACCGCATCATTTGTTTTCGTTTGTGTTTGAACTAGAATCCCCGCATGACCCTGAATCCCCGCCAGACGGCCCTGCTCGAAGAAGTCCGCACCCAGGGCTTTGCCTCCATCGACGAACTTGCGCGCAAGTTCGGCGTCACGCTCCAGACGGTGCGCCGCGATGTCAACCTGCTGGCCGAGAACGGCATGCTGGCGCGCTTTCATGGCGGGGTGCGGGTGGAAGACTCCACCACCGAGAACATTGCCTACCGGCAGCGGCAGGTGCTCAACGCCGAGGGCAAGGCACGCATCGCGCGCGCGGTGGCGGCGGCAGTTCCGGAAGGCTGCTCGCTGATCCTGAATATCGGCACCACGGTGGAAGAGATCGCGCGCGCGCTGGTGCACCATCGCGGCCTGCGCGTGATCACCAACAACCTGAACGTCGCCAATATCCTCGCCGACAACCCCGACTGCGAAGTCATCGTCGCCGGCGGCGTGCTGCGCTCGCGCGACCGCGGCATCGTCGGCGAGGCCACGGTCGAGTTCATCCGCCAGTTCAAGGTCGATATCGGGCTGATCGGCATCTCGGGCATCGAGGCCGACGGCACGCTGCGCGACTACGACTTCCGCGAGGTCAAGGTGGCGCGGACCATCATCGAGCATTCACGCGAGGTCTGGCTGGCGGCGGACACCAGCAAGTTCAACCGCCAGGCCATGGTGGAGCTGGCGCATGTATCGCAGGTCGACCGGCTGTTTACGGATGAGCCGCTGGCGGCGCCGTTCGACCAGATCCTGGCCGACAGTGGGGTGAAGTGTGTGGTGGCGGAGCGGGAGTGAATGCGCCGGCCGTGCGGCCGCTGCTTCTGCACTGGCGGGAGCTGGGCTGGTGTTGATGGCGGTTGGCGGGGCGTGGCATGCCGCGTCGGCTACGCGACAGGCCTGCCCTCTCCCCCGGCCCCTCTCCCGCAAGCGGGCGAGGGGAGCCAAACTTCGGGAATTCGACGGCTTACTTGAACACCACGGTCTTGTGGCCGTTCAGCAGGATGCGGTGTTCGGCATGCCACTTGACCGCGCGCGCCAGCGCCACGCATTCGACGTCGCGGCCGACGGCGGTGAGCTGGTCGGGGTCCATGCTGTGGTCCACGCGCTCGATCTCCTGCTCGATGATCGGGCCTTCGTCGAGGTCGGCGGTAACGTAGTGCGCGGTGGCGCCGATCAGCTTCACGCCGCGGTCATGCGCCTGGTAGTACGGCTTGGCGCCCTTGAAGCTGGGCAGGAACGAATGGTGGATATTGATCGCGCGGCCGGCCAGCTTGCGGGACAGGTCGTCGGACAGCACCTGCATGTAGCGCGCCAGCACTACCAGGTCGATCTTCTGCTCCTGCACCACGTCGAACACGCGCGCTTCCTGCGCGGCCTTCTGCTCCGCCGACGCGTTCATCAGCGGCAGGTGGAAGAACGGCACGTCGTACGAAGCCGCCAGCTGGTAGAAGTCGCGGTGGTTGGAGACGATGGCCGCGATCTCGACCGGCAGCCCGCCCGCCTTGGCCCGGAACAGCAGGTCGTTCAGGCAGTGGCCGATCTTCGACACCATGATCATCACGCGCGGCTTCACCGCGGCATCGTTCAGCTCCCATTGCATGCCGAACTGGTCGCCCACCGGCGCGAACGCAGCCTTCAGCGTGGCGAGGTCGGGACCACCGGCGGCCGGGGTGAAATGCACTCGCATGAAGAAGCGGCCGGCGTACTCGTCACCGTACTGGTCGGAATCGACGATATTGCAGCCGTGCTGGAACAGCAGGCCCGAGACGGCGTGGACGATGCCCGGCTGGTCAGGGCACGAGAGAGTCAGGATGAATCCGGTGTTGCTCATGGTGTGTGGTTCTGTCGGGGTGGCGCGGCGCAGGGCCGGGAAAGCCAGGGGGGCTCGGTCAGTAACACAGGCAATGGGGCGGGCAATGGGGCGGGCAATGGGGCGGACACTGCCGCGGCAAGCCGCGAGGGTCGCCGCGGCGGCTCATTCGTGGCGGCCGGGGTTGAACCAGCCGCGCCGCCCAAGCGCATCCAGCGTCACCAGTGTCGCATCGACCGTCATGGCGCCGGCCGACATGATAGCAAGCAATGGCGCCACCTCAACGCGCCGGTGCTCGCTGACTTCGCCGTCCCGGTTGTGCGGAATGAAGTCCGGCGGCAGCAGCAGGTCGTAGACGTAGACCTGCTCCCACTGCACGCCTTCGGGCAGGTCGCGCAGCACCTCGATCATGCCGTGCGCCTGCACGCCCCGCGCCAGTTCGGGCGGGATGCCGGACTCTTCCTCGCACTCGCGCACCAGCGTCGCCAGCGGATCGCTGCCATGGGGCATGCCGCCGGCGACCAGGTTGTCCCACATGCCGGGGTCGACGGCCTTGGCCGGGCTGCGGCGCGAGATCCACAGCGCCGGCGGGTTGCCCGCCCCGCCGTCGACGATGCCGTTCATGTGCGAGGCAAAGGTCAGCAGCCCCAGGAAGCGGGCGGCGGCGCGCTCGACCACCGCGACCGCGGGCGCGTCCAGCGCGGGGGTGACCGCGAACAACTCATCGCGCCAGCCGCGCACATGGCCGGCGTCGGCCAGCTGGCGGGACAGCGCCTGCAGCGCGGCGCTGCGCGCGTCGAAATCGTCGCAGCCAGGCAGCAGCGCCACGGCCGCGGAGCCGTCGGCGAGCGCCTGCTCCGGGCCCAGCACGGCGCCGAGGCCGCGCAGGATGCCGGCATGCGCGCGCGGCAGCCAGCCGACCTGCCGGCCACCGGCCATCAGGCGCAGCTTGGCGGCGGCATCGAAGCCGCTGCGGGCCGCCAGCGAGGCGGCGATCCGTGCCGTGACCTCGGCGGCCGGCAAAGAAAACATTTCAGCCATCAGCATTCCATGCACCGGCCGCGCCGGCGCGCATTGTCATTGTCAGGATCGATCGCATGAACCAGCCAGCCGCGCAGGACCAGCGCCCTGCCCAGTCCCAGCTTCCCGCCAAGCCGCAATACGTGCTGGCGCTCGACCAGGGCACCAGCAGCTCGCGCGCCATCCTGTTCGACCATGCGGGCAACGTGGTGCGCCTGGCGCAGCGCGAGTTCCGCCAATATTACCCACATCCCGGCCATGTCGAGCACGATCCCTACGAGATCTGGCAGACGCAGCTGGCGGTGGCGCACACGGTGCTGGCCGACGCCGGCATCAGCGCCGCGCAGGTGCGCGCGATCGGCATCACCAACCAGCGCGAGACCACCGTGCTGTGGGACCGCAAGACCGGCGAGCCGGTCGGCCGCGCGCTGGTCTGGCAAGACCGCCGCACCGCGCCGATGTGCGAGGCGCTGCAGGCCGCAGGCCACGGCGAGCTGTTCCGCGAGAAGACCGGCCTGGTCATCGATGCCTATTTTTCCGGCACCAAGCTGCGCTGGATGCTGGACAACATCGAAGGCGCGCGGGAGCGGGCGCAGCGCGGCGAGCTCGCCTTCGGCACCGTCGACAGCTGGCTGATCTGGCAACTGACCGACGGCGCGCGCCATGTCACCGACGTCTCCAACGCCTCGCGCACGATGCTGTTCAACATCCACAGCTTCGAGTGGGACGACGCGCTGCTGGCGCTGCTCGACATCCCGCACGCGCTGCTGCCCGAGGTGGTGCCCTCCAGCGGCGAGGTCGCGCGCACCGCGGCGCGGCTGTTCGGCATGCCGATCCCGATTGCCGGCATCGCCGGCGACCAGCAGGCCGCCACCTTCGGCCAGGCCTGCCTGGTGCCGGGCATGGCCAAGAACACCTACGGCACCGGCTGCTTCCTGCTGATGAATACCGGGGCGCAGCCGGTCGCCTCGCGCAACCGGCTGCTGACCACCATCGGCTGGCAATACCGCGGCCAGACCCAGTATTGCCTGGAAGGCGGCGTGTTCATGGGCGGCGCCACCATCCAGTGGCTGCGCGACGGCCTCAAGATCATCCAGAGCGCGCCCGAGGCCGAGGCGCTGGCGCGCCAGTGCGACGACAGCGGCGGCGTGGTGCTGGTGCCGGCCTTTGCCGGGCTGGGCGCGCCGCACTGGGACGCCTTTGCGCGCGGCACGCTGGTCGGCATGACGCGCGGCACCGGCCGGCCGCAGATCGCGCGCGCGGCGCTGGAATCGATCGCGCTGCAAAGCGTCGACGTGCTCGAGGCCATGCAGAAGGACGCCGGCATCGCGCTGGCCGAGCTGCGCGTGGATGGCGGCGCTTCGCGCAGCGACCTGCTGATGCAGATGCAGGCCGACCTGCTCGGCACCCCGGTGGTACGCCCGCGCGTGACCGAGACCACCGCGCTGGGCGCCGCCTACCTGGCCGGCCTGGCCACCGGCTACTGGAGCGACCCGGTGCAGATAGCGCAGCAATGGCAGGTGGAGCGGCGCTTCGAGCCCAACCTGTCGGCCGACCAGCGCGGCCACCGGCTTGCGCGCTGGCACCGTGCCGTCGAGCGCGCGCGCGACTGGGCACGCGAGGACGACGCCGGCGGCGGCCACGGCTGACACCGGTCCGTCAAACCCGTCCCGCGCCCCGCGCGGTCAACCCGAACACCTTAGCCAGCCCACACCAGACAACCGCGTCATGCACAGCCTTCCCACCCCGATCCAGCCGCCCGGCCGCGCCGCCCTGCTCGCCACCCTGGAGCGCGAGCCGCGCTGGGACGTGATCGTCATCGGCGGCGGCGCCACCGGCCTCGGCACCGCGGTCGACGCCGCCTCGCGCGGCTACCGCACGCTGCTGGTCGAAGCCGCTGACTTTGCCAAGGGCACTTCGAGCAAGGCCACCAAGCTGGTGCACGGCGGCGTGCGCTACCTGGCCCAGGGCAATATCAGCCTGGTGCGCGAGGCGCTGCACGAGCGCGGCCTGCTGGCGCGCAACGCGCCGCACCTGGTGTGGCCGCTGGGCTTCGTGGTGCCGGCCTACCAGATGTTCGACCAGCCCTTCTACGGCATCGGCCTCAAGCTCTATGACATGCTGGCCGGCAACCTCAACCTGTCCGGCAGCCGCTGGCTGAACCACCGCGAGGTGCTGGACGCCGCGCCCAACCTGGCCGAACACGTCGGCGGACGTCCGCTGCGCGGCGGCAACCTGTACTTCGACGGCCAGTTCGACGATGCGCGGCTGGCGGTGGCGCTGATGCGGACCCTGTTCGACGTCGGCGGCACCGCGCTCAACTACATGCGCGCGACCGGCTTGAGCCAGCAAGGCGGCGTGATCAGCGGCGTGACGGTGCAGGACGTGCTCGGCGGCGGCAGCTATCGGCTGCGGGCCGACTGCGTGATCAACGCCACCGGCGTGTGGGTCGATGCCATCCGCCAGATGGAAGACGGGCATGCCCGCACCATGGTCGCGCCCAGCCAGGGCGTGCACCTGACGCTGCCACGCAGCTTCCTGCCGGGCGACCGTGCCATCCTGATTCCGAAGACCGATGACGGCCGGGTGCTGTTCGTGGTGCCCTGGAACGGGCACACCATCGTCGGCACCACCGACACGCCGCGCCGCGACCTGCCGCTGGAGCCCGATGCCGGCGCCGACGATGTCGACTTCATCCTGGAAACCGCGTCGCGCTACCTGGCCAAGGACCCCACCCGCGCCGACGTCACCAGCGTCTGGGCCGGACTGCGGCCGCTGGTGCGGGCCACCGGCGAAGCCTCCACCGCTTCGCTGTCGCGCGAACATACCATCGTGGTGTCCAGGGCCGGGCTGATCACCGTCACCGGCGGCAAATGGACCACCTACCGCAAGATGGCCGAAGACGTGATCGAGACCGCGATCCAGCGCCAGATGGTGCGCGCGGCGCCATGCGTGACCGCTGAGCTGCCGCTGCATGGCGCCGCCGGGTTGCCGGCCGACCTGCCGCCGCCGGATTCGGGCTCACCGGACCGCTACTACGGCAATGAGCTGGGCCTGCTGCGCGCGCTGCCCGGACACGACCGCATGCTCGCCGGCGCGTCCGGCCTGACCGAGGCCCATGTGCGTTTTGCCGCCCGGCATGAGCTGGCGCGCCGGGTCGAGGACGTGCTGGCACGGCGCAACCGCGCGCTGTTCCTGGACGCCCGCGCGGCCGTCGATGCGGCACCGGCGGTGGCGGCGATACTGGCCGAAGAACTCGCCGAGGATGAAGCCTGGCAGGCACGCGAGGTGGAAAGCTTCCGCGCGCTCGCCACCGGCTACATGCTCGGCTGATCGCTGGGCGCAGCGGCGCTGCCTCGATCCGGCTCCTTCAACCCGAACACCCACTTTCGACCCGACCACGCCATGTCCGATCGCCTGATCCTGTCCCGCACCCGCATCGCTGTCCTGCTGGCCGCCCTCTGTGCCAGCGCCACGGCCCAGGCCGCGCGCGCGCCGGGCATCGACGGCGTGCGCTTTCCCGAGGTGCGCACCACGCGCTACCAGTGCGACGGCGGCAAGACGCTGGCGGTGCGCTATTTCAACAGCCCGGACAACCAGGCCGCGGTGTTCCGCATCGACGGCAAGCCGGTGCTGGCGGTGAGCACGGTGTCGGCGTCCGGCGCGCGCTATGTCGGCGGCCGCTACGAATGGTGGACCAAGGGCGAGTCAGGTACGCTGCGCGACCTGATGCAGCCGGAAACCGCCGCGCCCGCGCTGGCCAACTGCCACGCCGGGCCATAAGCTGCAAGGTCGGGGCAGGGCGGCGGCACGGTCGCGCCGCGCTATCGTTTGAAGCCGCGCCGTTCCGGGCGATAATGCGGGGATTGAATCAGGGAGAACACCATGGACGAGATTGAAGATCTGTCCGATCTGCCGATGCCCCGCTTTATCTGGGGCTTCGCCGTGATCGCAGGCAAGGGCGGCGAGGTCATGCACGACGAATTCGAGTACCTGACCCACACCCGCAGCCCGCGCTTCACCTGCCGCGTGGTCGAGTTGGAGGACATGCCGGCGGAAAGCGAAGAAGACGCCATCGACGGCCGCATCGTCCACGATGACGACCCGAGCCGCATGTTCTACATCACCGATGCCGGCATGGCGCTGGTCAATTTCCAGCTGTTCGACAAGATGCCGGACAAGCAGAAATTCAAGCGCATCTGCGACGAAGCCATCGCCAACTGGATGCTGCGCCGCGAATTCCTCGACGACGAGGAAGAGGACTGAGACAACGCCCGCGCCGGCGGCGGCGCGGCCGCCGCGCGGCGCTCAGGCGTGGCCCTGCTCCGGCGGCAGCGCGCCGGCCAGCACTTCATTGAGCAGCCCGGTCATGCCGCCCGGGTGATCGGCGGCGAGCGCCTGCAGGCGCTTCACCAGCGTGCCGTCGAGCTTGCACGCGAACGGCACCAGGCCCTGCTCCTGGTCCAGCCGGCGCTGTTCGCGCCGGTCCGGACGCGGTGCGGTCCCGGGAATGCCGCCCCGCCCCGCCGCCGCCTGCTTCAGGCTGTTGGCGATCTTCAGGCCCTTGTTTTTTTCCAGGTCCGTTTTCTTCACGGCAATATCCGAAAGTCTGTAGAGGGCGGTATTGTACGCAGCCGCGGCAACCTGCGGCGCGGGCGCCGGATGGCGTGGTCCGTCGCGGTTTATCGTCGCTGCTTATTCGTCGCTGCTTATTTGTCGCTGGCTATTCGTCGCTGCTTATGCGTCGCTGACTTCGATCAGCTCGGCCGCCACCCGCTGGATTTCCGCATAGACCGGTATCGCGTCCATCGGGCCGGTGCAGCCTACGGCCGTGGCCTGGCTGGCATCGGCGCCAGGCGGCAGGAACACAAAGGCCATGCCCGGCTGCCAGCCGGGATGCTTGCGCAGGCTGTCGTTGAGGATGTCGAGATACTGCGCGCGCGTGAAGACGTGCCTTGCCATCGCTACCTCCGGAATCCGCTGCCGATGCGCCGCGCGGGCGCGGTTGCCATGGCGGGGATCGTAGCATGGCACGGGCGCCCGGCGTCACCGTGCGGCGCCGGGCGGCGCGCTGGTCAGCACTCGCCCTTTTTCGCCTGGCCGGGTGGGCAATGGTTGCCCTTGCCGCCATGGTCCTGGTGGCCTTTGTTGCCTTTGTTGCCTTTGTCCTTGCCCTTGTCCTTGTACCCGCCCTGGTCCCAGCGGCCCGGCACCAGCACCCAGCCGTCGCGCGACTGGATCCAGCGCGGCGACTCATAGACATAGCCGGGGCGCTCGCGCTCCCAGCGGCCCTTCTTCCAGGCGTGCTTGCGGTAATGATCGTCCCAGTCCCAGTAACCCGGCACCCAGACGTAGCCGGCGCGCGGCGCGGGCACGGCCTCGTAGATCGGCGCGGGCGGCGGCACGCCGATGGCGATGTTGACCGACACCTGGGCCAGCGACGCCGTACTGAGGGTCAGGCCCGAACCAAGCAGCGCGGCCAGCAACAGCACCCTGGCCGGGCGAAGCGCGCAATCCGTCATGGCAGTCCTTGCTTGTGGAGGAACATGCCCATAGTCTAATGCCCGGCGCACTTCCGGCAAGGCAAGAATCGATAACGGCCGGCCGTGGATGCCGGCGCGCAACACGCCGGTGCAAGCGCCGCTTGCACAAATGCGGCGCTAGTGATCCTCGGCCATTGCCTTGAGCTGGGCCTCGCCGGCAACGCGCGCGGCATCGGCGGTGGTGAAGGTATCGTCCGACACGATGGCGCGCCGGACCTGCTGCGCGCTGAAATCCACCAGCGCGATGACCCACACGTAGCGCCCCGACTGGGGTGCGGTCTGCACGAAAGCCTTCAGGTTGTGACGCGATTCAGTTGCCATGATCCATCTCCGCTTGAGACGTGCCGCAGCACAGGGGTCAGGCAACTCTAGCACAAGGCCTGCAAGCTCACCGGCCGGCGGCCCCGGTGGCGAAGGCGCGCAACTCGCGCACGCGCGCGGCGGTCATCTCCAGCATGCAGGTCGCGCCGGCCACGCGCGCCGCGCTGCCACCGGCGGGATCGGACACATAAGCGCAATTGGCCTTGCGGTACTCGAGCCAGGCCCGTTGCGCCACCCGCAATTGGCCGGTGCGCGGCGCCTCCAGCCGCCGCAGCAGCGACTGGTAAGCGCCGTTCAGCGCAATGTCCTGGACCCGCGACTCCAGGGCAGCACAGTTGAGCATGTCGGCAGTCGACACGGCCTTGCCCATGCAGCGCGCATAGTCGGCGCTCAGGCCGCCATTGTCCGCGGCGCCGGCGGGGATGGCCGCCACGGCCAGGCCGACGACGGCAACAACTGCGAGAACGCGCATGGCAGCTCTCCGTTTGCGTGGTTGTGACAAGACGACTCGGCCCCTGTGTGGAGCGGTGCGGTCAGGCGAGCCAGCGGCCCAGCGTCGCCACGGCGATATTGACCAGCCCGAGCACGAGGTTGGTCCCTACCGCCTGCCGGATGCGGTTCAGCGCGGCACCGGCGGCGGGCCAGTCCTGCGCATCCACGGCCCGGCCCAGCGCCCGGTAGGGGCCGAACCACACGTAGCAGAAGATGCCCGCCATGACCACCCCGATGCCCAGCATCAGGTGCCAGTTGCGCGGTGCGCCCGCCATGCCCGTTGCCGCCATCATCGCGCCGCCGCTCAACAGGATCGCGAGCACCGACGCCCACACCCATGGGAAGAAGCGGGCAAACACGCCGCGCCACAGGCGCAGGCGCGGCGGCGGCTCCAGCAGGCTGCCGGCGACCGGCCGCAGGCACAGGTAGGCGAAGAACATGCCGCCGACCCAGACGGCAACGCCGGTCAGGTGCAGCAAGCGGAGAAGCGGGTCGGTGATCATGGCGGCAGCGCGCGAGTTGGGAGGCGTCGGGGCGATGGCCACATTCTAAGTGTTGCGCCCGCCACCACCAAACCCTGGCAGCACGCCGCAGCCGGCACAGCGCGCTTCAGAAAAGCAACACCGGGCCGATAAACATTTCGTATCACGCCGCGCCACGAGCCGGTCTCCGCGGAATCCCGTTCATGACGCCGGTTTCGCCCGAGCCAGCGCAGGGCCGGACGCTTGACCGCCCGGAACCCAGGCCCAGACAATACCCGCGGCCAAACCACAACCACGCAACCAGCCGCTCCGCCCCCTTCATTCCAGACCATGGCGCCCGCCCCAGCCAGCCCTCCTCCGACCGCGCCCGCTGCCCGAGCCCGACCGCTGCTGCACCGTGGCCTGGCCGCGCTGCTGCTCGCCGTGACGCTGGCGGTGCTGCCGGCCATGCTGCCGCCGGCGGTGACCGCGCAGCCTGCCCCGCAGCGGGCCGACCTGGTCGCGCGCGTGGTCATCAGCCTGCTCGGCTACGCGCGCTGGCCGGTGGAGCGCGACCCCGTGCGGCTGTGCGTCGATCACGCCAGCCGCTATGCGGCCCGGCTGAAGGAAGGCGGCACGCTCGCCAACGGCCGCGCCGTGCAGACCCGCCAGGTCGACGTGCTGGCCGACATGCTGCATCCGGCGTGCGATGCGCTGTACGTGGGCACCATGAACGAACCGCGCCGCAAACGCCTGGCGGCCGAGCTGACCGGCCGCCCGGTGCTGGTCATCGCCGAAGAAGATTTCGAGTGCGAGGTGGGCAGCATGTTCTGCCTCAACATCCGCGACAACCAGGTCTCGTTCCGCGTCAACCTCGATACCCTTGCCCGCAGCGGCGTGCACATGCACCCCGGCGTGCTGCAACTCGGCCGCCGCAAGGGAGCGCCGTCATGAGCCAGCCGCAGCCGGTGCGCGGGCATGGTGCGCGCCCCACCCTCTACAGCGTGCTGCGCCGCATTCACCTGGGCGTGGCGCTGATCGCGGTATGCACCGCCGGCCTGGCGCTGACCGCGATCGGCGTCACCGCGCTGCGCGTCTACGCCGACCACAACGTGCGGCTGGTGGCGCGCTCCATCGCCTACACGCTGGAAGCGCCGGTGGTGTTCCGCGACCAGGCGGCCACCGCGGAGACGCTGGCCGCGATCGCGGCCTCGGAAGACATCGCCCGCGCCACCGTCTATGACCGCGACCACCACGTGCTGGCGGTATGGCAGCGCCCCGGCGAGGCGCCGCTGACCGGCCTGCGCCACGCGCTGGTCGAATGGCTGGGCACCGATGCCGTCGGGCAGCCCATCCTGCACCAGGGGCAACAGGTCGGCATGCTGCGCGTCAGCGGCGACCCGCGCAACCTGCTGCATTTCCTGCTGCGCGGCGCGCTGGGCCTGCTGGCGTGCCTGTTGCTGACCGCTGTCGGCGCACACTACCTCGCCAGCCGGCTGCTGGTGCAGATCATCGAGCCCTTGCGCAACCTGATGCGGGTGGCGCACGCGGTCCGTTCGCAGCGCGATTTCGCGCAGCGCACGCCGCCGGCCAGCATCGCCGAACTCAATGCGCTCAGCGAGGACTTCAACGGCCTGCTCGACGAGCTGCAGACCTGGCAAAACCAGATGCAGCACGAAAACCGCTCGCTTGCCCACCGCGCCAACCACGATGCCCTGACCGGGCTGCTGAACCGCGCCGCCTTTGTCGAGGCGCTGGAGCACGCCGTGCGCCACGCGGCCGCCAACGACGAATATGCCGCGGTGCTGTATCTGGACAGCGACGATTTCAAGCACGTCAACGACCGCCACGGCCATGCCGCCGGCGACGCGGTGCTGGTCGCGGTAGCCCAGCGCATCCGCGCCAGCCTGCGCAGCCGCGACACCGTGGCACGCATCGGCGGCGACGAATTCGCCGTGCTGGCCACCGCGCTGCGCGCGCCGGGCGATGCGATCCAGATCGCCGAGCACATCCTGCACGCGATGGCCTGCCCCATCGACCTGCCCGACGGCAGCTCGGTGCAGGCCTCGCTCAGCATCGGCCTGGCCGTCTTCCCTGTCCACGCGCAAGGCAGCCAGGCCCTGCTGCACGCCGCCGACGCCGCCATGTACGGCGCCAAGCGGCGCTCCGGCGGCATCTGGCAAAGCGCCGAGCCGCGCCTGGACGTCACGCAGTGAGAACCCGAATGTTTGAGAGTCGTCCTCTGACCGATCGCAGATCCCGCTGGAAGCCCTGGCTGGCGGCCATCCTGCTGGCCAGCCTGGCGCTGGCCGGCTGCCAGACCGCGCCGCCCGACGGCCGGCTGTCGCCGGCGCAACTGGCGGTCCTGCAGCAGGAGGGCTTCACGCTGACCGGCGAAGGCTGGGAACTCGGTCTCACCGACAAGGTGCTGTTCGGCTTCAACGAAGACCTGATCGAAGGCGAACGCGCCGCCAACGTGCGCCGCATCGGGCGGGCGCTGAGCGGGGTGGGGATCGAGCGCCTGCGCGTGGACGGCCATACCGACGATGCCGGCCCGGCGGAATACAACCAGTCGCTGTCGGTGCGGCGCGCCGAGGCCGTGGCCCGGCTGCTGGCCGATGCCGGCTTTGCGCGGGACAACATCGAAGTACGCGGGCTGGGCAAGTCCCGCCCGGTGGCGGACAACCGCACGGCCGCGGGACGCGCCGAGAACCGGCGCGTCGCCATCATCGTTTCGGTAGAGTAGCGCCCGCTCAGTCGCCGAAGGGATTGGGCGCGCGGTTTTCCAGCGCCTCGTTCAGGTCGAACTCGTCGCGCACCTTGTCGACCGCCGCGCGCACACTGGCCGCATAGCCGTGCAGATTGCCGAAGGCCATGTCCCAGTTGCGGCCGCGCGCGTCGCGCGGGTGGGGCTGCGGTGACGGCACACGGATCCTGGCACCGTCTTCGCCGATTTCGTCGATCTGCTGGATACGCCGGCTGACCTCGTCCTGCAAGGCACGCCGGCCGCGCTCACGCTTGGCCATGACTGACTCCTGGCTGAATCCCGATGCATCCTAGCACGCGTCGTGAGCGCGTTGCAGGCGCTTACAACGCCGCCTTGGCCGCCTGGTAAGCCGCATACAAGCGCGCGAACACCGGTCCCGGCACGCCCTTGCCGATCGCACGGCCGTCGATGCTGACTACCGGCAGCAATTCCTTGCTGGCCGACGACAGCAGCACCTCGTCGGCGGCAAACACCTCGTCCCTGGCGATCCGGCGCGACTCCAGCGCAATCCCCATCGCCTCGCAGATCTCCTCCATGAAGCCGTAGCGGATGCCCTCCAGGATCAGGTTGTCCTTGGGCGGCGCCGACACGCGGCCATCGCGCACCACCCACACGTTGGACGCCGAGGCCTCGGTCAGCCAGCCGTCGCGGAACTGGATCGCCTCGGTCACGCCCTGCTCCACCGCATGCTGCGCCGCCAGCACGTTGCCGAGCAGCGAGGTCGACTTGATCTGGCAATTCAGCCAGCGCCGGTCCTCCATGGTCACGCACGCCACCCCCTGCTCGACCATCTGCGCCGACGGCAGCGCCATCGGATTGGTCATGATCAGCACCGTCGGCACCACCTCCTTCGGGAACGCATGCGTGCGCCTGGCCACGCCCCGGGTCACCTGGATATAGACCAGCTGATCCGACAGGCCGTTGGCCTTGACCACCTCATCGACCCGCTCCAGCCATTGCGCCGCGCTGTACGGATCGGGAATGCCGATGCCCTCCAGGCTCCGGTGCAGGCGGGCCAGGTGCTGCGCACCGCGGAACGGCTTGCCGTGGTAGTACGGGATCACCTCATAGATGCCGTCGCCGAAGATAAAGCCGCGGTCCAGCACAGGGATGCGGGCTTCGGAGAGCGGAACGAGGGTGCCGTTGAGGTGGACGATGGGGTCGGACATGGGTGGCTTGTTGGCAGGTCGAAAGAGATGCCTGATTCTTTCACGGGCAGTCCGGCAAGGTCATGCAATCTACGCATGGGAAAGGAAGCGCCCCATGCGTCAGCAAACGTCGCGCGGATTCAGACCGGCGCCAGCGCTTTCGACAGCAATACCGTGGTAAAGCCGCTGTCCCAGCTTTCATCGGGATAGAAATCGATCTCGGCATAGCCATGGCGCCGGTAGAAGGCGCGGCTCTGCTGGTTGAACGTATCCGTCTCCAGCCTCGCCTCGCGATGCCCGGCGCGGGCGATTTCGGCTTCCGCATGCGCCAGCAGCGCCCCGCCCAATCCCATCCGCTGCCATGCCCGCCCGACATGCAGCGCCCAGATGAAGTTGTTTTCCCAATCCACCATCGCGGCCGGCACACCGTCCACGCAGGCGACACGGAATGCCTGCAAGCGTGCTTCGACGTAGCTGCGGGTCTTGCCTTGTTGTTCGAAGGCGGCTGCGGCGGCCGGCGTCAGTTGCGGCTTCCAGGTGCCCAGGTAGGTGTCGGTGAGGATGGCTTCCACGGCCTGCGCGTCCGAGGGCAAGGCGGGACGGATTTGGAAATTGCCAGGGAGTTTGGTCATGGGACGAGAGCATAACCCGGACGGATATGAATCTGCCCTTGCGTACCCTGCCGAAGCCTGTTGAGCGCTCGGAAACGAAAAAGCCGCCCGGGAAAACGGGCGGCTTCGCATGGCCTTGCACAGTGTTCTGGCGGAGAGAGGGGGATTCGAACCCCCGATGGGCTATTAACCCATACACGCTTTCCAGGCGTGCGACTTAAACCACTCATCCATCTCTCCGGGAAGTCCGAGAGTATAGCAGAGTTGCAAGGCGAATCCAGTGTCTCGTCGCCGGATTCGTGCCACCTGCGGCTGCGCCGCCCTACCCTTTGCGCAGGTAGGTCACCAGCCGGTCGATCACCGGCGCGTTGCGCGGCGTCAGCAGGCTGACCACGATCGCGACGGCGAAGCCGGCCGGTACGCCGAAGGCGCCGGAGGCGATCGGGTCGACGCCGAACCAGCGGTTGCCGAAGATGCCGGTCATGCGGGTGAAAAAGGGATAGTTGACGAAGATGTAGTACACCGCCACGCCGAGCCCGGCGACCATGCCGGCGACGGCGCCGGCGGCGGTGGTGCGGCGCCAGAAGATGCCGAGGATCAGCACCGGGAAGAAGCTGGAAGCCGCCAGCGAGAAGGCGGCACCGACCAGGAAGAGGATATTGCCGGGGCGCAGCGATGTGACGTACGAGGCGAAAAGTGCCACGGCCAGCAGCACGATCTTGGCGGTGGTGACGCGCCGCTGGTGGCTCGCCTGGCGGTCGACCATGTGATAGAAGACGTCGTGCGAGAGCGCGTTGGCGATGGTCAGCAGCAGGCCATCGGCGGTAGACAGCGCCGCTGCCAGTGCCCCGGCGGCGATCAGCCCTGAGATCACGTACGGCAGGCCGGCGATTTCCGGGGCGGCCAGCACGATCATGTCGGGCTGCAGCAGGATCTCGGCCCATTGCACGATGCCGTCGCCGTTGACGTCGCGGATGCCAAACACTGGTGGATCGACCTTGCGCCATTGCACCACCCACTGCGGCAGGTCGGCGTACGAGGTGCCGACCAGGTGCTCGAAGAACTCGTATTTCACCAGCGCCGCGAGCGTGGGCGCCGACACATAGAGCAAGGCGATGCAGAACACCGCCCAGGCCACGGAGTTGCGTGTTTCCCGGACCGAAGGCGTGGTGTAGAGCCGCGTCAGGATATGCGGCAGGCTGGCGGTGCCCACCATCAGGCAGAACACCAGCAGGACGAAATTGAGCCGCTTGGTCTTGCGCTCCTGCTCGGATGCCGCGGGATAGGGTTCGGTGGACGACATCGAGTGGCGGCTGCGGGCCAGCGCGTCTTCGCGTTGCTGGTGCCACTGCTGCTGCGCGGCGGCGGCGTCGCGCGGGAATTCCAGCCGCTCTCGCTCCAGCGCCTTGATCTCGCGCAGTGGCGCATTGCGGGCGCGCAGGTCCTGCAGGCGCGCATCCAGCGCGTCGCGCTCCTGCGCGAACGACTCGGGCAGCCGGGCGATGCGTTCCTGCAGCAGGATGGCCTGCTGCCGGTAGTAGTCACGCACCGCCTGCTCGGCCGGCTCGCGCTCGAGCTGCCGTTCGCGCGCATCCAGCTGCGTCAGCAGCGTGCCATAGCTCAGTTGCGGCAGCGGCTCCTGGTGGTGTTTCCACGCGATCATCGACACCGTGACCAGGAACGCCACGATCATCATGATGTACTGCGCCACCTGCGTCCACGTGACCGCGCGCATGCCGCCAAGGAAGGAGCAGACCAGGATCCCCGCCAGCCCGAAGAAGATGCCGACGGCAAACTCGACGCCGATAAAGCGCGTCACCACCAGCCCCACGCCCTGGATCTGCGCCACCAGGTAGACGAAGGAGCAAAGCGAGGCGGCCAGCACCGCGATCGCGCGCACCGGCAGGTTGCCGCCGGGCTTGCCGTTGCCGTAGCGCGCGGCGAGGAAGTCGGGGATGGTGTAGCCGCCGTACTTGCGCAGGTATGGCGCCAGCAGGAAAGCCACCAGGCAATAGCCGCCGGTCCATCCCATTACATAGGCCAGCCCTTCGTAGCCGGAAGCAAACAGGATGCCGGCCAGGCCGATGAACGACGCCGCGCTCATCCAGTCGGCGGCAATCGCCATGCCGTTGAACATCGCCGGCACGCGCCGCGACGCGACGTAGTACTCGTTGAGGTCCGAGGTGCGGCAGATCAGCCCGATGCAGGCATAGATCGCGATGGTGATGAACAGGAAGACGTAGCCCAGCCACAGCGCATCGGCGTTGGAGCGTTCCAGCAATCCCATCATGCCCACGAAACCGAACAGCCCCAGCGTGAACAGGCCGTAGTAGAGCAGCAACCGTCGGCGAAAGCGCGACTGGGCTTCGGGCATGAGGGACAGTCCGTGATCGGTGGGAAGCTATCGTAACAAACCCGCCGGCGCGCGGGTGCGCGGCGGCGGGTTCAGGTTGCGGCTTGGCTTGCCGGATGCCCGGCGGATTACTGCGCCTGCTTGAGCTGCTCGAGGATGGCCGGGTTCTCCAGCGTGGAGGTGTCCTGCGTAATCTCCTCGCCCTTGGCCAGCGACCGCAGCAAGCGCCGCATGATCTTGCCCGAGCGGGTCTTGGGCAGGTTGTCGCCGAAGCGGATGTCCTTGGGCTTGGCGATCGGGCCGATCTCCTTGCCGACCCAGTTGCGCAGCTCGGTGGCGATCTGCACGGCCTCGTCGCCGCTCGGGCGCGAGCGCTTGAGCACGACAAAGGCGCAGATCGCTTCGCCGGTCATGTCGTCGGGCCGGCCCACCACCGCGGCTTCGGCCACCAGCGGGTTGGCCACCAGCGCCGACTCGATCTCCATCGTGCCCATGCGGTGGCCCGACACGTTCAGCACATCGTCGATGCGGCCCATGATGGTGAAGTAGCCGGTGTCCTTGTCGCGGATCGAGCCATCTCCGGCCAGGTAGAGCTTGCCGCCGAGTTCCTCGGGGAAGTAGCTCTTCTTGAAGCGCTCCGGATCGCCCCAGATGGTGCGGATCATCGCCGGCCAGGGGCGCTTGACCACCAGGATGCCGCCGCTGCCATTGGGCACGTCATGGCCGGTCTCGTCGACGATGGCGGCCATGATGCCCGGCAGCGGCAGCGTGCATGAGCCCGGCACCAGCGGCGTCGCGCCCGGCAGCGGCGTGATCATGTGGCCGCCGGTCTCGGTCTGCCAGAAGGTATCGACGATCGGGCAGCGCTCATTGCCGACGTTCTTGTAGTACCACATCCAGGCTTCGGGGTTGATCGGCTCGCCGACCGTGCCGAGCAGGCGCAGGCTGGACAGGTCGTACTGCTTCGGGTGGATTTTCTCGTCGGCCTCGGCGGCCTTGATCAGCGAGCGGATCGCGGTCGGCGCGGTGTAGAAGATGCTGACCTTGTGGCGCGCGATCATGTCCCAGAAGCGGCCGGCGTTCGGGTAGGTGGGCACGCCCTCGAACACCACCTGGGTGGCGCCGGCGGCCAGCGGACCGTAGGCGATGTAGGTGTGGCCGGTGACCCAGCCGATGTCGGCGGTACACCAGAACAGGTCGTCGGGCTTGATGTCGAAGGTCCATTTCATCGTCATCAGCGCCCACAGCAGGTAGCCGCCGGTGCTGTGCTGCACGCCCTTGGGCTTGCCGGTGGAGCCCGAGGTGTAGAGCACGAACAGCGGGTGCTCGGCCCCGACCGGCTCGGCCTCGCAGGTGTCCGGCTGGTTGGCGCAGACATCGTCGAGCCAGCGGTCGCGGCCCTCGGTCCACGCCACGTTGCCGCCGGTGCGGCGGTACACGATGACGTTCTTCACGGCTTCGCAGCCGCCCAGCGCCAGCGCGTCGTCGGCGATGGCCTTCAGCGGCAGCGCCTTGCCGCCGCGCATCTGCTCGTCGGCGGTGATCAGCGCCACCGCGCCCACGTCCACCAGCCGCTCCTGCAGCGACTTGGCCGAGAAGCCGCCGAACACCACCGAATGCGTGGCGCCCAGGCGCGCGCAGGCCTGCATCGCGGCCACGCCCTCCACCGACATCGGCATGTAGATCACCACCCGGTCGCCCTTCTTGATGCCGAGCGTCTTCAGGCCGTTGGCCAGGCGGCACACCCTGGCGTGCAGCTCGCGGTAGGTGATGCGCGTCACCGTGCCGTCGTCGGCCTCGAACACGATCGCCACCCTGTCGGCATTGCCGTTCTGCAGGTTGCGGTCCAGGCAGTTGTACGAGGCGTTGAGCTGGCCGTCTTCGAACCACTTATAGAACGGCGCGTTGCTCTCGTCCAGCACCTTGGCGAAGGGCTTTTGCCAGTGCAGCAGCTCGCGCGCGTGGCGGGCCCAGAAGCCCTCGTAGTCGCGTTCGGCTTCGTCGCACAGGGCTCGATAGGCATCCATGCTGGGGATGGCTGCCTGGCTGGCAAACGCCTCGGGCGGGTTGAACACGCGATGCTCCTGCATCACCGATTCGATGGCGGACATGGACTGGTCTCCTGATTTTGGACTGGCTTTGGCTGCCACGTTACGCCCGAGGGCTTACTTAAACCTGACGATAAATCCTCGCGGCCGGCAGGACCAGACACTGCAACTTGTTGCAATGCAGCGGGAAGAATCGGGGGCGCGCCGCGAAAGTGCAGCCTTCTCCATTAGGCTAGCACAGCTATAATGCCGCGAGCCTGATACCTGAATGCGACGCCGGCCCTTGCCGCGCGGCGCCGCACCGACCAGCGCGGACACTTGCCCGTGCACCTCACCGGGCTGTCCGACCGGAAACTCCCCAAGGCAAGTACCCGTGCCCGCCAACGCTCCCGTCTTCGCTCCCGTCTACGTGCTGTTCCTGGTGGCCTCGATGGCGCTGGTCGGCAGCAACGTCGGACTCGGCAAGTCGATCATCGCGCATGTGCCGGTGCTGCTGTTCGCGCTGCTGCGCTTTGTCATTGCCATCGTCTGCCTGGCGCCCTGGTACCGGCCCGCGCGCATGCGCCGGGTCTCGCGCCAGGAATGGCTGAACCTGTTCCTGCAGGCGTTCTTCGGCACCTTCCTGTTTACGCTGCTGATGCTCAACGGCGTGAGGCTAACCAGCGCCATGGCCGCCGGCGTGATCACCAGCACCATCCCCGCCACCGTGGCGTTGCTGTCCTGGCTGCTGCTGCGCGAAAGGCTGTCGCGGCGCACGGTGGTGTCGGTGCTGCTGGCGGTGGCCGGCATCGCCGTGCTCAACATCGCGCGCGGCGATGCCCACGGCGCCGGCGCAGGCAGCCAGGCGTGGCTGGGCAACCTGATGATCATGGGGGCGGTGGTGTGCGAATCGATCTACGTGATCCTGTCGCGCCGGCTGACCCAGACGCTGGCCGCGATCGAGATCTGCGCCTATACGCACCTGATCGGCGGCCTGCTGATGCTGCCGCTGGGATTGCTCCCGTTGCTGAGCTTCGACGCCGCCGCGGTGCCCGCGCAGACCTGGCTGATGGTGCTGTGGTACGCGCTGTCGGCCAGCGTGTTTTCGTTCTGGCTGTGGATGAAGGGCATCCGCCATGTGCCGGCGCAGCTGGCCGGGGTCTTCACCTCGGTGCTGCCGGTGGCCGCGGCCACTTACGGCATCGTCTTCCTGGGCGAGCAGCCGGGCTGGCCGCACGGCGTGGCGCTGGCGTGCGTGCTGGCGGGGATCGTGCTGGCCAGCTGGCCGGGGCGGATCACGCGCGGCGCGTGGCGCGGCAAGGCGGCGGGCGCCGATCCCGGCGCGCGCGCCTGAGCGCTGCGGCGAGGCAGCGGTTACCGCTGGTAACACAGCGCTGACGTGGTCGCTTGGTACAATCCACGCCGATTTTCAACTCGCCGACCCCGCCCCGCCATGGCTTCCAACCCGATTCCCAAGCCGCAGCCCCAGACCCTGCGGCCGATCCCGAGCATCATCTTCGCGTCGCGCTGGCTGCAATTGCCGCTGTATCTGGGCCTGATCGTGGCCCAGGGCGTCTACGTCTACCATTTCCTGATCGAAGTCTGGCATCTGCTGGCCCATGTGACCGAGTTCGACGAGAACAAGATCATGCTGGTGGTGCTGGGGCTGATCGACGTGGTGATGATCTCCAACCTGCTGATCATGGTGATCGTCGGCGGCTACGAGACCTTCGTCTCGCGGCTTGGCATCGACAACCATCCCGACGAGCCCGAATGGCTCGACCACGTCAATGCGGGCGTGCTGAAGGTCAAGCTGTCGATGGCGCTGATCGGGATTTCGTCGATCCACCTGCTCAAGACCTTTATCGATGCCGAGCAGCGCACCACCCATACCATCATGTGGCAGGTGGCGATCCACCTGGCATTCCTGCTGTCGGCGGTGGCGATGGCGTGGGTCGACCGCATGGTGAGCCACCCCGCCGGCGCGCACGCCAAGCATTGATGGCGGCCGGCTGGGCCGGCCTGCTCGCTCGCTACGGACCGCGGCCATGTGCCGCGGTTTTTGCTTTTGGGCCGGCCCGGTCGCCGGCAGCGGCGCTTGCCGCACATTACCGGCTGTGGACGGATGTATGCAGCCGGGCAGAGCGCCGCCGCTCAGTGTATGATTTCGGGCTGTGTTTCACCGCTGCCCACCCCACAAAATGACAGTCATCAAGCAAGAAGACCTCATCCAGAGCGTCGCCGACTCCCTGCAGTACATCAGCTACTACCATCCGATGGACTACATCACCAGCCTGGGCCGCGCCTACGAGCTGGAACAGAGCCCGGCGGCCAAGGATGCGATCGCGCAGATCCTGACCAACAGCCGCATGTGCGCGGAAGGCAAGCGCCCGATCTGCCAGGACACCGGCATCGTCACGGTCTTCGTCAAGGTGGGCATGGACGTGCGCTGGGATGGTGCCACCATGGGCCTGACCGACATGATCAACGAGGGCGTGCGCCGCGGCTATACGCACCCCGACAACGTGCTGCGCGCCTCGATCGTCAGCCCGCCCGAAGGCGGCCGCAAGAACACCAAGGACAACACCCCGGCCGTGATCCACTATGAAGTGGTGCCGGGCAACACCGTCGACATCCAGGTTGCGGCCAAGGGCGGCGGCTCGGAGAACAAGTCCAAGTTCGTGATGCTGAACCCGTCGGACTCGATCGTCGACTGGGTGCTGAAGACCGTGCCGACCATGGGCGCCGGCTGGTGCCCGCCCGGCATGCTGGGCATCGGCATCGGCGGCACCGCCGAGAAGGCGATGGTGATGGCCAAGGAATCGCTGATGGAATCCATCGACATCCAGGACATCATCGCGCGCGGCCCGAAGGACTGGATCGAGGAACTGCGGGTCGAGCTGTACGAGAAGGTCAACGCGCTGGGCATCGGCGCGCAGGGCCTGGGCGGCCTGGCGACCGTGCTCGACGTCAAGATCATGGCCTGCCCGACGCACGCCGCGTCCAAGCCGGTGGCGATGATCCCGAACTGCGCCGCCACCCGCCACGTGCACTTCACGCTCGACGGCAGCGGTCCGGCCAAGCTGGAAGCGCCTGACCTGTCGCAATGGCCGAAGGTCGAGTGGGCGCCGAACACCGAGACCTCGAAGCGCGTCGACCTGAACACGCTGACGCCGGAAGAAGTTGCCTCGTGGAAGCCGGGCCAGACCCTGCTGCTCAACGGCAAGATGCTGACCGGCCGCGATGCCGCGCACAAGCGCATCGCCGACATGCTGGCCAAGGGCGAGAAGCTGCCGGTGGACTTCAAGAACCGCGTGATCTACTACGTCGGCCCGGTCGATCCGGTGCGCGACGAAGCCGTCGGCCCGGCCGGCCCCACCACCGCCACGCGCATGGACAAGTTCACCGAGATGATGCTGGCCGAGACCGGCCTGATCTCGATGATCGGCAAGGCCGAGCGCGGCCCGGTCGCGATCGAGGCGATCAAGAAGCACAAGTCGGCCTACCTGATGGCCGTGGGCGGCGCCGCTTACCTCGTGGCCAAGGCCATCAAGGAAGCCAGGGTGGTCGGCTTCGAAGACCTGGGCATGGAAGCGATCTACGAGTTCGAGGTCAAGGACATGCCGGTGACGGTGGCCGTGGACAGCGAAGGCACCTCGGTGCACAAGACCGGCCCGGCGGAGTGGCAGGCCAAGATCGGCAAGATTCCGGTCGCCGCGCTGTAATTCGCCGCTTTAACCGACTGCAAGCAGTACTCCCCTCTCCCACTTGCGGGAGAGGGGTTGGGGGAGAGGGCAGGCGCGTGGCAAGCACCGCAACGCCTCGCTTCGTGGAAACTCTTGCCCTCTCCCCCGCCCCTCTCCCATGAATGGGAGAGGGGAGAAAACAATCCCCTCATCCCGTTCCGTGAACCCCGCACCCATTGGCGTCTTCGATTCCGGCCTCGGCGGCCTGTCGGTGCTGCGCGAGATCCGCGCGCTGCTGCCGCACGAGTCGCTGCTGTACCTCGCCGACTCGAAATACGCGCCCTACGGCGAAAAGCCCGCGCATTTCGTCGAAGCGCGCACGCTGCAGGCCTGCGAGTGGATGATCGGCCAGGGCTGCAAGGCGCTGGTGGTCGCCTGCAACACCGCCACCGGCCATGCCGTGACGTTGCTGCGCGAGCGGCTGCCGGTGCCGATCATCGGCGTCGAGCCCGGCCTGAAGCCCGCCGCCGCGGCCAGCCGCAGCAAAGTGGTCGGCGTGCTGGCGACCGCCAATACGCTCAAGAGCGCGAAGTTCGCGCGGCTGCTGGCATCGCTGGACGGCGAAAGCCGCTTCCTGTGCGAAGCCGGGCTGGGGCTGGTGACGCTGATCGAGCAAGGCCACACCGACGGGCCCGCCGTGCGCGAGCGCCTGGAAGCCTATCTCACGCCGATGCTGGATGCCGGCGCCGATACCCTGGTGCTGGGCTGCACCCACTACCCCTTCCTGGCAGGCGCGATCCGCGCCATCGCCGGCGATCGGCTGGCACTGGTCGATACCGGCAGCGCGGTCGCGCGCCAGCTGGCGCGCAAGCTCGCCGAGCACGGGCTGGCCGCGCCGCCCGATGCCGCCGGGCGAGACCGCTTCGTCTCCACCAAGGACGCCGCGCACCTGCGCGCGATGGTGGCCGCGCTGCTGCAGGTGCAAGCGCAGGCGGAGACGGTGGTGATCGAACCGGCGCCGGCGTTCTGACCGGCGCCTGCCGCTAGCGAAGGAAACCCAGCGGCCGGTGCTCGCGCACCTCGGGCTTGATCGCATGCTCCTGGCGCAGTTGCGCCAGGAATTCATCGGGCGTCAGCGCCTCGCCCAGCAGCACGCACTGGCGCTTGACCGTGGCGAAGTCGCCGGGCGTCAGGCAATCCATCGCGTCGAGGTCCGCGCGCATGGCGTCGGTCAGGCCGGCGGCGTCGCCGTCGAGCGCCTCGTCGACGAACATCGCCACGCGTTGCGCGGGCTTGAGCGCGAGGAAGCGGATCTTGAACGAGAAGCGGCGCAGCGCGGCCTCGTCGATGCGGTCGAACAGGTTGGTGGTGCAGATGAAGATGCCGTTGAAGCGCTCCATGCCCTGCAGCATCTCGTTGACTTCGGAGATCTCATAGTTGCGCACCGCCTGCTGGCGGCTCTGCATGAAGCTGTCGGCCTCGTCCAGCAGCAGCACCGCGCCATCCTCTTCCGCGCGCGCGAACATCGCGGCGATCTGCTGCTCGGTCTCGCCCACGTACTTGCTCATCAGGTCCGAGGCGCGCCGGATCATCAGCGGCAGGTCCAGCTCGGCCGCGATATGCTCGGCCAGCGCGGTCTTGCCGGTGCCGGGCGGACCATAGAAGCACAGCGTGCCGCGCTCGCGCACGCGCAGCGCGTCGACGATCTTGACCACGTCGTAGCGGGTCTCCAGGTGCAGGTTCTCGAGCCGGTAGTGCGTGACCACCGGGCGCGCCTCGGCCTCGGGGCGCAGCCCCATGGCGCGGTCGGCATGCTCGAGCTGGCGCAGGATCAGCGCTTCAACGGGCTCCTCTACGTTCGGCCGCGCCAGTTCGACAAAGCGCGCCGCCGATTGCACCTGCGCCGGCGTCAGTGTCTTGCGCCCGGCCAGCCCGGTGATAAAGGCATCGCTGACATCGAGCCCGCCCAGGTGCTTGCGGATGATGTTCTCGCGCACCAGCGGCGGCGGGATCTTCAGCTCGAGGTGGAACTGGAAGCGGCGCAGGTACGCCGGGTCGATCTGCCGGATCGAATTGGAAATCCAGATCACCGGCACCGGATTCTGCTCGAGCGTCTGGTTGACCCAGGCCTTGCCATTGACCGACGCGCGCGTGTCTTCCTGGCCGAACAGACTCATCAGTTCGCGCCCGGTGCCGGGAAACACGTCTTCGACTTCGTCGAACAGCAGCGCGGTATGGGCGCGCCCGCGCAGGAACGCCTGCGACACCTGCAGCGAGCGGTAGCGGTCCTTGCCCGACAGGCTGTTGCCGTCGCGATCCAGGCAATCGACCTCATACAGCTCGCAGCCGGCCTCGCGCGCCAGCAGCCGGGCGAACTCGGTCTTGCCGGTGCCGGGCGGCCCATAGATCAGCACATTGACGCCGCTGGCGTGCTGGCGCGTGGCATTGGCCAGCAGCGCGCGCAGGTAGCGCGCGTCGGTCTCGACATGCGGATAGTCGGCGGTGGTCAGCGTGGGCGGCGCGGCCGGGCGGGTGAAGACCGCCATCATCTCGGCCTCGTTGGCATAGTTGCCGAGCAGCACGTGCAGCAGCCGGTCCGACAGCCGCATCAGGTCGCCCAGGTCGGTCACGCTGTTTTCCGGCAGCGGCTGCTCGATCAGGTTCAGCGTTTCCAGCCGCGAGCCGGGCCGCAGCGATGCCGCCACGTCGGCCGCGCCGGCGCCGGTCAGGCCCGCCAGGATCTGGAACGCCTCCTGGCTGTGCGCCACCTTGCAGTCGACCATCACCGCGCGCAGGTCGCGCTTGTACTTGGCCAGCGCCGCATACAGCAGCAGCTTGCGCTCGTGGTCGGGCAGGTCCAGCACGTGGCTGAGCATGTCGATATTGCGCACCAGCAGCACGCGCTCGCCCTCGAGCCGCTGGGCAATGGCCGCCGCCGACGCGTCGAACACGGCGAACATGTCCTTGGCGTGGTGCTTGACGTACTCGTCGAGGTAATAGAACAGCGCGCTTTCGTCGAAGGCGCTGTTCCACTGGCCGTGGCGGTCGAGGAATTCCTCCGGCGTGAGCCGCGCCGCGCCCTTCCAGGCCGGCATGTCGGCGCAGCGCGCGGCCAGGAAGCGCTGCACGCGCAGCACCACCCCATAGGGCCACACCATCTCCTGGGCGCTGACGGTCAGGACATCGTTGATATTGCTGCGCAGGTTGAAGCGCGGCCCCAGCGCGCAGACCACGCGCAAGGCGAACTGCGCGCACATCCAGTCCAGCGCCGAGCTGGACGATGCCCCGGGCATGGAGCGCAGCAGCGTCGATCGGTCATCTTCAGCAAAACGTGTGAAGTCCATGGACGGGTCCCCGAGCGCGCGATGCGCAATGGCGGGCCGCGACAGGCGCACCGCCACGTCTGCAGTGTCTTTCTATGCTAGCGCGCTTTCCCGCCCCGCGGGCGCACCCGTGCGCCGCCGGCGCTGGCCATGGTGCCCTGGGGCACCGATGCACGGCGCGATGCGATGACGTGCCAGCACGCATGACTCAACCGTGTTGCCCCTTCCCGATTTGCTGCCGGGACTTGCCGGTATAACGCGCGCAGGCGGAAAATTCCAGCTGCGGCGCACAAATCACAACAAATAAGAATCATTATCGTTTATAC
Organism: Cupriavidus sp. MP-37; assembly: GCF_020618415.1. Taxonomy (NCBI): domain Bacteria; kingdom Pseudomonadati; phylum Pseudomonadota; class Betaproteobacteria; order Burkholderiales; family Burkholderiaceae; genus Cupriavidus; species Cupriavidus sp. MP-37. Next base: position 1,523,067 of record NZ_CP085344.1, on the reverse strand, counting down.
TCACCCGCTGACACGCTGCCCCAGAGTGGCGCTCCCACGGCAACCCAGTTGAAGGAGCGTTTATCATGGAATTGCTGCTTAGCCTGCTGGTCGGTTGCGGCATCTCGCTGATCCTGTTCTACCGCAAGTGACGGCGCACGGCCGCCGAGGTGGCGCCGCCGGCAGACTTTTGTTGTTGACACATGTTCGACCAACGCTTCTTAAAGATTACGCTCGCCGTCCTGCTGTTCCACGCCGGCCTGCTTTACCTGATCCAGAGCGGGCTGGCCCGCAAGCTCACCGAGGCCGTGATCGCGCCGGAAATCATCGCGCGCATCATTCCGCTCGAACCGCCCAAGCAGGAGGCTCCGCCGGAGCCGCCCAAGCCCAAGCCGAAGCAGGAAACCCCGCCCAAGCAGGTCAAGGTGACCACGCCCAAGCCGACGCCGCCGCAGCCCAAGCCGGCGCCGCAGCCGGTCGCCGACCTGCCGCCGACGCCTTCGGCGCCGGAAGCGCCGCCCGCCCCGCCGGCGCCCCCGGCACCGCCCGAGCCCGCGCCGGCACCGGTGTCGGCCGCGCCGCGCGCCGTCGGCATCGGCGAAATCCAGTGCACGCCGCCGCAACCGAAGTATCCTTCCCAGTCGCGCCGCATGGGCGAGACCGGCAAGACCGTGGTGCGGCTGACCACCGATGAAAGCGGCAAGGTCGTCAAGACCTCCGTGGTGTCGTCGAGCGGCTCGTCGCGCCTTGACCAGGCCGCGGTGGATGCCGTGCAGGCGATGCGCTGCAAGCCCTATATGGACAACGGCCGCGCCGTCGCCGTGACGGCGCAGCAGCCGATCGGCTTCGAGCTGAACTGACCGCCCCCGATTTCCGATCTCTGATCTGACCTAAACCAAGCGAACTCACCAGGAAACCAACACATGCAGGACCTCGGACTCACCCACCTCTGGTCGCAAGGCGACTTCGTCATGCGTGCGACCGCCATCATTCTGCTGATCATGTCGCTCGCCTCATGGATCGTGATCCTGACCAAGGCGTGGGATCTGGTGCGCCTGAAGAAGATGGCGCAAGGCGCGGAAAAGCGCTTCTGGCACTCGGACGATTTCGACCACGCCCTGGAAACCCTGGGCGCCGGCGATGCCAACCCGTTCCGCACGCTGGCCATCGCCGGCAAGGAAGCCGCCCAGCACCATCGCGCCAGCCAGCCGCAGCTGCACGACGTGATGGATATCTCCGACTGGCTGACCCGTTCGCTGAAGAGCTCCATCGATGAGTCGGTGGCACGCATGCAGTCGGGCCTGGCGGTGCTGGCATCGGTGGGCTCGACCGCGCCGTTCGTCGGCCTGTTCGGCACCGTGTGGGGCATCTACCACGCGCTGATCGGCATCGGCGCCTCGGGCGTGCCGACCATCGACAAGGTTGCCGGCCCGGTGGGCGAGGCGCTGATCATGACCGCCTTCGGCCTGGCCGTGGCAATCCCGGCCGTGCTGGGCTATAACGCCCTCACCCGCGGCAACAAGTCGGTGATCTCGAAGCTCAACCGCTTTGCCCACGACCTGCACGCCTACTTCGTCACCGGCGCGCGCGTGCGCCCCACCGGCGCCCGCGCCGAGGACGGCACCGTGCGCCTGGCCGCGGCACAGCGCTAAACCGCTAGCAAGGAAGTCATCATGGCATTCGGCACTCTCGAAGGGGACGACGACGAGGTGATGAGCGAAATCAACATGACGCCGCTGGTCGACGTCATGCTGGTGCTGCTGATCATCTTCATCATCACCATCCCCGTGATCAACCACGCGGTAAAGATCGACCTGCCGCGCGCCACCAACACGCCGAACGACCCCAAGCCGCAGAACATCAACGTGTCCATCGATGCAAGCGGCAAGGTCTTCTGGAACCAGGTGGAAGTGGACCAGGCCACGCTGGAAAGCAATATCGCGCTGGCCGCGCAGCAGCAGCCGCAGCCTGAGCTGCACCTGCGCGCCGACCGCGAGGTGCGCTACGAGCGCGTGGCCGAGGTCATGGCCGCCGCGCAGCATGGCGGCCTGGGCAAGATCGGTTTCATCACCGAACCCAAGCAGTAAGCCGGCGCCTGCGGGCGCCCTCGAACGACAAAGGGCACCTTCGGGTGCCCTTTTTGCATGGTGTCGCCAGTGCGCCCACAGCTGCCCGTTCGCGCCACGGCGGCGGCGGTAGTCGTTGTCCGAATCTTAGCGAGAGACCATTGTAATGATAACAATTCTCATTTAATATCCTTCCATTGACTGCGCCAGGCGCGGCACCGCCGCCCCGGATCGCACTCCCCCTTACTCTCCTATCGCAGAACGGAGCCAGATGATGAGCACACTTTCCCTGCCGCTGTCGCAACCCCGTGAAGTCACCCGCCGCCGCCTGTCGCTGCGCCGCGTCGACGTGGCCGCGCAGCCGCGCCGGGACGCCGGCGTCAAGGCCGCGCCGTCGGCGATCGCCTCGGTCAAGTCCGCCGTGGCCGCCCTGCCCGCGCGCCTGGAAGCGCTGGTACGCGACAGCCTGAGCTCGGCGCCCGCCGGCGAACCGGTGGCGCTGGAAGCCATCATGCGCGGTGCCAACACGCTGCCGATCCTGCACAACGGCGAGGTCTACACGCTGCGCGTGACGCGCTACGGCAAGCTGATCCTGACGAAATGAACGTGGCTCCGCGGCAATTCCGAAAGGGAGGCAGCCGGGGTAAAGCGAAAGCGATATGAAACCGCGCCAGGCGCGGACGCCACGACCGTGGCAGCACAGACTTTTGTGGGGACCACCTCGGAACGAGGTGTTGGGCAGTAGCCAGGTATGCGCGCCGCAGGCGGGAGTCAGACCCCACGCCAGGCCGGCCGTACCCAGCCATGCCCTCTTTTATGCCGCCCCGCAGGCCGTGCCTGCGGGGCTTTTTCATGCACCGGCGCCAGCGCCGGCGGGTGCCTTACAGGCCCAGCGCGGCGATGCCGGCACGCGCGACCTGCGCGTCCTCGGTCGACTTCACGCCCGACACGCCGACGGCACCCACCACCTGCTCGTTGCAGACGATGGGCACGCCGCCCTCCAGCATGCCCTGCAGCACCGGCGCCGTCATGAACGAGTAGCGGCCGTTGTTGATCATGTCTTCGTAGATCTTCGACTCACGGCGACCCAGCGCCGAGGTACGCGCCTTCTCGCCGGCGATATAGGCCGAGATCGGCGCGGCGCCGTCCAGGCGCTGCATGGCCAGCATATGGCCGCCGTCGTCGACCACGACGATCGACACGGCCCAGTGATGGTTCTTTGCCTCGGTTTCCGCTGCGGCCATGATCTTCTTCACGTCGTCTGCCGTCAGAACCGTCTTTTGCTGCATGCCACTCTCCTGGTCATTGATTTGGATAGAGGCCGAAGTATAGCGCCGCACCTGCGCCACCGTCATGGCAGGGGCGCCGCCATGCCTCGGCTACCGTGCGCACCACGGCAAAATGGCCCGCGAGCGGGCCATTGGTCATGCGAGGACTGCAGCGGTGCGGTCAGGCGCCGTCGGTGAACGGGTCGGGCTTGCCCAGCTTCGCGCCATCGGTGTAGGGGTCGGTCTTGCCGACACGTGCGCCGTCGGTAAACGGATCCGGCTTGCCGACCCTGGCGCCATCGGTGTACGGGTCGACCGCGCCGGTCTTGGCGCCGTCGAGATACGGGTCGACCTTGCCGACAGCGGCGAAAGAGGCGGTGGACGCAGTGCCCAGGAACGCCAGCGCGGCGGCGGCAATCACGGCTTGTTTGATCTTCATGAGATTCCCCTTGCTTCTTGGTTGGTCACGGCATCGCACGCCGGATAAGCCGGCGTCATCGCGATGTCACATAAGTAGTTTAGGGAAAACCCTTATGTTGATGCAGGTGACGCTTTGAGCAGTCTGTTCAAATATTTTGACCTCGATCAAATTGCGCCACGCTGAGCGGGAACCAGCCCGGCGCCGTTATGTCGCACCGCAGCGCCAAAACGAAAGGGCCCCGCAACGGGGCCCTTCCAGGGAAAGCTGGCGGGAGGATCGCGCTCAGTCGCGCCACCTGCCGTGACCATGGCCATGGCCATGGCCGCGCCCACGGTGATAACCCGGCGGGCCATAGTAGCCGCGGTGGCCGCCGTAATAGCGCGGCGGACCGTAATAGCCAGGACCGTAGTAGACCGGGCGCGGGCGAACCACCACCGGCGGCGGGCCGTAATACACCGGCGCCGGCGCCACCACGACCGGCGGCGGGCCATAGTAAGCCGGAGCGGGCGGATAATACGCCGGCGCACCAATCACCACGCCCGGAACGCCGACGGATACGCCGACACTCACATGGGCCATGGCTGCGCCAGACGCCAACCCGGCGGCAATACCGAATGCTGCAAGCCACCAACGTTTCATATCCGCCTCTCAAAGTGGGATGTCTCGTAACTGGTATTGTAGGGGTTCGGAAATTTCCAGGTGCAACGGCGCACACGACATTGTTACCAGCCGTAACAGTGTCGTCACTTTTCGGCCTGAGGCGGCAGGCCGACGACTTGTTTGCGGGTCCGCCCGCCCGCGCACTTGCGTCCGGGATGCCAAGCCACCACAATACCGGGCTTGCCGTGCGGCCGTGGAGAAATTGGTAGACTCAGCAGACTTAAAATCTGCCGCCTTTCCAGGCTTACGGGTTCGAGTCCCGTCGGCCGCACCAGGAAGAGTTGCCCGGCCAGTTGCCGGGCAGTTGCTGCCTCAAGCAAAAGAGGGAGCCATCGCCCCCTCTTCCGATAACGTCAGGTCCGCGCCCGTCACGCCATCGCGTAGCACATCAGCGCTCCCACCCCCATCAGGAACACAAACAACACCCCGGCCAGCGCCAGCGGCTTGCGGCCGGCGCGCACCAGGTCGCCGATGCGCGTGTGCAGGCCGATCGCCAGCATCGCGCAGGCCAGCAGCCAGTTGTCGAGCGCGATCAGCGGCGCCTTCCAGGCGGCGGGCACGGCGCCAGCCGAGTTGACCGCCATCACCGCGACAAAGCCGACCGCGAACCACGGCACCGACTTCATGATGCCGCGCAGGCGGCCGGCACCGGGGCCGCCCTGTGCCGACTGCGATCCGCCTTGCGGCCACAGCGCCATCACCAGCAGCAGCGGGCCCAGCGCCAGCACGCGCACCATCTTGGCCACCACGGCGGCGTCGGCGGTCGGCTCGCTGATCATCTTGCCGGCGGCGATCACCTGCGCCACCTCGTGCAGCGTTGCCCCGGTGAAGATGCCGAACATGCGCTCGCTGACGGCCCAGTGCCAGTGGCCGGTGGCCAGTTCATACAGGTAGGGATAGAGCAGCATGCCGACGGTGCCGAACAGCACCACCGTCGCCACCGCCACGGCGGTCTGCTTGTCGTCGGTGCGCACCACCGACGACACCGCGATGGCCGCGGCCGCGCCGCAGATGGCGCTGCCGGAACTGACCAGGATGGCCTCGCGGCGGCTCAGGCCGAAGAAGGCAGTGCCCACCCAGGTGCCGAACAGCAGCGTGGCGACCAGCATGGTCAGCGGCACGGCGATGCCCGGCAAACCCAGCGCAACGATCGAGGCGAAGGTCAGGCGCAGCCCGTACAGCGCCACGCCGAGCCGCAGCAGGTAGTGCCGCGCCACCTGCATGCCAGGCGCCAGCGGCGCCAGCCAATGGCGCGGCAGCGTATTGGCCGCGACCATGCCGGCGCACATGGCCAGCGTCAGCGCGCTCAGGCCGTAGCGGGCCACCGCCGGATGCTCGGCCAGCGCAATCGCCAGCCAGGCAATGCCCCCAAGCGGGAGCAAGGTCAGCAATCGCTGCGACCAGGGCGGTGGCAAGGCCGGCGCGGCGGCCGGAGCGGTGCGGGGGCTGGAGACGGAAGACATGGCAGGCTCGGGTTGGGTGCTTTAGTGACTCAAGCGTAATGGCGCCCACCTAACCCGTAAAACGGGTAATATCGTTATGCGTTATTGATATTTTCGATATGGACCTGCACCCCACTCCTACGGCGGCACCACGGCCGGAACAGCGCCCGCTGCGCCTGACGCTGCGCCAGCTGTCGGTCTTCGTCGCGGTCGCCCAGCATGGCAGCACGATGGCGGCGGCACAGGCGCTGGCGATGTCGCAGTCCGCGGTCAGTGCCTCGCTGGCCGAGCTCGAGCGCGCGCTGGACAGTCCGCTGTTCGACCGCATCGCGCGCCGACTCAGCATCAACGAGACCGGTCGGCAGTTCTTTCCGCGCGCGCTGTCGCTGCTGGACCAGGCGCAGGAACTGGAGCGGTTTGCCGGCCAGACCGGCGTCCAGCTGCGCATCGCCGCCAGCAACACCATCGGCAGCTATATGCTGCCGCCGCTGCTGGCCGGCTTCCGCCACTCGCGCAGCGGCCCATGCACGCTGGACCTGCGTATCGGCAATACCCGCGAGGTGCTGCAGTCGCTGCTTCAGTTCGAAGCCGATATCGGCCTGGTCGAAGGCGCCAGCCATGAACGCGACCTGCGCAGCGTGCGCTGGTGCGACGACGAGATGGTCGTGATCGTCGGCCCGTCCCACCCGCTTGCCGCCGCCCCCCATGACCTGGTGGCGCTGCGCGATGCCGAGTGGATCGTGCGCGAGCCCGGCTCGGGCACGCGCGAGGTCATCGAGGAGCGGCTGGTGCCGCTGCTGGGCGAATTGCGCTTCGCGCTCGAACTGGGCAATGCCGAGGCGATCAAGCGCGCGGTGATGAGCGGCTTTGGCGTCAGCTGCCTGTCGCTGCACGTGGTGCGCGACGAACTGGAGCGCGGCACGCTGGTGGCGATCCGCGAGGGCCTGCCGCGCATCGTGCGCCCGCTGCAGCTGGTCGTGCACCAGGACAAGTTCCCGACCCAGGGGCTGCTGGCGTTCACCGAATACCTGCGCACGATGGCGCCGCGCATCGGCGCCTGAAGGAAGCCACTCAGGCCGGCTGCGGGTCCGCGCCGCGGCTGCGGCGCGCGGTGTACAGGTCGAGCATGTGGAACAGCACGGGATTGAGCATGATCGACAGCAGCGCACCGGCCAGGATCAGCGCCTGGCCGCGCTCGGGCAGGATCTTCAGATAGACGCCCAGGCTGGCGAGGATGAACGAGAACTCGCCGATCTGCGCCAGGCTGACGGCGATGGTCATGCCGGTCTGCCCCGCATGCCCGAAGGCGCGCACGATGCCCAGCGCCGCCAGCGACTTGCCGACCACGATGATAAACACCGTCGCCAGCACGCCCCACGGGTCATTCACCAGCACCATGGGATCGAACAGCATGCCCACCGAAACGAAGAACAGCACGGCGAAGGCGTCGCGCAGCGGCAGCGATTCCTCCGCCGCGCGATGGCTGAACTCGGATTCCGCCAGCACCATGCCCGCAAAGAACGCGCCCAGCGCGAACGACACGCCGAACAGCGCATAAGCGCCATAGGCCACGCCCAGCGCCGTCGCCAGCACGCCCAGCCGGAACATCTCGCGGTTGCCGGTCCAGACGATGCGTTCGAGCATCCAGGGGATAAAGCGGCGGCCGATCACCAGCATCACCGCGACGAACGCCGCCACCTTGCCAAGCGTGGCGAAGATCGCCAGCACCACTTCGCCCGTGCCCGGGCCGGCATCGGCAGTCTCGCCCGCGCCGGCGAGCAGGCTAGCCATCGCCGGCAGCAGCACCAGCGCCAGCACCATTGCCAGATCTTCGACGATCAGCCAGCCGACGGCGATGCGTCCTTGCGGCGATTCCACCAGGTTGCGCTCCTGCAGGGCCTTGAGCAGCACCACGGTGCTGGCCACCGACAGCGCCAGCCCGTACACCAGCCCCTGCCCCCACGACCAGCCAAAGCCCCACGACACCAGCATGCCCATCAGCGTGGCGATGCCGATCTGCACCACCGCGCCGGGAATGGCGATGCGCTTGACCGCCATCAGGTCCTTGATCGAGAAATGCAGGCCCACGCCGAACATCAGCAGGATCACGCCCAGCTCGGCCAGTTCCGGTGCCAGCGCCTGGTCGGCGGTGTAGCCGGGCGTATGCGGCCCCACCACGATGCCCGCGCACAGGTAGCCGATCAACGGCGGCAGGCGCAGCCGGCTGGCGACCGCGCCAAGGATAAAGGCCAGGACGATACCGCCGACGATGGTACTGATAAGCGGGGTGGCGTGATGCATGCGTGCGGAGTTCCTCGTGTCAGGGGCTGAACGGCTCACCCGTTCCCTTGCCCTGGCAACTGGCACAGCGCATCCGGCGCGCACCAGCGGTCAGCGCGGGACAGTCGCCGCGACCATCGGCAGCAGCATCGGAACGGGGAAGAACGGGAAGTGCCGCAGCGGCCCCGGACACGCCGGCGGCGCGTCACGGATCGGGGATGGCGATTGACATGCTGCCCCGCCAGACCAGCCGCGGAGCCCCCCGAAAAGCGTACGACAGGAGTAATGTAACATGCCCGCCACGTCGCGGCGGCGCAGCCGGCCGCGGAAAACAAAAACGGCACCCGAGGGTGCCGTTCTGCTTGCAACTGGAGGCGGAGGTCGGAATCGAACCGGCGTACACGGCTTTGCAGGCCGCTGCATAACCACTCTGCCACCCCGCCAGGTGACGTGCTGCTGGATTGTATCCGCATTCAGCCGAGGCTGCCGCAGCGCATCGATGCGGCATGCCGCTGTACGGCGATTCAACCCAAACAAAAAGGGAAGCGTGGCTTCCCTTTGGGGATTGGAGCGGGAGACGAGTCTCGAACTCGCGACCTCAACCTTGGCAAGGTTGCGCTCTACCAACTGAGCTACTCCCGCATACAACTTTGACTGCCAGCCCCGCACCGCGGTGATCACGCTGCCGGGCCTGTTTTGACCTGGAGCGGGAGACGAGTCTCGAACTCGCGACCTCAACCTTGGCAAGGTTGCGCTCTACCAACTGAGCTACTCCCGCAGGGCACTACTGAAATCAAATCAAGGTGTTTTATGCTGCAAAACGCTGATATCTCACAACATCTTGCGCTAAACCCACCTTATCTTGCTGCTTTCGTTTGTGTCGTCAGCAACGAGAATGAGATTATGCAAAGAACTGCCCTCGCCGTCAACCTCTTTTTCGAATTTTCTTTTCACTTCGGCGCCCCGGCGCGCGCCACCACGCTGCTGCGTTCGCGGATCTGCGGCCACGCCAGCTTCATGTAGTAGATCATCGACCACAGCGTCAGCACTGCCGCCACGTAGATCATCCAGGTGCCGAGCAGATGGGCGTCAAAACCGAACAGGCGGTCGCTGAACAGCAGCAGCGGAATCGCAACCATCTGCACCGTGGTCTTGAGCTTGCCGAGGAAATTCACCGCGACGCTCTTGGAGGCGCCGATCTGCGCCATCCACTCGCGCAGCGCCGAGATGGTGATTTCCCGGCCGATGATGACCAGCGCGATCAGGTCGGTGACCCGGTCCAGCGCCAGCAGCGACAGCAGCGCCGCGGTCACCATCAGCTTGTCCGCGACCGGATCCAGGAATGCACCGAACGACGAAGTCTGGTTCCAGCGCCGCGCGAGGAAGCCGTCCAGCCAGTCGGTCACCGCGGCGATGATGAAGAATGCCGCCGCGGTCAGGTTCTTGGTGTGCATCGGCAGCCAGGCGTCGGGCAGGTAGAAGACCCCTACCACCAGTGGAATCATGGCAACGCGAAGCCAGGTCAGCAGGATCGGGATATTGAAGGGCATGGAACTCGGACGGCGGGGGGACGGTAACCAATCCTGCGATTGTCGCCGATTTCGGCGTCAATCGAGCATTCCTGGCGATTATCGTGCCGGCCCGCTGCCTTTAAAGCCTGCCATGGTCAGTGCAGCTGACGATAGATTTCCTCGGCAAGCCCACGCGAAATGCCTTCGACGCTGGCCAGTTCGTCGACGCTGGCGGCCATCACGCCGCGCAGGCCGCCGAAGCGGGTCAGCAGCTTCTGGCGCCGGCGCGCGCCGATGCCCTCGATCTCTTCCAGCCGCGAGGTGGTGCGGGTCTTGGCGCGGCGCGCGCGCATGCCGGTGATGGCGAAGCGGTGCGCCTCGTCGCGGATTTGCGCCACCAGCATCAGCGCGGCACTGCCCTGGCCCAGTTCCAGCGCGGGCCGCCCATCGGCGAACACCAGCGTTTCCAGCCCGACCTTGCGGCCCTCGCCCTTGGCCACGCCCACCAGCAGGCCGATATCCAGCCCCAGTTCCTCGAACACCTGCCGCGCCACCTCGACCTGGCCCTTGCCGCCATCGATCAGCACAATCTGCGGCACCAGCGCCGCGGCCTCGCTGCCGCCTTCCGCGCCACCGTCTTCCTGGATCTGCTCGACCAGCTTCTGGTAGCGCCGCGTCAGCACTTGCCGCATCGCCGCGTAGTCGTCTCCGGGGATGATGTCCTGGATGTTATAGCGGCGATATTCGCCGTTCTGCATGTCGTGGTGGTGGTAGACCACGCACGACGCCTGCGTGGCCTCGCCGGCGGTATGGCTGATGTCGAAGCACTCGACGCGCAGCAGCGCCAGGTCTTCCAGGTCGAGCCCGATGGTTTCCGCCAGTGCGCGCGTGCGCGCTTCCTGGCTGCCCTGCTCGGCCAGGCGGCGCGACAGCGCCAGCGCCGCGCCCTGCTGCGCCATCTCCAGCCAGATCTTGCGCTGGCCCTGCGGCTGGCGCACCAGCGTGACCTTGCGCCCGGCGTGCAGCGCCAGCGCCTCGAGCACCGCGCCATCGTCCGGCACGTGGCTGACCACCACGATAGGCGGTGCCGGCTGCTCCAGGTAGTGCTGCACCATGAAGGCCGACAGCACGCGCGTGGCGATGCGGTCGACGGTCAGCGGCAGCGCGGCGTCGGTGCTGGGGGCGCCGTCGTCGTTGCCATCCTCGGCGCGCTCGTCGGCATCCTCGACGATCATCGCCGCCTCGTCCGCATGGGCGGGGAAGTAGGCCTTGTCGCCGAGGTGGCGGCCGCCGCGCACCATCGCCAGGTTGACGCAGGCGCGGCCGCCCTCGACCGCAACGGCGAGCACGTCGATGTCGCGTGCCTGCCCGCCCAGCTCTTCCACCGCCTGGCGCTTGAGCACCGTCGACAGCGCCGCGATCTGGTCGCGCACCGCCGCCGCCTGCTCGAATTCCAGCCGCTCGGCGTGCTGCTCCATCTTGCCCTGCAGGCCTTCCAGCACCTCGCTCTGGCGCCCTTGCAGGAACCGCGCCGCGTTGGCGACATCGCGCGCGTAATCGTCTTCGCTGATGGCGTTGACGCACGGCCCGGTGCAGCGGTGGATCTGGTGCAGCAGGCACGGCCGCGTGCGGTTGTTGAAGACGGTGTCCTCGCAGGTGCGCAGCTGGAACACCTTCTGCAGGATCTGCATGCTCTCGCGCACCGCGTAGGCACTCGGGAACGGGCCGAAGTACTGGTGCTTGCGGTCGGTGGCGCCGCGGTAGTACGCCATGCGCGGGAAGCGGTGCCCGGTCAGCTTCAGGAAGGGGTACGACTTGTCGTCGCGGAACAGGATGTTGTAGCGCGGCGCGAGCGCCTTGATCAGATTGTTTTCGAGCAGCAGCGCCTCGGCCTCGGTGCGCACTACGGTGGTCTCGATGCGCGCGATGCGCGACACCATCATCGCGATGCGCGGCGACAGCTGGGTCTTGTTGAAGTAGCTCGCCACCCGTTTCTTCAGGTCGCGCGCCTTGCCCACGTACAGCACGTTGCCGTTCGCGTCGAAGTAGCGGTAGACGCCCGGCAGGCCGGGCAGGCGCGAGATGACCGGGCGCGCATCGAAGGGCTCGGCGGGAACGTCGGCTTCGGCCATGTTGGCCGAGGTTTCAGCCCGAGTTTCGGTCGACGTTGGCGGCATCTCGGCGTGCGCCTCGGCCGGTACTTCGTCGGCAGGATTCGGGGAATCGGGTTGCTGGTCTGACATGTGGGGGACGGTGACCACTGCGGGGCTCGCGCGCATCAGCGCCGCGCGGCCTCTAAAATCGCAAGTTTAGAGCAATTCAACCGGCCGCCCCGCCGACATCCAACCCTCTCATGCCTATCCGCTCCTGGGACATCTTCTGCACCGTGATCGACAACTTCGGCGACATCGGCGTCTGCTGGCGGCTGGCCCGCCAACTGGCGCAGGAGCACGGACATGCGGTGCGGCTGTGGGTCGACGACCTGGCCAGCTTCGTCCGGCTGGCGCCGGAACTCGACACCGCGGCTGCCGTCCAGCACCTTGCCGGCGTCGAAATCCGGCCCTGGCGTCCGGGCGCAGCGGCCGCAGAAGCCGACGGCACCGCTGGCGCCGTCCCACATGATGCCGTGATCGAAGCCTTCGCCTGCCACCTGCCGCCCGCGTTCCTCGAGCGCATGGCGGCGCGCGCGCCCAAACCCGCGTGGATCAACCTGGAGTACCTGAGCGCCGAGCCGTGGGTGCGCGAACACCATGCGATGCCCTCGCCCCATCCGCGCCTGCCGCTGGTCAAGCACTTCTTCTTCCCCGGCTTCGAGCCCGGCACCGGCGGCCTGCTGCGTGAATCGATGCTGGGTGCGCAGCGCCAGTCGTTCCTGGACGGCGCGGCGGCGCAGGCGTCACTGTGGCACCGGCTCGGCGTGACGCCGCTGACCGACGCGTTGCGCGTGAGCCTGTTCGCCTACCGCAACCCGGCCCTGCCGGCACTGCTCGAACAATGGCGCGACGGTACCGAGGCGGTCCATTGCCTGGTGCCGGCCGGCCTGGCGGCAAGCCAGCTGGCGGAGTGGCTCGGCGCCCCGCTGGAGCCGGGCCGGCCGGTCGCGCGCGGCAGCCTGTGCTTGCAGGCCATCCCCTTCGTGCGGCAGGAGCACTATGACGAACTGCTGTGGGCCTGCGACCTCAATTTCGTGCGCGGCGAGGACTCCTTCGTGCGCGCGCAGTGGGCGGCGCGGCCGCTGGTCTGGCACATCTATCCGCAGGACGACGAAGCGCACCGGGTCAAGCTCGATGCCTGGCTCGACCTTTTCACGAAGAGCGGCGTAGCGACGGAAGCGGCCGCGGCGCTGGCCGATTTCTGGCACGCCTGGAACGGCTTTGGCAATGCGCCCGACTGGGCGCGATTGCGGGCGCAGCTGCCGGCACTTGCGGCGATCGCGCCGCGCTGGGAGCGGCGCTTGCAGCATCCGGGCGACCTTGCCGCCAACCTGGTGGCGTTTTGCGAAAATCAGGTAAAATAACCGGTTGATCCAAATGGCGACCGGGCCGGAGAACCAGGGTCTTGCCGGGCGTGAACCACCACGCGAGGCAACGGCCTAAAGCAAGTTGGGCAAGCTGGGCACGGGGTCGCGAGCGCGTGGATCCTGGCTCTCGCGGGCTTACCGCGGGCACGCCGGCAGCGCGCCTTCGCCATTCCAAATTCCTAGACTCAATTTTTCAGGAAATCAGTTCAGATGAAAATCGCACAGGAACTCCGCGTCGGTAACGTGTTCATGATCGGCGGCGATCCGATGGTCGTGCAGAAGGCCGAGTACAACAAGTCGGGCCGCAACGCCGCTGTGGTCAAGATGAAGTACAAGAACCTGCTGACGGACGCACCGGGCGAGTCGGTGTTCAAGGCCGACGACAAGTTCGAAGTGGTGGTGCTCGAGCGCCGCGAATGCACCTACTCGTACTTCGCTGACCCGATGTACGTGTTCATGGACGCCGACTACAACCAGTACGAAGTCGAGAAGGACAGCATGGGTGACTCGCTGAACTACCTCGAGGACGGCATGAACGTTGAAGTCGTGTTCTACAACGACAAGGCCATCTCGGTCGAAATGCCGACCACGCTGGTCCGCGAGATCGTTTACACCGAGCCGGCCGTCAAGGGCGACACCTCGTCGGGCAAGGTGCTCAAGGGCGCCAAGATCAACACCGGCTTCGAGCTGCAAGTGCCGCTGTTCTGCAATATCGGCGACAAGATCGAAATCGACACCCGCACCGGCGAATACCGCAGCCGCGCCAACTAAGGCGCTGGTCTGGCCCCGCTTCAACGCGGGGCGGTCAATAAAAAATGGCAGCCCCGGCTGCCATTTTTGTTTGCGCACGACGCGCGCTTCAGGCGATCAGGTCGTGTTCCTTCAGCGTGCGCAGCGCGGCGCGGTACTCGCCTTCCTGCTGCAGCTTGTTCCAGTCCAGCGGCTTGCGGCGCGCGAACAGCTTGCGGATGCGGCGCTGCGAAGCCTTGTCGATGTCCACGTCGAGTTCGCCCAGCAGCTGGTCGGCGCGGTCCGGGTGGTTGCAGATCAGCACCATGTCGCAACCCGCAGTCAGCGCGGCGCGCGCGGCCTCGGTGACGGTGCCGGCGACGCTGGCGCCTTCCATGCTCAGGTCATCGCTGAAGATCACGCCTTCGAAGCCGAGCTGCGCGCGCAGCACGTCCTGCAGCCAGTAGCGCGAGAAACCGGCCGGGTTGGGATCGACCTTGGGATAGATCACGTGCGCCGGCATCACCGACGACAGCGACAGGCCCAGCCATTCATATGGGCGCGCATCCTGGCCCAGGATCTGGTCCAGCGCGCGCTCGTCGACCGGGATCGCCACGTGCGAATCCGCCTCGACATAGCCGTGGCCGGGAAAATGCTTGCCGCAGTTGCTCATGCCGGCCAGCAGCAGGCCGTGGTTCAGGTGCCCGGCCAGCATCGACACCACGCGCGGGTCGGCATGGAAGGCGCGGTCGCCGATCACGGCGCTGCGGCCGTAGTCGAGGTCCAGCACCGGGGTGAAGCTCAGGTCGATATCGCAGGCGCGCAGCTCGGCCGCCAGCACGTAGCCGCAGGCGACCGCCGCCTTGGTCGCGGCCAGCACGTCGCGCTCCCACAGCTCGCCCAGGCGATGCATCGCCGGCAGGTGGGTAAAGCCGTCGGTCTTGCAGCGCTGCACGCGCCCGCCTTCATGGTCGATGCAGATCAGCACGTCGTCGCGCACCGCGCGGATCGCGCGCGTCAGCGCCTGCAGCTGCGCGCGCGACTCGAAATTGCGCGCGAACAGGATCACGCCGCCGGTGAGCGGATGCGCGATGCGGCGCGCGTCTTCCGCGTCGAGCTGCTTGCCGACGACATCGAGGACCACCGGGCCCGGCCGCTTGCCGGAATTCTTCTTGGACATGGAAGGGGTTGGGTTCACAAGGCTGTAGGTTGAGACGCCGCCGCGCCGCTGCGCTCGGCAATGGCGAAGGCGACCGCGTAATCATGTTCGTCACTGACACTGACCCGCACGACCAGCCCGCGTTCCGCCAGCCACGCAGCCAGCTCGCCATGGCACACCGCGGTGGGCTCGCCGGACGGCAGGTTCATCAGTTCCATCGCGCGCCACGTCATCGGCCAGCGCATGCCCAGGCCGATCGCCTTGGAGAACGCCTCCTTGGCCGCGAAGCGCGTCGCCAGGAACGCCAGGCCGCGCTTTTCCGAACGCGCCTTGCGCGCGTGGTACTTGGCCAGCTCGTCGGGACCCAGCACCTTTTCGGCAAAACGGCCGTTGGTGCGGGTCATCACGCCCTGCACGCGGGCGATCTGGATGATGTCGGTGCCGACGCCGTAAATCACGCCGGGGTGCTCCCGGCCGGATATTGCGTGCCCAGGCGCGCGGCCACCATGATGGCCTTCATCTCGCGCACCGCATTCTCCCAGCCTGCGAATACCGCATGCGCGACGATGGCGTGGCCGATGTTCAGCTCCTTGATGCCAGGCAGCGCCGCGATCGGCTGGACGTTGGTGTAGTGCAGCCCGTGGCCGGCATTGACCACCAGGCCGTGCTTCTGGCCGGCATCGGCACCGTCGGCGATGCGGCGGAACTCGATCGCCTGCTCGTCGGGCGTATGCGCGTCGGCATAGCGGCCGGTATGCAGCTCGATCACGGGCGCGCCGCAGGCCGCGGCCGCGGCGATCTGGTCGACGTCCGGATCGATGAACAGCGACACGCGGATGCCGGCGCCGGCCAGCTGCGCGCACGCCGCCTTGACCTGCTCGAAGCGGCCGGCCACGTCGAGCCCGCCCTCGGTCGTCACCTCTTCGCGGCGCTCCGGCACCAGGCACACGTCCTGCGGGCGGATTTCGCAGGCGATGTCGAGCATCTCCTGCGTGATCGCGCATTCCAGGTTCATGCGCGTGGCCAGTTGCGGGCGCAGCGCGCGCACGTCGGCATCGCGGATGTGGCGGCGGTCTTCGCGCAGGTGCAGCGTGATCAGGTCGGCGCCGGCCTGTTCCGCCAGCAGCGCGGCGCGAATGGGATCGGGGTACACGGTGCCGCGCGCGTTGCGCAGCGTGGCGACGTGGTCGATGTTGACGCCAAGGTCGATGACGCCCGGATTTGCGTGGAAGATCATGCGAGCAGGTGCAGGAGTAGGTCGGAGATTCTTGTCGGTCAGAGATACTGCAGGTCGATCAGTATCTGGCGCGTCTTCAGCGGCGCGCCTTGCAAATAATAATGCAGCAGGAAACGCATCAGCGCGCGGCTTTGCGCGGCGGTCTGCGCGCGGCTGTAGTCATCCTGCGCCATGTCGAGCAGGGTCTGGCCCGACACCACCGGCCATGTCGACGGATCGCTCGGCTGCGCGCGGCGCACGCCGCGCTCGGGCTGGTAGACATAATCCAGGCCCGGCAGCACCCGCTCGCCGGTGCTCAGGCACTGGTCGAACGCCACCGCGAAACCGGTTTCCTGCAGCAGCACGCGCTCGAAGCTGCGCAGCACCAGCCCGGCCTGCTCGCCATGGGCCAGCCGCGTCAGCGTCGACAGGTAATGGCGGAACAGCACCGGATGCGCATCTTCGCGCGGGCAGAAGCGCATCAGCAATTCGTTCAGGTAGAACGCCGACAGCAGCGCATCGCCGGCCAGCGGCGGCATGCCGCCGACCCACTCGGCCTTGGTCAGGGTCTTGACCTCGCCGCGGCCGCTCCATGACACCGAGACCGGATGGAAGTGCTGCAGCACCGCGCGCAGCGCCGAATGCGGGCGCTTGGCGCCCTTGGCCACCATCGAGATGCGGCCGTAGTCGCGCGTGAACACGTCCAGGATCAGGCTGGTCTCGCGGTACGGCCAGGCGTGCAGCACGAAACCCGGCTGCTCGGCCACGCGCGACTCCGGCCGCGCCGGCACGATGCGCATGGCGCGATCCATCATCGCGCGCGCGGCGGCGTCGGCCATGCCGGGCAGCGCCTTGCTATCGAGCAGTTCGGCGGCCTCGTCGACCACGGGGTCGGCGCGCCGGGCCCTGGGCGCCGGCGCGCGCGCGATGTCAGCGGTCTTGCTCACGGGGCGCTCGCTGGGGGCTCGCTGTCAGCTGGGGCGTGGGGATCGTTGCCGGGCTCACTCGTAGCCGTACGCCCGCAGGCCGGCTTCGTTGTCGGCCCAGCC
The DNA here is from genome assembly GCF_020618415.1 of Cupriavidus sp. MP-37. Lineage (NCBI taxonomy): Bacteria > Pseudomonadati > Pseudomonadota > Betaproteobacteria > Burkholderiales > Burkholderiaceae > Cupriavidus > Cupriavidus sp. MP-37. The sequence continues at coordinate 1,505,767 of NZ_CP085344.1, read as the reverse complement.
GCTCTTCACCTTGATCCACATTTCCAGATAGACCTTGCCGTCGAACAGCTTTTCCATGTCCAGGCGCGCCTCGGTGGAGATCTGCTTGAGCTTGCTGCCCTTGTTGCCGATGATCATGGCCTTGTGCGCATCGCGCTCGACCAGGATGGTGGCAAAGACGCGGCGCAGGCGGCCTTCGGTCTCGAACTTGTCGATGATCACGGTGCTGGTGTACGGCAGCTCGTCGCCGGTCCAGCGGAACACCTTCTCGCGGATGATTTCCGACGCCAGGAAGCGCTCGCTGCGGTCGGTCATGGCGTCGGCGTCGTACATCGGCTCGCCTTCCGGCAGGTAGGGGCGGATGATGTCGAACAGCCGCGCGATATGGTCGCGGGTCTTGGCCGACATCGGCACCACTTCGCGGAACGGGAACAGCTGCCCCATCTTTTCCAGGAAGGGCATCATCACTTCCGAGCGGTTCTCGCCGATGCGGTCGAGCTTGTTGGCCACCAGCAGCACCGGCGTGTTCTTCGGCAGCAGCGACAGCACCTTCTCGTCGTCGGCGCCGTAGTAGCCGGCCTCGACCACGAACAGCACCAGGTCCACCGACGACAGCGTCGAGGTCACCGCGCGGTTCAGCGAGCGGTTCAGCGCGCTGGCGTGGCGGGTCTGGAAGCCCGGCGTGTCGACGAACACATACTGCGCGTCATCCGTGGTCTGGATGCCGACGATGCGATGCCGCGTGGTCTGTGCCTTGCGCGAGGTGATGCTGATCTTCTGGCCGACCAGCGCGTTCATCAGCGTGGACTTGCCCACGTTGGGACGGCCGACGATGGCCACGGTGCCGCAGCGGAATGCCGCGGCCGGGGTATCCGCCGCGTCTTGCTGCGGATGGTTAGATTCGGTCATTCCTTCAACCTGAGAGACAGCTGCGGGTCCTGCGGCTGGGGTTGCTTGCGGGTCTTGCCGGTACGCTCGGCGCGGCTGCGCTTGAGCAGCTGCGGCACCAGCTTCTGGACTTCGTCCAGCGCCAGCTTGGCGGCCGCCTGCTCGGCGGCGCGCCGCGACGCGCCGGTGCCGAACACCCGGACTTCCAGTTTAGGCACGGTGCACTCGACTTCAAACTGCTGGCTGTGCGCGGCGCCGTGTGTGGCGATTACGTTATATTGCGGCAGGGCAATCTTGTGGCCCTGCAGGTATTCCTGCAGCAGCGTCTTGGCGTCCTTGCCCAGCGTGCGCGGATCGACCTGCTCCAGGATCGGGATATAGAGCTTGCGGATCAGCGCGCGCGCGGCATCGAAGCCGGCGTCGAGAAACACCGCGCCGACGATGGCTTCGAGCGCATCGGCCAGGATCGAGGGGCGCCGAAAGCCGCCGCTCTTCAGTTCGCCCTCGCCCAGGCGCAGGGTCTCGGACAACTGCAGCATCTGGGCGATTTCGTAGAGCGCCTGCTGCTTGACCAGGTTGGCCCGCACCCGCGACAGGTCGCCCTCGTCGAGCTTGCCGAACATGCCATAGAGCATGTCGGCCACGGCGCAATTGAGCACCGAGTCGCCGAGGAATTCCAGGCGTTCGTTGTGCTGGGCGCTGTGACTGCGGTGCGTCAGCGCCTGTTGCAGCAATTCGGGCTTGCTGAATCGGTAGCCGAGTCGTTGCTGCAAGGCGTCGAGGTTCATATCAGTGCTGCGTTCCTGAATAGGTAATCAACAGGCTCAGGGGTCCGTAGACAGGCACCTCGGTGCGGTACGAGAAATCGACCGACTGGATGGTGCCGTTATCGTCTTCCCGGATCAGCAGGTCTTCGCCCTTGACCGCGGTAATCCGGTCGATGGCGGCCTGCTTCTCGAAGAATTCGACCACTTCACGTTTATTGGCCGCGCGCTGCTTGGCATAGCCGGCGGCGCGCTTGACCGAAAAATATTCCACCAGGCTCGGGATCGCGCGCAGGGCCGGCAAGGCCACGCCGACCACGAACACCACGACCACCAGCAGCGTCCACACGGAAAACCCGCCGGCGCCCGCCCGGCGCCATGCCGGATGGTTTGCTGCCCCCACCTTCCCAAATCGACCCATCGCGCCTGCCCTCGTTCTGTTGAGTGTTCTTGCGCCGCGGAGATGCTTACTTGAACGATCCCACGCGTCCGAAATTGCCCAGGTTCATCCAGATCACGAAGGCCTTGCCGACGATGTTCTGGTCCGGCACGAAACCCCAGTAGCGGGAATCCAGGCTGTTGTCGCGGTTGTCTCCCATGACGAAATAATGACCTGCAGGTACCTTGCACGTCACACCCTGTTGATTGTAGGTGCAGTTGTCCCGGTACGGAAAATCCGGATCCGCGCCCGCGATAAAGGCCGGCCGGTCGGCGTCGTTCAGGATGCCATGATCGACGCCGCCCGGGAGCTTTTCGCGGAAATGCCTGGAATACGCCAGGCGCTCCTCGTCCAGGAAGTCAGGCAGCGCGGTGTATTCCGCGGGCTTGCCGTTGATGGTCAGGCGCTTGTTGGCGTATTGCACCACATCGCCCGGCACGCCGATCACGCGCTTGATGTAGTCGAGCGACGGGTCCTTGGGGTAGCGGAACACCATCACGTCGCCGCGCTGCGGCTCGCCCATGTCCATGATCTTCTTGTTCACCACCGGCAAGCGGATGCCGTACTCGTACTTGTTGACGAGGATGAAATCGCCGATCAGCAGCGTCGGGATCATCGAGCCGGACGGGATCTTGAACGGCTCGACCACGAACGAGCGCAGCACGAACACCGCCAGGATCACCGGGAAGAAACTGGCCGAATATTCCAGCCACCACGGCTGGCGCAGTTTTTCCTCGGCCAGGCGCTTGCGCGTGGCGTCGGCATCCGCCGTGCCGAAGCTGCCCTGCAGGCGGCCCTGTTGCGAATCGAACTCGGCCAGCGCAAGCCGCGCCGAAGAGCGGCGTTGCCGCTCGAACACGAGCTTGTCGGCCACCCATGCCACGCCCGTAATCACCACCAGCACAAAAAGGATCAGTGCAAAATTCATGACGGCTTCTGGTTCTTGGAAATCCTGGTACAGCCTGTTCTGTCACCACGCCGGCAAGGCTGCCGGGCGTGGCCCTGCCACTGCCCTGCCCGCGGCAATTACTTGTCGTCGACTTGCAGGATGGCCAGGAAGGCCTCCTGCGGAATTTCGACGGTACCGACCTGCTTCATCCGCTTCTTGCCCGCCTTCTGCTTTTCCAGCAGCTTCTTCTTGCGCGAGATATCGCCGCCGTAGCACTTGGCCAGCACGTTCTTGCGCAGCGCCTTGACGTTTTCACGGGCGATGATATTCGAGCCGATGGCGGCCTGGATCGCCACGTCGTACATCTGGCGCGGAATGATCTCGCGCATCTTGGCCGCGACTTCGCGCCCGCGGTATTGCGAATTGGAGCGATGCACGATCACCGACAGCGCATCGACCTTGTCGCTGTTGATCAGGATATCGACCTTGACCACGTCGGACGGACGATATTCCTTGAACTCGTAATCCATCGACGCGTAGCCGCGCGACACCGACTTCAGCCGATCGAAGAAGTCCATCACGATTTCCGCCATCGGGATCTCGTAGGTCAGCTGCACCTGCTTGCCGTGGTAGCTCATGTTGATCTGCGTGCCACGCTTCTGCGTGCACAGCGTGATCACCGAGCCGACATACTCCTGCGGCATATACAGATTGACGGTGACGATCGGTTCCAGGATCGCCTCGATCTTGCTGGGGTCCGGCATCTTCGCCGGATTTTCCACGGTCACCGTGGTGCCGTCGCGCATCTCGACCTGGTACACCACCGTCGGTGCGGTCGTGATCAGGTCCATGTCGAACTCGCGCTCCAGCCGCTCCTGCACGATCTCCATGTGCAGCAGCCCCAGGAAGCCGCAGCGGAAGCCGAAACCCAGCGCCTGCGACACCTCGGGCTCGAACATCAGCGAGGCATCGTTGAGCCGCAGCTTTTCCAGCGACTCGCGCAGCGCCTCGTACTGGTTGGCTTCGACCGGGTACAGGCCGGCGAACACCTGCGGCTTGACTTCCTTGAAGCCCGGCAGCGGCGCCTCGGCCTTGCGCTGCACGGTGGTGATGGTATCGCCCACCTTGGCGGCCTTCAGTTCCTTGATGCCGGCAATGACAAAGCCCACCTGCCCGGCGGTCAGCGCGTCGCGCTGGATCGACTTGGGCGTAAACACGCCCACCTGCTCGACCAGGTGCTGCGAGCCGGTCGCCATCAGCAGGACCTTGTCCTTGGTGCGCAGCGTGCCGTTGACCACGCGCACCAGCATCACCACGCCGACGTAGTTGTCGAACCACGAGTCGATGATCAGCGCCTGCAGCGGTGCATCGGCATCGCCCTTGGGCGGCGGCACCTTGGCGATCAGCGCCTCGATCACGTCCTGCACGCCCTGGCCGGTCTTGGCCGAGCACGGCGTCGCGTCCTGCGCGTCGATGCCGATGACGTCCTCGATTTCCTGGATCGCGTTGTCCGGGTCGGCCTGCGGCAGGTCGATCTTGTTCAGCACCGGCACCACTTCCACGCCCAGCTCGATCGCGGTGTAGCAGTTGGCCACGGTCTGGGCCTCGACGCCCTGCGAGGCATCGACCACCAGCAGCGCGCCTTCGCAGGCGGACAGCGAGCGGCTGACTTCATAGCTGAAGTCGACGTGTCCGGGGGTGTCGATCAGGTTCAGGTTATAGAGCTGGCCGTCGCGCGCCTTGTAGCTCAGCGCGGCGGTCTGCGCCTTGATGGTGATGCCGCGCTCTTTTTCGATATCCATCGAATCGAGAACCTGCGCTTCCATCTCCCGATCCGACAGCCCTCCACAAAGCTGAATGATCCGGTCGGCCAGGGTGGACTTCCCATGGTCGATGTGGGCAATGATCGAGAAATTACGGATATGGTCCATCTAGTGTTCAGGGAAGCGCCGGCTGAAAGCCCGGGCGGCAACAAGCAGTGAAGCGGCCCGGCGCCGCGCGCCGCAGGGCGTGCGCGGGCGTACCGCGGGTTCGGGGGTGCAATTTTTGCGCCAATCCGCAATTTTACCGGATTTTCAATGACTTCCGGGTCGTCATCTGGGGGCGTGGCGCGGATGCCGGCGGCGTTCAGCGGGCGGTGCGCGCCGCGCCATGTGCGGCAAGCCATACCCTCGTCGCCGCTGCGTCGAGGAAATAGTGACAAAGGGGCGCGGCATGCGCCGACGCGTCTGCCGGCAAGTCCGCCGGCGTGCCGGGCATCAGCACTGGCACCAGCTCGCCAAAGCGCGCCTCCAGCGCGGGGTCGGCGTCGACATCGACCTCATGCAGGGTAAAACAAAAATCGCGCAGGAGCGGCTCCAGCGCGACTTTCATGTCTTCGCAAAGATGGCAGTACGCCCGGCCGTACAGCGTCAGCGCGGGCGTGGCGGCCATGGCAGGTCAGCGCGCCGAAGCGGCGCCGGGTCGCAGCGTCAGCACCTGGGTGGCATCGCCGCGCCGCACGAACACCGCGGCGATCCGGCTCTTGTCCAGGCCGCGCACCAGTTCGTTGAACTGGCGCGCGTTGGTCACGTCGGTGTCGCCCAGGCGCAGGATGATGTCGCCCGGACGGATGCCGGCACGCAAGGCCGGACCGTCGGCCACTTCGACCTCGACGCCGGACTTGAGCTTGAGCTCTTTCAGGCGTGCCTCGGGCAGGTCGCTGACCACCAGGCCCAGCGCGTTGGGCTTGCCAGCCTGCGGCGCGCTGTCGTCCTTCGGCGTCGCCCCGCTGCGGGCGCGGGCCTTGCCGTCAGGCTCGAGCTCGGTCACGGTGATGCTGACCTCGCGGGTCGCGCCCTTGCGCCACAGCTGCAGCGGCACGCGCGTGCCGGGCTTGGTCTCGCCGACCATGCGCGGCAGGTCCGAGGCCCGCTCGATATCGCGGCCGTTGAACTTCAGGATGATATCGCCCGCCTCGATGCCGGCCTTCTCGGCAGGGCCGCCCGGCTCGACGCTGCCGACCAGCGCGCCGCGCGCACGGCCCAGGCCCAGCGAATCGGCAACTTCCTTGGTGACGTCGCCGATCGCCACGGCAATGCGGCCGCGCGTCACGCGCCCGGAAGACTTGAGCTGCTCCGACACGCGCATGGCTTCGTCGATCGGGATCGCGAACGAAATCCCCATGTAGCCGCCGCTGCGGCTGTAGATCTGCGAGTTGATGCCGATCACTTCGCCGCGCAGGTTGATCAGCGGCCCGCCGGAGTTGCCGGGATTGACCGCCACGTCGGTCTGGATGAACGGCAGGTAGTCGCCGGTGTCGCGGCCCTTGGCCGAGACGATGCCGGCGGTCACGCTGTTGTCCAGCCCGAACGGCGAGCCGATCGCCAGCACCCACTCGCCGGCGCGGACCTTGTTGGAATCGCCCAGCGGCAGGCGCGGCAGCCCGCTGGCCTCGACCTTGAGCAGCGCCACGTCGGTGCGCTTGTCGGAGCCGATCAGCTTGGCCTTGAATTCGCGCTTGTCCGGCAGCGTCACGTAGATGGTTTCGGCGTCGGCCACCACGTGCGCGTTGGTCATCACATAGCCATCCTGGCTGATGATGAAGCCCGAACCCACGCCGCGGCTCTGCTCTTCCTGCTGCGGCGGCTGGCCGCGGCGCGGCGGGGTGCCGGGCGCCGGGGCGCCGGGCATCGGCACGCCGAAGAAGCGGCGGAAGAACTCGGCCATCTCGTCGTCGCCGCCCGGCACGCCGCGCTGGCGCACCAGTTCGGTGGTGCGGATATTGACCACGGCCGGGCTGGCCTTCTCCACCAGGTCAGTGAAGTCGGGCAGGTTGTAATTGGAGGCAGCGGCCTGCGCGTGGCTGACTTCGGCAACGGTCGGGCCGAGCAGCATCATGGCAGCCATGACCACGGCCCGCGCCAGGGCTGGAGATCTGAACATCATCGACAACTCCCGGGATTCAGCGAAAAGAAGAAAAACCGACTGGATGTGATCCCGTGGCGGGGACCCCTGCGCAGGTTTCATGGAACCGGCCCCGGAGGAAATCCGGGCGCCGGCCGCACCTGCTCACGCTCAGTGTACCGTCTTGGGCGGACGGTACTCTACGGCCGTCGCAAACTGGCGCACGGTGCTCGCCGGCACCTCGCCCACCACGGTGATCCAGAAATCGGCAACCCGGCGCACCACGACCTGGGTCGCGCCGAGCGCGGCCACGCCTTCGCGGCGCGCACGCTGCTCGGAAACCGGCTCAATGAAGACCGACAGGCCGGTCAGCCCGTCGCTGTAGACCACCTGCAGCACTTCGAACACCTGCCCGCGGGCATTGCCGGGGGCTGGGGCGCGCAGCTCGCCGAGCGGGCGGCGCACCTCGCGGATCTTCTGGAAGCCCTTGAGCGGCACCGCGATCGTCCAACCCTCGTCGGCGATGTTGGTGGGCTGGTAGGTCACCTCGTAGTGATTCCAGTTGCCGGCATTCTTGATCGCGCCAAGGATGCGCTGCTTTTCCGAAGGCACGCCGATCTGCACCTGGGAGAACGACACCTGCTCCAGTACCTTGCCGCCGTCGCCAATGGTCTGCGCACGCATCAGCAGGCCGGAGTTTTTCTCCGCCCACAGGCGCACCGCGTAGCGCGCCGCATCGTGCGGCTCGAGCGCAAAGACTTCGCACTCCATGCCGGCCACGCGCTCGGCGGGCATCTTGCGCATGTCGTACAGGTCCAGCACATCGTTCTTGTTGGTGGCGAGCAGCGCCGGGAAGCGGTCCTTGGCTTCCTGCTTCTCGACCACCACCAGCTTGGCTTCGGGGATCAGGCTGTGCACCACGTCGTTCTGCCGCAGCACTTCGCGCGGCTTGCCGTCGAGGGTTTCCAGCCGTTCATATTCGTTGTTGACGAGATCGCTGTAATGCTGGATACGCGAGGCGTGCATGACGCTGCCGCGCTGATAGATCAGCGTGCCGACATAGTTCTCGCGCTGTGCGGCTTTGTGGATCTTGTTGAGCCAGGCAGTGGCGTCGCGTCGGTTCAGCGTATTGTCCGAAGGCTGCGCGGTGGCCGCTGCAGCGCTCAGACACAAGGCCAGAAAAAAGGACCTACGCAGGGCCCTAATTCTCTGCGCGCCCGCTACATGGGCGGGCGACCCTCCTTTATGCATGTCCGGCATTATTCCTGCGTATTTTCCTGAGTGAAGTTTGCACCGTTGGCAACCGTGCGCATGGTCGGCACGAAAGCATCCGTTGCCACTGAAGTGCGATGCGCACGCAGGTATTCGTCCAGGCGCGGGTCGCGGATCATCTGCGGCGTGTCCGCGGCCACCGTGACGACGCCAGCGGCCTGGCCGGCGGCCGGCTGCTCGGCACGCGCCACCACGGCGTCAGGCGTTCCGACCGTGGCCGGGCCGCGCATCTGCGGCACCACCACCCAGCTGACCGCGGCCACGGCGGCGGCGATCGCGGTGCCGGGCATCACGCGGCGCACCCACGACGGCCTGACCAGCAGGCGATGGCGGGCACCGGCCTGGGCCACCGCCGGCACCAGCACGTGCGGCTCGGCTTCCAGGCGCGCGGAGAAACGCGAGAGGAAAGCGGCGGTGGAACCCGCCTGCGTCAGGTCTTCGGAACGCAATGCGTCGCCGATCAACTGGTATGTGGTCCAGTCGGAAAGGCCGGCCTCGCTCTTGGCGAGATCCAGCACGGCATCGACTTCGTGCGGCGCCAGTTCGCCATCCATCAATACGGAGATCTGCTCCGCTGCTTCCACTACATGAACCGACTGCTTATGAGCCTGACCCATTTCCCACCCCAAGACATTCCATTGAACACCGATAATCCCGTTACTGCTGTCGCTTATCGATGCAGGAATAGGCTGCAACGCTGGCCGCACGACATTGTTCTCTACAACCTGGACCGCCACTTACCACCGCTTGCCCTCTGCCGTTCCCAGCAGCGGGCGCAATCTTTCGGCAATCGCCTCGCGCGCCCGGAAGATCCGCGAGCGCACCGTGCCGATCGGGCATCCCATCGCTTCGGCGATTTCCTCGTAGCTGAGGCCCTCGATCTCGCGCAGCGTGATGGCGGTCCGCAATTCTTCCGGAAGTGCTTCCATCGCGCGGTTCACCGTCTCGGCGACTTGCCGCGTGTGGAGCATCGACTCCGGCGTATTGATATCCCTTAGTTGTTCACCGTCCGCAAAAGTTTCAGCCTCTTCCGCATCGATATCGCTGGACGCTTCCGGGCGGCGGCCCTGGGTGGCCAGGTAGTTCTTGGCGGTGTTGACGGCAATCCGGTACAGCCACGTGTAGAAGGCCGACTCGCCGCGGAACTGGGGCAAGGCGCGGTATGCCTTGATGAAGGCATCCTGCGCCACATCCTCGACTTCGGCGGGATCCCTGACCAGGCGCGAAATCAGGCGAATGATCTTCCGATGGTATTTGGTCACCAGAAGTTCAAAGGCCCGCTTGTCGCCCTGCTGGACGCGTTCAACTAGGAGCTGATCGGCTTCGCGTTCGCTCACGTATGGCTCACCTGCAGTGTATCTCTTGGTTTGGTCGTCACGACAAACGTTGTATTTTACCTACGATTCTCAGCCCGCCCGGTGAAGCAACGCGCATCCTGTGACCGCAAGCTAACAAAATCGTTCCCTTTCCGGGCATCAGGTTGCACCCGCAGTGCAACTCGCGCGGACCGTTGCAGCCACCGCGCCAGCTCGGGGCCGGCCGCCTGCCAGGGGAGAAGAATGACGCCGGGCATGGTGGCGTCACCGGGGGCGAGGCACACCACCGTGGCGCCTCCGATCTGCCAGCACTGCCGCACGACGGCCTCGCGCCGCGCACCGCCGGGCGCTTCCAGCCAGATGCGCAGGGGTCCTTCGGCGTCGGCGTCCTGCACGGCCGTACAGACCCAGCGCAAGCCGCGCCACCATGCCGGCCACGCGCGCAGTGTCGCCACGGCGGCCACTGCGAGGCCCACGCCCGCGGCAAGGTGCCACCACAGGAATCCGGCCTGGCTGCCGGCGATGGCATCGGCCAGCGTCCGCGCCAGCAGCGCGAGCGCCAGCAATTCGCCGGCGCAAAACACGAACAGGGCCCACCCCGGCGGGTGGACCCTGCCATGGCGCAGCCCAGTGAGGGCCCGCCTCAACCACGGATCAGGCGCGGCGGAAAACAAGCGTGCCGTTGGTGCCGCCGAAACCGAAGTTGTTCTTCACCGCCACCTCGATCTTCATCTCGCGCGCCGTGTTGGCCACGTAGTCCAGGTCGCACTCGGGGTCCTGGTTGTCGAGGTTGATCGTCGGCGGCGAGACCTGGTGGTGCAGCGCCAGCACGGTGAAGACCGATTCCAGGCCGCCGGCGCCACCCAGCAGATGGCCGGTCATCGACTTGGTCGAGTTCACCACCATCTTGTAGGCCTGGTCGGCGAATGCAGCCTTGATCGCATCGGACTCGTTCTTGTCGCCCAGCGGCGTCGAGGTGCCGTGCGCGTTCAGGTAGTGCACCTGGTCGGTGTTGATGCCGGCATCCTTGAGCGCATTGACCATGCAGCGGCGCGGGCCGTCCATGTTCGGCGCGGTCATGTGGTAGGCGTCGCCGCTCATGCCGAAGCCGATCAGCTCGGCATAGATGCGGGCGCCGCGCGCCTTGGCCGACTCGTACTCTTCCAGCATCATCACGCCCGCGCCCTCGCCCAGCACGAAGCCGTCACGGTCCTTGTCCCACGGACGCGAAGCCGCTGCCGGGTCGTCGTTGCGCGTCGACAGCGCGCGCGCGGCGGCGAAACCGCCGATGCCCAGCGGCGACACGGTCGATTCGGCACCGCCCGCCAGCATGGCGTCGGCATCGCCGGCCTGGATCAGGCGCGCGGCCAGGCCAATGCTGTGCAGGCCGGTGGTGCACGCGGTCACGGCGGCCAGGTTCGGGCCCTTGATGCCGTGAATGATCGACAGGTGGCCAGCGATCATGTTGATGATCGAACCGGGCACGAAGAACGGCGAGATCCGGCGCGGACCGCGCTCGCTCAGCACGGCATGGGTATCTTCGATCATCGGCAGGCCGCCGATGCCCGAGCCGACCAGCACGCCGATGCGCTCGGCATTGGCTTCGGTCACTTCCAGGCCGCTGTCTTTCAGCGCCTGGGTCCCGGCCGCGATGCCGTAATGGATAAACGTATCCATATTGCGGGCTTCCTTGGCCGGGATGTAGTCCTCGGCATTGAAACCCTTGACCTCGCCGGCGAAGTGCACGGACAGCGCGGAGTGATCGAATTTGGTGATGGTGGCGATGCCGGACTTGCCGGCTACCAGGTTGGCCCAGCCTTCGGCAACCGTGTTTCCGACCGGAGACACAAGGCCAAGCCCAGTGACGACGACGCGACGACGGCTCACTATGTTTTCCTACGGGTGCGTGAAACGGGAACGGAATGCGGAGTTGCCCGCCGCCGGCCCAGCGGGCGGCGCGGCGAAGCTCATTCCATTCTGCTTCTTCGAACAGACGAAAGCCACAGAAAACAGCGAGGCGCGGCCGCAACGGCCCGCCCACCTGCCTTCTGTGGCTCGGAATGCAGAGACGACGGGCTTAGGCCTTGACGTGCGCGGTGGCGTAGTCGATAGCCTGTTGCACGGTCGTGATCTTTTCGGCTTCCTCATCAGGAATTTCCATGCCGAATTCATCTTCCAACGCCATCACGAGTTCAACCGTGTCCAGCGAGTCCGCACCGAGATCGTTCACGAACGACGATTCGTTCTTGATGTCTGCCTCGGCCACGCCAAGCTGTTCTGCCACGATTTTCTTGACGCGTTGTTCGATATTGTCCATGTAACCCTCCAGGGAAGTTCGACAAAAAGTGGGCGCATTTTAGCAGGTTTGGGACAACAGAAATGCTGCCTGCCAAGCTTTGCAAGAATCGCGCCCGATTGGTTCGGAAAACTACGACTTCCGGCAGCTTCTTCCGGCTTCTTTGCCGAAAAACACCGCCGGAAAACCATCAATTCATGTACATCCCGCCGTTCACATGCAGGGTGGTGCCAGTGATGTAGGCGGCTTGCGGACCGGCCAGGAAGGCGACCGCATTGGCGATATCCTCGGGCTGCCCCAGGCGGCCCAGCGGGATCTGGGTCTTGAGCGAAGCATGCTGCTCTTCGGACAGCGCCTTGGTCATGTCGGTGTCGATAAAGCCCGGCGCGACGCAGTTGACGGTCACGTTGCGGCTGCCGATCTCGGCGGCCAGCGAGCGGGTCATGCCGGCCACGCCTGCCTTGGCCGCGGAGTAGTTCATCTGGCCGGGATTGCCGACCGAGCCCACCACCGAAGTGATATTGATGATGCGGCCCTGGCGGGCCTTCATCATCGGGCGCAGTACCGCGCGCGACAGGCGGAACACGGAAGTCAGGTTGGTCTGGATCACGGCCAGCCAGTCCTCGTCCTTCATGCGCATCGCCAGCTGGTCCTGCGTGATGCCGGCATTGTTGACCAGCACGCCGATGCCGCCGTGGCTCTTGACGATCTCGTCGATGAGCGCGTCGCAGGCAGCGGCGTCGTTGACGTTGAGCACGGCGCCCTTGCCCTTCAGGCCTTCGGCGCCGAGGTAGTCGGTGATGCCGGCCGCGCCGGCTTCGCTGGTAGCGGTGCCGATCACGGTCGCGCCCTGGCGCGCCAGTTCGAGCGCGATGGCGCGGCCGATGCCGCGCGAGGCGCCGGTGACCAGCGCAACCTGATTGTCGAGAAGTTTGGTCATGCGGTTGTCCTGTTGCTTACTTCAGCAATGCCAGCGTGTCCTGCAGCGAGGCCGGATCGAAAATCGCGCCGCCGCTCAGGTTGCCGTCGATGCGCTTGGTCATGCCGGCCAGCACCTTGCCCGGACCGCATTCGATCACGTGGGTGATGCCTTCGGCGGCCATCTTCTGCACGCATTCGACCCAGCGCACCGGCGCGGCGGCCTGGCGCACCAGCGCATCCTTGATCGCTTCCGGATCGTTGACGATGGCGACGTCGACGTTGTTCACCAGCGGGATCGACGGCGCCGAAAACGCCAGGCCGGCCATGCGCTCGCGCAGGCGGTCCGAAGCCGGCTTCAGCAGCGACGAGTGGAACGGCGCCGACACCGGCAGCGGCAGCGCGCGCTTGGCGCCCTTGGCCTTGGCGATTTCGCAGGCCTTCTCGACCGCGCCCTTGTGGCCGGCGATCACCACCTGCGATGGCGCGTTGAAGTTGACTGCCTCGACCACGCCGGCGGCCGATGCTTCGGCGCACGCGGCACGCACGTCGTCGTCCGACAGGCCGAGGATCGCAGCCATGCCGCCCTCGCCCACCGGCACGGCTTCCTGCATGGCCTGGGCGCGGAAACGCACCAGCGGTACCGCGTCGGCAAACGGAATCACGCCCGCAGCCACCAGCGCGGAGTACTCGCCGAGGCTGTGGCCGGCGACCAGCGCCGGCGCCGGGCCGCCGGCCTCGAGCCAGGCGCGGTAGATCGCCACGGCGGCGGTCAGCATCACCGGCTGCGTATTGGTGGTCAGGTTCAGTTCTTCGGCAGGGCCTTCGGCGATCAGGCGGCCGAGATCCTGGCCGAGCGCGGCCGAGGCTTCTTCGACGGTGGCGCGCACCACGGCGTTGTCGGCGAAGGCATTGAGCATGCCGACCGACTGCGAACCCTGGCCGGGAAATACGAAAGCGAATTTCATCGGATGGAAACCCTAACAAGAAATCGGGAGCCGGCGCCGCGCCGGATCGTGCCTGCGCGGCACGCCCTGGCGCCGGCCGCGTATCACATGCGCAGCAGCACCGCACCCCAGGTGAAGCCGCCGCCCACGCCTTCCATCAGCACGGTGTGGCCCGGGCGGATGCGGCCGTCGCGCACGGCGACGTCCAGCGCCAGCGGGATCGACGCGGCCGAGGTGTTGCCATGCTCGTGCACGGTGGCGACCATGCGCTCGGCCGGCAGGCCCAGCTTCTTCGCCGTGCCCTGCATGATGCGGATATTGGCCTGGTGCGGAATCAGCCAGTCGACCTGGTCCGGCGACACGCTCGCGGCTTCCATGGCTTCGCGCGCCACCTTGTCGAGCACGTTGACGGCGAGCTTGAACACCGCCTGGCCATCCATGTGCAGGAACGGGTTGCCGGTGATGTTGCCGCCGGCGACGTTGCCCGGCACGCACAGGATGTCGACATGGCTGCCGTCCGAGTGCATGGCGCTGGACAGGATGCCCGGCTCGTCGGACGCCGACAGCACCACCGCGCCGGCGCCATCGCCGAACAGCACGCAGGTGGTGCGGTCGTTGAAGTCGAGGATGCGCGAGAACACTTCGGTGCCGATCACCAGCACATTGCGGTGCGAGCCGCTGCGGATGAATTTGTCGGCCGTGGCCAGCGCATACACAAAGCCCGAGCACACTGCCTGCAGGTCGAACGCCGGGCAATGATTGGTGATGCCCAGCTTTTCCTGCACGATGCAGGCGGTGCTGGGAAACACGAAGTCCGGCGTCGAGGTGGCGACGATGATCAGGTCGATGTCCTGGCGGTCGATGCCGGCGGCCTCGATGGCCTGCTCGGCAGCCTTGACCGCCAGCGTGCTGCTGGTCACATCGGGCTCGGCCCAGTGGCGCGCCGAGATGCCGCTGCGCGAGACGATCCACTCGTCGCTGGTCTCGATGCCTTTCTCGGCAAGCTGCGCGGCCAGGTCATGGTTGGTCACGCGCCGCGGAGGCAGGTAGCTCCCGGTACCGATGATTTTTGCGTACTTGGTCATGTATTGTCGGATCGTATGGCCCGCCGGCATCCTCGACCGGCGCGCGTGGCGCTCAGGCGACGTGGGGGCTGGGATGCGCGCCAGGCGCCTCTGTCTCCGGGGCGGGCTGGGCACCGCCTGCGGCGCTGGATTTATCGGCAAAGGCCCGGGTGATGCGGGCGATCACGCCATTCTTGGCGGCATCATACCCGCGTTTGATAGCCCACTCAAAAGAATGGGCATCGGCCGAGCCGTGACTCTTGATCACCAGCCCGCGCAGGCCCAGCAGCGACGCGCCGTTGTAGCGCGCCGGGTCGAGCCGCTTGGCCAGGCGCGACAGCACCGGCATGGCAACCGCCGCCAGCAGCTTGGTGAACCACGAGCGGGTGAATTCTTCCTTGATCATGCTGCCGATCATCTTGGCCAGGCCCTCGGTGCTCTTGAGCGCCACATTGCCGACGAAGCCGTCGCAGACCACGATGTCGGTGGTGCCCTTGAAGATGTCGTTGCCCTCCACGTTGCCGTAGAAGTTCAGCTCCGAGGCGCGCAGCAGTTCGCCGGCGCGCTTGACCACCTCGTTGCCCTTGATGACTTCCTCGCCGATGTTCAGCAGGCCCACCGTGGGGTGTTCCTTGTGATCGACCACGGCCACCATGGCCTCGGCCATGCGCGCGAACTGCAGCAGGTGCTCGGGCTCGCAGTCGGCATTGGCGCCCAGGTCCAGCACCGTGGTGCCCCAGCCCTGTTCGTTGGGAATGGTGGTGGCGATGGCCGGACGCTCGATGCCCTCGAGCGTCTTCAGCACATAGCGCGATACCGCCATCAGCGCGCCGGTGTTGCCGGCGGAGATGCAGGCGCCGGCCACGCCTTCCTTGACTTGTGTCACGGCAACGCGCATCGAGGAGTCGCGCTTCTTGCGCAGTGCCACCTCGACCGGGTCATCCATGGTGATGACCTCGGTGGCCTCGACGATGCTGACGCGCGGATGGTCCAGCGCGTGCAGCTTCTTCAGCTGCGCCCGGATGGCGTCGGGCAAGCCGACCAGCACCATCTCGGCATCGTCGTGGCGGGAAAGAAAACTGATCGCCGCGGGCACCGTCACGGAAACACCGTGATCGCCGCCCATGCAGTCGATAGCGATTTTGATCGTCATTGTTCCTGGTACGGATAGCGCGGCGGCGCACGCCACGCCCGGCGGGAATCCCGAGCGCCCAACAAAAAAGCGGCAACGATCTTGCCGCTTTTTTGTGTCTGACCGATTATTGTCCGACCCACAGGCATGCGCGAGCGAGACGCAACGTCACGCCTAGCGAAGCTATCAGTCGTTCTTGGTCTTGATGACCTTGCGACCGCGGTAGTAGCCGTTCGGGCTCACGTGGTGGCGCAGGTGGGTTTCGCCGGTGGTCGGCTCGACTGCCAGCGGCGCGGCCGACAGGTGGTCGTGCGAACGGTGCATGCCGCGCTTGGACGGCGACTTCTTGTTCTGTTGAACAGCCATGATGACTCCTTCGAGAATTTTTCAATATTAACACACGCATCCCGCCCAAGGCGTAGCCGGGGCCCGGCCGGATGCTTCAGATTCACCTGCAAGACCCTGCAGGCCGCGCGCTGGCGGCTTCAGTGCCGGGTCTTCAGGCCGGCCAGCGCCGCGAAGGGCGAAGGCCGCTTTTCTTCCTCAGGCTCAGCTTCGGGCTGGGCCTCGCCGTCCGTTCCGGTCACGAGGCTTTCGTGCACGGTCGGGCAGACGTCATGCTTGGGTGCCACCGGCAATGCCAGCAGCACTTCATCTTCAATCAGTTCCAGCAGCGAGAACCGCTTCGAGCCGGCGATCACGTCGACTTCGTCGTCGTCCATCGGCGCGGCGTCGGCCGCTTCCTCGCTTTCCACCACCTCGAAACGCGTCGCCGTGTCGATTGGCTCGGCATAGGGCGCCAGGCAGCGCTGGCAATCCAGCCACATCCGGCCCTGCACCGTCACGTCGAGGAACAGCCGCTGCGCCACCGGGGCGCCGGGCTCGGCCGCCTCTTCGCGCACGAAGCCGGTGGCCGTATAGGCGAAGGTCTCATCGGGTGCCGAGGCTGGCGCTTGCGCGGCGGTCTCGGCTAAGATGCGCGGCAAATCCCGCACCGCCACGTCGCCGGCCAGGCTTTCACCCTTTCGGCACATGGCGAAGAGGTCAAGCGCGCGCAGGTCGATCGGCTGGGTCATGTGCGTGGCTCCTGTCGCAAATCAATGACGGGTTCGCCACATTCCTTGCCTGACGGACTGCGGGCCGCGCACATTGGCGGCACTGCGCCCGGGTGCGGATGCGGCTAAACGCGCGATTATACGGTGTAAACCTTCCCGAGGTCAAAGGCCTTGCTCCGGAAGCCACACGGCTTCCAGCCCTGATTCCATTACTTATGCCTCCAGACACCCGCCCCCGGCTGATCCTTGGCTCCGGCTCGCCCTACCGCCGCGAACTGCTGGAACGGCTGCGCATCCCCTTCGAAGTCGCGGTGCCGGACATCGACGAAACCCCGCTGGCCGGCGAATCACCCGAGGCCACGGCGCTGCGGCTGTCGCAGCGCAAGGCCGAGGCCATTGCGGCGCGCCACCCCGGCGCGCTGGTGATCGGCTCCGACCAGGTGCTGACGCTGGACGGCGCCCAGATGGGCAAGCCGGGCACGCATGACAACGCCGTGGCCCAACTGCGCCGCATGCGCGGGCGCACCGCCACCTTCCATTCGGCACTGTGCCTGCTGGATTCCCGCACGGGGACCGCACAGCTGGCCGACGTGCAGACCCGGGTGACACTGCGCGACCTGAGCGACGCCGAAATCGAGACCTACCTGCAGCTGGAGCGCCCCTACGACGTGGCCGGCAGCGCCAAATCCGAGGGACTCGGCATCACGCTGCTGGCGCGGGTCGAGTCCGACGATCCCACCGCGCTGGTCGGCCTGCCGCTGATCGCGCTGACCGGCATGCTGCGCCAGGCCGGCTACCCTCTCCTTACCGCATGATCTGCACCCACCGCACCTACCCACGATGAGCGGCACCCTGTACCTGATCCCCAATACCCTCGGCAAGCGCGACAAAGCCGACCCGCTGGCCGACGTAATCCCGGCCGGCGTGCAGCAGGTCGCGGCCGGACTGGACTACCTTGTCGCCGAGAACGCCAAGACCGCGCGCGCCTTCCTGAAGAAGCTGGGCGAAACCACGCCGCTGGCGCGCCCGATCCAGCAGATCGAGATCCAGGAACTGAATGTCAATACGCGCGCCGACGCGCTGGCGGCGCTGCTGGCGCCGCTGCAGGCCGGCCGCGACGGCGGCCTGCTGTCAGAGGCCGGCGTACCGGCAGTGGCCGACCCGGGCGCCGACCTGGTGCGGCTGGCGCATGCGCGCGGCATCCGCGTGCGGCCGCTGGTGGGACCCAGTTCGATCCTGCTGGCGGTGATGGGCTCGGGCCTGAACGGCCAGAGCTTTGCCTTCAACGGCTACCTGCCGGTCGATGCCAGCGAGCGCGCGCAGCGGCTGCGCGAACTGGAACAGCGCTCGCGCAAGGCCAGCCAGACCCAGGTCTTCATCGAAACGCCGTACCGCAACGGCGCGCTGCTGGACGCCATGCGCCAGCACTGTGCCGGCACCACGCTGCTGTCCGTGGCGGTCGACCTGACCCTGCCCGGCGAGACCATCGTCACGCTGCCGCTGTCGGACTGGCGCCCCGAGCGGATCGCGCTGCACAAGCGCCCGGCGATCTTCTCGCTGCTCGCCATATAGGCGAAAGCGCGCAACGCAGGCGGAACGGAAATGACAAAGGGGGCGCCGGCGCCCCCTTTGTCATGGCTGCGCGCGGCAGGCTTCAGCGCATGCCTTGCATGCCGGTGCTCCACAGCATGGTCTTCATCGCCGCCGTGCCCACGGCCGCGCCGAAGCGCTTGGCCACGCGTTCGGCGATGTTCTCCTTGACCGTGTAGTCGACGATGTCCTCGGCCTTGAACAGGTCGCGCGCCACGTATTCGGCACTGCCGAGGCCGTCGGCCAGACCCAGCGCGACGCTGCGCTCGCCCGACCAGAACAGGCCGGAAAACAGCTCCGGGTCGTCCTTGAGCCGGTCGCCGCGGCCTTCCTTGACCACGTCGATGAACTGCTGGTGGATCTGCTTGAGCATCGCCTCGGCAAAGGCCTTCTGCTTCGGCACCTGCGGCGAGAACGGGTCGAGCATGCCCTTGTTGGCACCCGAGGTGTAAAGCCGGCGCTCCACGCCCAGCTTGTCCATCAGCCCGGTAAAGCCGAAGCCGTCCATCAGCACGCCGATCGAGCCGACGATGCTGGCCTTGTCGACATAAATCTTGTCGGCCGCCGCCGCCACGTAATATCCGCCGGAAGCACAGATTTCCTCGACCACCACATAGAGCGGCTTGGATGGGTAGAGGCCGCGCAGGCGGTGGATCTCGTCGTTGATGATGCCTGCCTGCACCGGCGAGCCGCCGGGTGAATTGATCTTCAGGATCACGCCGGCGGCATTGCTGTCGGCAAAGGCCGCCTGCAGCGAGGCATTGATCGCTTCGGCGCTGGCCGGCGTGCCGGCGGCGATTTCGCCTTCGAGCGTGACCATCGCGGTGTGGCGGCCCGAGGCGCTGATGGTGCCGTCGCCCTTGAAGTCGAACACCGCGAACAGGATCAGCGCCAGCAGGCCCAGCGTGACCAGGCGGAAGAAGATGCGCCAGCGCCGCGCCGCGCGCTGTTCGCGCAGCGATGCGGTGAGCACTTTTTCCAGTACGTCGCGCTCCCAGCCTGCGCCCACCTGAGCGCTGCCGGTGGCGCCGGCCAGGCGCGCCTTGCGCTCGCGTGCTTCGCGCCGCGCGGCATCATCGCCGGCGCGGAGTTCGTCTTCGAGCGGAAATTCGGCACGCGCCGCGGTCACCAGGCGCTCGGATTCCGGCACAGGCGCTGCTCCGGCCGGGCCAGTGTCCGCTGCGGGCTTGCGCTGGTCCGGCTGGCCCGGTTCATTCGGCTCGGCCGAAGGCGGTTTCTGTTGTTCTGTCATGCAAATCGCTCGTGGAAATCCATTCAGGCGCCGTCCGAAGGCTCGGCCGCGCGGTAAGGCCCGCGCGGCAGCCAGTAGACCTGGCCATCGCGTTCTTCGACTTCCAGCTTGGCCAGCGCGGCCCCGCGGCAGGGACCGCCAACGCACTCGCCGCTATCCGGCGCGTACACCGCGCCATGAGTGGCGCACATCAAGTATAGGCCCGAGGCATCGAAGAACCGGCCCTCCTGCCAGTCCAACTCCATCGGCACGTGCGCGCACTGGTTCAGGTAGGCATGGGCAACGCCGTCGAAACGCACCACAAAGGCGCCGATCTCGCGCTGGTCGAGCGCGACCGAGAAGCGCACGCCGAGTCCGCCCTCCTGCAATGCATCGGCGGCGCACAACCGCACCGGCGCCTGGCCGGAGGCCGCGTCAGGCATGGGCCAGCAGCCACTCGGTCAGGTCTGCGATCGAACTGGCGCAGTGCACCGGCGCCATCGCGCGCAACGACTCGGCGGGGTGTGCGCCGTAACAGACCCCCAAACCCTTGGCGCCGGCGTTGGCCGCCATCTGCAGGTCATGGGTGGTGTCGCCGATCATCACCGTGCGCTCCACTTCCTGGCCCAGTTCGCGCGTCAGCTCATGAAGCATGGCCGGGTGCGGCTTGGAGAAGGTCTCGTCGGCACAGCGGGTGGCGTCGAACAGCGCCGTCAGGCCGCTGGCCGCGAGCGCGCGCTGCAGGCCGACGCGGGTCTTGCCGGTAGCCACGCCGAGAAAATAGTGTTCCGCGCGCAGGGTTTCGAGCATTTCGCGCACGCCGTCGAACAGCACGAGATCGGCGTCGCGGGTCAGGAAATGGTAGCGGTAGCGCTCGGCCAGCCGCGGATAGTCGGCGGGATCCAGCGTCGGCACCGCATACGACAGCGCGTCCTTCAGTCCCAGCCCGATCACGTGGCTGGCGGCGCTGTCGTCCGGCACCGGCAGGCCCAGGTCCCGGCTGGCGAGCTGGATGCACTTGGCGATGGTCGGGGTCGAGTCCATCAGCGTCCCGTCCCAGTCGAAAACGATCAGGTCAAATTGTTGCCTGGCCATGGAAATCCTTGTGGCGTTTGAGGCAGCGCCCTACTCCGGGGCGTGCAGCTCACGCAATTGTTGCAGGAATCCGACGCATTCGTCGGGCAGGGGCGCCTCCACCGACAGCGGCTCGCCGGTGGCCGGATGGATAAACACCAGCCGGTGCGCGTGCAGGAACATGCGCTTGATGCCGGGCCTGGCGCCGGAACGCGCCAGCGACTTGTTCAGCGTGAAATCGCCGTATTTTTCGTCGCCGACGATTGGAAAACCCGAATGCGCCAGGTGCACGCGGATCTGGTGCGTGCGCCCGGTCTTCAGCTCGGCCTCAAGCAGCGTGAACCCCGGGAAGGCCTCGACCCGGTTGAACACGGTATGCGAGGCCAGCCCGTCGGCCTGGACCCGCACCCGGCGCTCGCCGTCCGGCGTGCTGTACTTATATAGCGGCAGCTTCACGTGCTGGCGCGCGTTCGCGAACTCCCCGGCGACGCAGGCGAAATAACGCTTGTCCATGGTATTGGCGCGAATCTGCTCGTGCAGGTGAACCAGCGCCGAGCGCTTTTTCGCCAGCACCAGGATGCCGGAAGTCTCGCGGTCCAGCCGGTGCACCAGCTCGAGGAACTTGGCCTGCGGCCGCGACCGGCGCAGCTGCTCGATCACCCCGAACGCGACCCCCGAGCCGCCGTGCACGGCAACGCCGGCCGGCTTGTTGATGACCAGCAGGTGGGCATCCTCGAACAACACCGGAAATTCGCCGGCGGGCACCGGAGCCGCGCCGGCCTGGGCCGGGCTCGCCACGCGCATTGGGGGAATGCGGACTACATCGCCCGACTGAAGACGATAGGTGGCATCGATCCGGCCCTTGTTGACGCGCACCTCGCCCGAGCGGAGCACCCGGTAAATGTGGCTCTTGGGCACCCCCTTGGCCACCTTCAACAGGAAGTTGTCGATGCGCTGGCCCTCGGAGCCTTCGTCAATCGTGACATACGCCACCTGTGGGCTGGCCGGCGCAGCTTCGGCAGCCTTTTCAATTTGATGGCGTAACTCATTCATTTTCAATATAATTTCCTCGCTGTTCCGGCTCGTGGCCGGCAGCGCAAGACCTGTGTAAGCGATGGATCTTCGAGTTTTATTCGATTTTTCGCATTCTACACTTGGGGTTGCCGCCAACCCGGTCCGTCTCCCGCAACTTTGCGTGATCCGCAAGCGCCAGACGGATAAATGGCAGCAAAAGCAGCACGCACGGTACCGCCGGCATGCAGGAAGTCGCCCAAAGGTGGCTTCGGCACGGCAGGCGGTGACGTGGGAACTGAGTGTTCAGGTAAAACAGAATTCAAAGGCGGATGCCGCAGCCGGCATCCGCTTCGGTGAGAGAAGTCCCGCCCGCACCGGGAAACGGTGCCGGCCGGCAGGTTGACCTGCCGCCTGACTGGAAGTTACCGGCGCCCGGTCGCAGAACTCCAAGAAGTAGTAGGTGCGCCCGCCAGGAGAAGTCAGGCAGCAACGGCAACCATGCCGTGTCCGAAAAATTTGCTCTTTGACGCGTCTAGGCCTTCCGCGGCCGGCCGCGATGCCGCCGGCGCTGGTTGCGCCGGCGTCCAGCATCGCCTCCGGCACGGGAATGCGCCGGATGTCTGCGCAAGAGCAGCCTCCGGTGTGCTCTCCTGCCCTGCGGTCGTTACCCCGACGTCATCGCTCTCTTTCACCCGCGCCCAGCCGCTCGCATGTCTTGCGCAGCGGCGCTTTCCGGCAATTCTCGCGCCTCGCTCGCTCCCTCGCGTGCTCCATGGATCGCCGCGGACACCGCCAAGACGGTGCCACCCGCGACACTGGAGTGAGGTATTGCGATGAAACGCATGCTGTTCAACGCGACGCAACAGGAGGAATTGCGCGTCGCCATCGTCGATGGTCAGAAACTGATCGATATCGACATCGAGACTGCCGGGCGCGAACAGCGCAAGGGCAATATCTACAAGGGTGTCATCACCCGCATCGAACCTTCGCTGGAAGCCTGCTTCGTCAACTACGGCGAAGAGCGCCACGGCTTCCTGCCGTTCAAGGAAGTCGCCCGCGCCTTCTTCAAGGAAGGCATCGACGTGCGCAACGCACGCATCCAGGATGCCCTGCATGAAGGCCAGGAGCTGATCGTCCAGGTCGAGAAGGAAGAGCGTGGCAACAAGGGCGCGGCCCTGACCACCTTCATCTCGCTGGCCGGCCGCTACCTGGTGCTGATGCCGAACAACCCGCGCGGCGGCGGCGTGTCGCGCCGCATCGAAGGCGAAGACCGCCAGGAACTGCGCGAGACCATGGCGCAGCTGACCGTGCCGGAAGGCATGAGCATCATCGCCCGCACCGCCGGCATCGGCCGCTCGGCCGAGGAACTGCAGTGGGACCTGAACTACCTGCTGCAACTGTGGAAGGCCATCGACGGCGCCGCCGGCGACAACAAGGCGCCGCTGCTGATCTACCTGGAATCCAGCCTGGTGATCCGCGCCATCCGCGACTACTTCCAGCCGGACATCGGCGAGATCCTGATCGACACCGACGAGATCTACGAACAGGCCCGCGCCTTCATGAGCGTGGTGATGCCTGACAACATGAACCGCGTGAAGAAGTACCGCGACGACGTACCGCTGTTCTCGCGCTTCCAGATCGAACACCAGATCGAATCCGCCTACTCGCGCATGGTGATGCTGCCGTCGGGCGGCGCCATCGTGATCGACCACACCGAGGCGCTGGTCTCGGTCGACGTGAACTCGGCGCGCGCCACCAAGGGCGCCGACATCGAGGAAACCGCGCTGCGCACCAACCTCGAGGCCGCCGACGAGATCGCGCGCCAGCTGCGCCTGCGCGACCTGGGCGGCCTGATCGTGATCGACTTCATCGACATGGAGTCGGGCAAGGCGCAAAAGGACGTGGAAACGCGCCTGAAGGACGCGCTGCGCCACGACCGCGCGCGCGTGCAGATGGGCAAGATCAGCCGCTTCGGCCTGATGGAGCTGTCGCGCCAGCGCCTGCGCCCGTCGCTGTCGGAGGGCTCGCACATCACCTGCCCGCGCTGCAACGGCACCGGCCATATCCGCGATACCGAATCGTCCGCCCTGCAGGTGCTGCGCATCATCCAGGAAGAGGCGATGAAGGAAAACACCGCCGCCATCCACTGCCAGGTGCCGGTGGAGGTTGCCGCCTTCCTGCTGAACGAGAAGCGCCAGGAAATCAACTTGATCGAACTGCGCTTCAAGGTCAACGTGCTGCTGATTCCCAACAAGCACCTGGAAACGCCGCACTACAAGCTGGAGCGCCTGCGCCACGACGACCCGCGCCTGGAAGACAGCACCGCCAGCTACAAGATGGCCGAGGCTGCCGCCAAGGAACTGGAAGCCGACACCAGCTACAGCAGCCGCCGCAAGGAAGAAGCCAAGCCGCGCCAGGAAGCCGCGGTCAAGGGCATCACGCCCGAGCAGCCCGCCCCGGTCTCGGTGCCGCGCCCCGAGCGCGCCCCGCGCCCGGAAGCCGCTCCGGTGGCACCGCCCGTGCCGGCCACCAAGCCGGTGGAAGCCGGCGGCTTTATCGCCTGGCTGAAGGGCCTGTTCGGTGCCCGCCCGGCGACCCCGCCGGTGGTCGAGCCGGCCAAGCCGGCTGCCGCCGCGGAAACCCGCGGCGCCGAGGGCCGCCGTGAGCGCGGTCCGCGTGGCGAAGGCCGCGGCCAGCGTGGCGAGCGCGCTGAACGCGGCGAGCGCGGCGAGCGCGGCGAGCGTGGCGAACGCACCGAGCGCGGCGAACGTGGCGAGCGCCAGGGCCGCGGCCAGCGCGGTGAACGTGGCGAGCGCGCCGAGCGTGGCGAACGCCAGGCCGGCGAGCGTGGCGAGCAGCGCGAAGGCCGCGGCGAACGCCAGGGCCGCCAGCCGCGCCAGCCGGGTGAAGGCCAGGCCACGCCGGCCGTGGCGCGCCAGGCCGAGGCCGTTCCGGCCGAGCGCGCCCAGGGCGAACGCGCCGAGGCACGCCAGGAAGGCCGCCGCGACCGCAACCAGGAACGCCGCGAGCGCCAGCGCGAACGCCAGCGCGAGCGCAGCGAACTGCGCGAAGCCGAAGCCGGTGAAGCGCCGCAGCCGGAAGCCATCGCTGCCGCGCAGGCCCTGGGCGTGCTGCCCCAGGCGGTGACCGAAGACACCCAGGCCCGCGTCGAACTGCCGGACGGCGCCGAAGCTGCCGAGACCGCGGAGACCGCCGAGGGCGAGGAACGCCGCCGCCGCAACCGCCGTGGCCGCAACCGCTATCGCCGTGAACGCGACGAGTCGGCGCAAGGCGTGGCGGGTGAAGGCGAAGGCGCAGCCGCCGAAGGCTTCGCCCCGGCCAGCGCCGAAGCCGGCGTGCCGGCCGAGCCCGCGCCGCAAGCGGCCGTGGCCGCGCAAGCCGCAGCCGAACCGGTTGAAGCCATCCGCATCGCGGTGCCGGCAGACGTGACGCCGGCTCCGGTGGCGGAAGCCATCCCGGCGGCCCAGCCGGTGGCGGAGCAAGCTGCCGAAACCGCCGGAACCGCCGCTCCGGTGGCTGCGGCGGTGACCGAGGCCGTTGCTGCCGAAGCCGTCGCCGAGCCTGCCGTCAGCGCGGCGGTCGAGACCGCTGCACCGGTCGTGCCGGCCGCTGCACCGGCCCCGGCACCCGTGCCGGCGCCGGTCGCGGAAACCGCTGCGGTGATCGAGCCTGTCGCCCAGGCACCGGCACCGGCACCGGCGCCTGCACCAGCGCCTGCACCGGCGCCGGTCGCTGCCGCAACGCCGGTTGCGCTCGAAAACCTCGAGCCGATGCTGGCCACCGCCGGCCTGCAATGGGTCCATACCGACAGCGACAAGCTGCGCTCGGCCCAGGAAGCCGCCGCCCGCATCGTGCCGGCCCCGCGCGTGCCGCGCGAGCGCAAGCCGCTGCCGCCGCTGCCCCAGGGTCCGATGATCCTGGTGGAAACCGGCAGCCGCGAAGTGCAGATGGCATCGCAGCAGTAAGCGGCGCCGCTGCGCTGCAGCGCAAGCAAGAAGGGACGGCCTGGCCGTCCCTTTTTTATTGGCAGGACCCGGCGAATCCCCGTCATCACCGGGGGAAGCGGATGCCCCGCCCCCGCCTCGGCTAGAATGGCAGCAGAATGCGTCCGGGCCCCGAGCGTCCCCGTCGCATCGCCTTTTTTGCCTTGCCGCCGGCCGCTCCCCGGACGCCGTGCCCACCCACAGGCCATGACCGAATCCGTCATCCCGATTTTCGACCTGCGCGACCATCGCTACCGTTCGATGACGCCCAGCATTCCCGGCACCCTGATTGCGCCGACCGGCCTGGTGTCCGACCGGCGCGGCCGGCCGCTGCATGACCTGCGCATCTCGGTGACGGACCGCTGCAACTTCCGCTGCGTCTACTGCATGCCGAAGGAAGTGTTCGACAAGGACTACACCTTCCTGCCGCATTCCGAGCTGTTGAGCTTCGAGGAAATCGAGCGCACCGCGCGCCTGTTCGTTGCCCACGGCGTCGAGAAGATCCGCCTGACCGGCGGCGAGCCGCTGTTGCGCAAGAACATCGAGCATCTGGTCGAGATGCTGGCGAAGATCGAAACCGTGTCGGGCAAGCCGCTGGACCTGACCCTCACCACCAACGCCTCGCTGCTGGCGCGCAAGGCGCGCGCGCTGCGCGACGCCGGCCTGACGCGGGTCAGCGTCAGCCTCGACGCGATCGACGATGCCACCTTCCGCCGCATGAATGACG
Organism: Cupriavidus sp. MP-37; assembly: GCF_020618415.1. Lineage (NCBI taxonomy): Bacteria > Pseudomonadati > Pseudomonadota > Betaproteobacteria > Burkholderiales > Burkholderiaceae > Cupriavidus > Cupriavidus sp. MP-37. The sequence goes on along the minus strand of NZ_CP085344.1, from coordinate 1,479,283 downwards.
TCGACTTCGCCGTCGCCGACGTGCTGCGCGGCATCGAGGCCGCGCAGGCCGTGGGCCTGGCGCCGATCAAGGTCAACATGGTCGTCAAGCGTGGCACCAACGACCAGGAAATCGTGCCGATGGCGCGCCACTTCCGCCACAGCGGCATCATCCTGCGCTTCATCGAGTTCATGGACGTCGGCGCCAGCAACCACTGGCAGATGGACGAAGTGCTGCCGTCGGCCGAAGTGGTGAAGCGCATCGATGCCGAATTCCCGCTCGAACCGGTGCAGGCCAACTATACGGGCGAAACCGCCGAACGCTGGCGCTACCGCGACGGCGCCGGCGAGATCGGTGTGATCTCCAGCGTCACCCACGCCTTCTGCGGCGACTGCAGCCGCATCCGGCTGTCCACCGAAGGCCGGCTCTACCTGTGCCTGTTCGCCACCGAGGGTTTCGACCTGCGCGCGTTGCTGCGCGGCGGCTACAGCGACCTGGAAATCTCCAACGCGATCGCGCAGGTCTGGCAGGGCCGCACCGACAACTATTCCGAGCAGCGCAGCGACCCGGCAGTGCGCGCCAAGCGCGCCGAGCGCAAGATCGAGATGTCCTATATCGGCGGCTGAAGCCGCCGCACAACCATCCATGATTGCACGCGACGACATCACCGGCCTGATCCTCGCAGGCGGCAGGGGCAGCCGCATGGGCGGCACCGACAAGGGGCTGCAGCCGCTGCACGGCACGCCGATGGCCATGCACACGATGATGCGGCTGACGCCCCAGGTGGGCGGGCTGATGATCAACGCCAACCGCAACCTGGCCGCCTATGAGTCCTTCGGCGTGCCGGTCTACACCGACAGCGTGCCCGACTTCGCCGGTCCGCTCGCCGGCATGCTGGCCGGCCTGGAGCAATGCGCGACGCCCTGGATGGTGACGGCGCCGTGCGATTCGCCGTTCCTGCCGACCGACCTGGTGGCGCGCCTGGCGCAGGCGATCGAGGCCGAAGGCGCCGAGCTGGCGATTCCGGTCACGCTGGACCAGGACGGCCGCCGCCAGACCCAGCCGGTGTTCTGCCTGATGCCGGTCAGTGCGCTCGACAGCCTGGTGGCTTATCTTTCCGGCGGCGGCCGCAAGATCGAGACCTGGGCCGCCGCGCACAAGTTGGCCGAGGTGCTGTTCGACGACGCCGCGGCCTTTGCCAATATCAACACCCTGGACGAACTGCGCGCGCACGAAGCGCGCTGAATCCCTGCCCCAGCCATCGCCCGCCGCCGAGCCGCCATGCCATCCCTGCAATCCGTCATTTCCTGCCTGTCCGACTACGATCCCACGGCGCTGCCGGTGGACCACGCCAACCGCATCATCGGCGAGGTGGTCGAGCCGGTGCGCGGCATCGAGCAGTTGCCGATCCGCAGCGCGCTCGACCGCGTGCTGGCCGAGGACATTGTCTCGACCATCGACGTGCCGGCCCATGACAACTCGGCGATGGACGGCTATGCCTTCCAGGGCGCGGCGCTGGCCGCGGCGCAGACCGCCACGGTCGAGCTCGAGGTGATCGGCAGCGCGCTGGCGGGGGGTGCCGGCGCGCTGGCCCCCACCGCCGTGCAGGCGGTGCGCATCATGACCGGCGCGGTGATGCCGGCCGGCTGCGATACGGTGGTGCCGCAGGAATTTGTCGAAACCGTCGCCGGCGGCGCGCGCATCCGCTTTGCCGCGGACTGCGTCCGTATCGGCGACAACCGGCGCCTGCGCGGCGAGGACCTGGCCCGCGGCCAGGCCGCGCTGCAGGCCGGGCGCATCCTGCAGCCGGCCGACCTGGGCCTGCTGGCGTCGCTGGGCGTGGCCGAGGTACGGGTGCGCAGGCGCCTGCGCGTGGCGTTCTTTTCCACCGGCGACGAACTGCGCTCGATCGGCGAGCCGCTCGACCCCGGCTGCGTCTACGACTCCAACCGCTACACGCTGCACGGCATGCTGCGCCGGATGAACGTCGACCTGCTCGACATGGGCGTGGTGCGCGACCACCCCGAAGCGCTCGAAGCCGCTTTCCGCACCGCGTGCGAAAGCGCCGACGCGGTCATCACCTCGGGCGGGGTCTCGGTCGGCGAGGCTGACTACACCAAGCAGATCATGGCGCGCCTGGGCGATGTCACGTTCTGGAAGATCGCCATGCGACCGGGTCGGCCGATGGCCTTCGGGCGTATCCAGGCCGACGGTGCGGGCGCGCACTCGGCGCTGCTGTTCGGCCTGCCCGGCAACCCGGTGGCGGTGATGGTCACCTTCTACCATTTCGTGCGCGCCGCGCTGCACCGGCTGATGGGCGCGACGGTGCCGCCGCTGCCGCTGCTGCGCGTGCGCAGCGCGCAGGCGATCCGCAAGAAGCCGGGGCGCACCGAGTACCAGCGCGGCATCCTGGCGCGCGCCGGCGACGGCGAGTGGGAAGTGCGCATCACCGGTCAGCAGGGCTCGGGCGTGCTGCGCTCGATGAGCGAGGCCAACTGCTTTATCGTGCTCGGCCACGAGCAGGATTCGGTCAAGGCCGGCGACGCGGTCGAGGTGATGCTGTTCGACGGGCTGGTTTAGCGCCGTTACGGCGGGTCGCGCGCAACCATTCGCTACACGAGCGTAGCAATGTGTCGTTTTTGTGCTGCACATTTGCCGTCGGCGCGCCGTTGTCGCGGGGCTTTCGGCTGCCCCGCGGCCGCCGGGCTATGCTTGGCATCGGCCAATCGCTACACTTGGCGCACGATTCAGAAACATTCGAGTATCCCCCGTCATGAATCAGGAGATTGCGTACCTCCACCCCGTCAAGACCGCCCGCGCGCTGGTGCTGGTCTACCTGTGCTTCTCCCTGCCGATCGTGTCGCTGGGCCTGTTCGTGACCTTCGTCCGCTATGGTGACCTGCCGGCGATCACCGTCTTCAGCGCGATCATCCTCAATGCGCTGATCGGTTTCGGTCTGCTGTGGCTGGCCTGCAAGGCCTACAACTGGGTCGCCGCGCGCTTCGGCGGCATCGAAGTGCACGTGCGCGAACTGTCTCCCGAAGACGACCGCTGAACGGCACCACGCCAGTCCCGGCCTGGCGCCAGCCTGGCCGCCCTTCCCTCTTCCCCCGCATACCTGCCGCGCGGCACGGTCAACCCTGGCTGTTTTCCGCGCTTTCCGGCGCGCCTTCCACCGGCGTGTCCAGACCAAGGCCCAGCAACTGCTGCGCGGCCTCGCCGGGCAGGGCCTCCACCGTGCGCAGCTTGCGCGCCATCTGCCGCGTGCGTACTTCCGCCTGTTCGATATTGCGCGCGGCACGCTCGAGCGTATCGCGGGTCTTGGCCAGCACGTCGCCGAACTTGCCGAATTCGGTCTTGACCGCGCCCAGCACTTCCCACACTTCGCTTGAGCGCTTTTCCAGCGCCAGCGTGCGAAAGCCCATCTGCAGGCTGTTCAGCAGCGCCGTCAGCGTGGTCGGCCCGGCCACGGTCACGCGGTAGTCCCGCTGCAGCTGGTCGGTCAGGCCGGGACGGCGCAGCACCTCGGCGTAAAGCCCTTCGGTGGGCAGGAACAGGATGGCAAAGTCGGTGGTCTGCGGCGGCGCCAGGTATTTTTCGGCAATGGTCTGGGCCTCGCGCCGCAGCGCCAGTTCGAGTTCGCGGCCGAATGCCAGCACGCCGTCCGGATCGCCCCGCTCCTGCGCGTCCACCAGGCGCTCGTACTGCTCCTTGGGAAACTTGGCGTCGACCGGCAGCCACACCGGCGCGTTGTCGGCGCCGGCCGCCTTGCCGGGCAGGCGGATGGCAAACTCCACGCGCGCGCCCGAGTTGCGCACGGTCTCGACGTTCTTGCCGTACTGCTCCGGCGTCAGCATCTGCTCCAGCAGCATTTCCAGCTGGACTTCGCCCCAGGTGCCGCGCGACTTGACGTTGGTCAGCACCTTCTTCAGGTCGCCCACGCCCTGCGCCAGCACCTGCATCTCGCCCAGGCCGCGATGCACCTGCTCGAGGCGGTCCGACACCAGCCGGAACGATTCGCCCAGGCGCTGCTCCAGCGTGGCGTGCAGCTTCTCGTCGACGGTGCGGCGCATTTCCTCCAGCTTGGCGGCGTTGTTGGCTTCGATGTCCTGCAGCTTCTTCTCAAGCGTGGCGCGGACCTCGGCCAGGCGGCGCTCGTTGGCCTCGGACAGTTGCGCCAGCTGCTGCTGCAGCCCGTCGCCGAAGCGGCGCAGCGTGCCGGCCTGCTCGTCGCGCGCCTGCTGGGCCTGCAGCAGCAGCTGCTGGCGCACCTGCTCGAGTTGCTGGGTGTTGCTCTCGGTCAGCTTGGCAAGCTGCTGCGCGAAGGTGTCGATCTGGTTGTTCTGCAGCGTGGCGATGCCGGTCAGCTGCGACGACAGCGCCTGCTGGAAGCGCAGCATCTGCTGCGCCGACTCGCCGCGGCTGCCGCGCGCGGCCTCGGCCACCTCGGTGCGCACCTCGCGCTCGAGCCGCTCCATGCCGCGCGCGTGGTCCTGCCGCATCTCGTCGAGCTGCCGCGCCATGCCGGCCCCGGATGACCCGGCCTGCTGGCGCAGCAACACGATCACCAGCAGCACGACCGCGAGCAGCGCCGCGGCCAGCGTCAGGAACGGGATCAGGGTCATGCGAAAACCTCAGCGGCGATGCGCCATCACTTCAGGGTTGATCACGGTGGGCGGATGGCCGGCCTGCGGGCCCTGGTCGAGCGCCGCGATCAGGTTGTCGGCCGCGAGCATGGCCATGGCGCGGCGGGTTTTCTCGGACGCGCTGGCGATATGCGGCGTCAGTACGACGTTGGGCACCGTCAGCAGGTCCGGATGGACGGCCGGTTCGCCTTCGAACACATCCAGGCCGGCGCCGAAGATGCGCTGGTCGCGCAGCGCCTGCGCCAGCGCGGCGTCGTCGACGATGCCGCCGCGCGCCAGGTTCACCAGCGTCGCGGTCGGCTTCATCAGCGCCAGCTCGGCGGTGCCGATGGTGTGGTGGCTCTGCGGGCCGTACGGCAGCACCAGCAGCAGGTGGTCGGACTGGCGCAGCAGGTCTTCCTTGCTGACATAGCGGGCGTTGAGCGCGCGCTCGGTGTCGGCCGGCAACTGGCTGCGGTTGTGGTACAGCACGTTCATGCCAAACCCGCCGGCGCGCCGCGCCAGCGCCTGGCCGATACGGCCCATGCCGAGGATGCCCAGCGTGCTGCCGTACAGGTCCATGCCGACCAGCATGTCGTAGCTCCAGCGCTGCCACTTGCCGGCGCGCAGGTAGTGCTCGGCCTCGGTGACGCGGCGCGCGGTCGCCATCAGCAGCGCCCAGCCGAAGTCGGCGGTGGTCTCGGTCAGCACGTCCGGCGTATTGGTGGCGACGATGCCCGCGGCGGTCAGCGCCGGCAGGTCCAGGTTGTTGTAGCCGACCGCCATGTTGCACACCGCGCGCAGCGCCGGCAGCCCGGCGATGACGCCGGCGTCGATGCGATCGGCGGCGTTGGCAAGCACGCCGGCCTTGCCTGCCAGCCGCGCCTTCAGCGCCGCGGCGTCGAGCACCGCGTCCTGCTGGTTGTCGTCGACTTCGAAATACTGCGCCAGGTGCGCGATGACTTCGGGATAGATGGCGCGGGTGACCAGGACGGACGGCTTCATGGCATCAGATATGGAAGAAGAGGAAGGTCATGACGACGAACAGCGGCACCAGGAACATGCCCGAATACAGCATGTAGCCGAAGAAGCTCGGCATGCGCACGCCGCGGTTCTCGGCGATGGCCTTGACCATCAGGTTGGGGGCATTGCCAATATAGGTGTTGGCGCCCATGAACACCGCCCCGGCCGAGATCGCGGCCAGCGTCGAGGCATCCCGCGTCATCAGCGTGGCGGGGTCGCCACCGGCGGTATTGAAGAACACCAGGTAGGTCGGCGCGTTGTCGAGGAAGGACGACAGCACGCCGGTCGCCCAGAAATACATGCTGTCGACCGGCTGGCCGTTGGCGTCGCTGACCGCGCGGATCACCCCCGAGAAGGCACCGTCGGTGCCCGCCTTCAGCATGGCGATGACCGGGATGATGGTCAGGAAAATGCCGGCGAACAGCTTGCCGACCTCGAGGATCGGCTCCCAGTTGAATTCATTGCCCGCGCGCGCCGTTTGCGGCGTGACCAGCAGCGACACCACCGCCACCACCACCAGCAGGCCATCGCGCACCGCGGCCTGCAGCGGCACCTCGGTGCCGAGGATGTCGAACGAGATCCCGGGCTTCCACAGCCCGCTCATCAGCACCAGGCTGACCACGGCCAGCAGCAGCACGAAGTTGAACTTGCCTTCGATGGCGATGCCGCCGGAATCCGGGGTGGGATCGACCGACAGTTGCTCTTCCTTGTTGCGGTAGTAGTGCCGGTCGACCAGGTAGAACATCAGCAACAGCGCCGCGCAGATAAACAGCGTCTCCGGGAAGATGTTGCGCAGGGTCCAGAAGAAGTCCACGCCCTTCAGGAAGCCGAGGAACAGCGGCGGGTCCCCCAGCGGCGTCAGCGAGCCGCCGGCGTTGGCCACCAGGAAAATGAAGAACACCACCACGTGCGCCACGTGGCGGCGGTTGTCATTGGCGCGCAGCAGCGGCCGGATCAGCAGCATGGCCGCGCCGGTGGTGCCCATGAAACTGGCCAGAAACGTCCCCAGTGCCAGGATGCCGGTATTGAGCCCCGGCGTGCCGTGCAGGTTGCCGCGCACGCAGATGCCGCCGGCGACGATATAGAGCGTGGTGATCAGCGCGATGAACGGAATGTACTCGGCCAGCAGCGCATGCACGGTGCTGACGGCGGCGGCATGCGCGCCGAACACGAACGCGAACGGCAGCAGGAACAGCAGCCCCCAGCCGGCGGCGATCTTGCCGTAATGGTGGTGCCAGAACTTCGGCCCCAGCAGCGGCCACAGCGCAATCGACAGCAGGATGCCGGCAAAAGGCAGCCCCCACAGCGGCGACAGCGACGCCCCGTCGAGATCGGCGGCATGGCCTGCGGCGGGAAAGGCGGCCAGCATGGCCAGCAGTGGCAACAGCACGGGGGCACGTCGCATCAGGCAGGATCTCCTCGAACAATGCAGCGGTCATGGGCGCGCGCGGCGCGATGCCAAAGCGCGCGGGCAAGCCTGCAAGTGTAATGCAAGGCCCTGCCGCGCTTCCCCCTGCGGCGTGCATTTTCGGATTGCGGCGCACCGGGTTCGCGCCACGCAGATCAGGCCGAGTCGACCAGGATCACGTGCACGCGGTACGGGCCGTGGGCGCCCAGCACGATGGTCTGCTCGATATCGCCCGTGCGCGAGGGCCCGCTGATGATGTTGGTGGCGCGCGGCAGCTCGCCGCGTTCGCTGCGCACCAGCGCAAACGCATCTTCCAGGCCGGCAACGATGCGCGAGCGCGGCACCACGGCCACATGGGTCTCGGGCAACAGCGCGGCCGAGGCGAAGGTAGCGGGACCGGACAGCAGCATCAGCGAGCCGGTCTCGGCAATCGCGCAGAAGCAGCCGGTGATGCCGACCAGGTCGCCATGCTCGCGGTCGGCGACGGCGTCGCGCACCGGCGGCCGGCACTCCACCGCCAGGCCCGCGGCCTGCCACGGCAGCGGGCCGAATTCATCCCAGGTAATCGCGCGGCGCAGCAGGCCCAGGCTGTCGAGATAGCGCACCGTGGCGGCGGGCACGTCGGCCAGGGTCGCGACGCGGTCGACGCTCGAGGCCATGCGCTGCGCCTGTGCCAGGAAGGCCTCGGCCAGGTCGGGCGCGGCGGGCGGACGCGGGCCCTGCGGGTGGCGCGCCAGGTAGTCGGCCACGGCGCCGCGCTCGCCCGCGCTCGGCCGGTCCGGCCTGCCCTGGGCGGCACGGATGCGGGCAAAGATGCGGTCGCGGGCGTCGTTGGTTTCCATGGGACCTGGCTTGGGGTGGCAGTGCGCAAAGGCGCGATGCGGCGATTATAGGGGCGATACAGCGGCACGCCGAACTGAAGCCTGCTACGCGGCGGGCTGTACCGAATACACCTGGCGCAGATAGGCCAGGTAGCCGGGATCGTCGCACATGGTCTTCTCTGGCGTGTCCGACAGCTTGGCCACCGGCTGCCCGTTACAGCGCACCATCTTCAGCACGATCTGCAGCGGCGTGTAGCCCAGGTCGTTGGTCAGGTTGGTGCCGACGCCGAACGCCAGCCGGCAGCGGCCATGAAATCGCTGATACAGCTCGATCACGCGCGGGATGTCGAGGCTGTCGCTGAAGATCAGCGTCTTGGTGCGCGGGTCGACGCGGTTGGCGGCATAGTGGGCGACCATGCGCTCGCCCCACAGCACCGGATCGCCGGAATCGTGGCGCACGCCGTCGAAGAGCTTGCAGAAATACAGGTCGAAGTCGCGCAGGAAGGCGTCGAAGCCGTAGGTGTCCGACAGCGCGATGCCCAGGTCGCCGCGGTATTCGCGCGCCCAGCGCTCCAGCGCAAACACCTGCGAATCGCGCAGCCGCGGCCCCAGCGCCTGGCACGCCTGCAGGTATTCATGCGCCATCGTGCCCAGCGGCACCATATTGTGCAGGCGCGCGAAGTGGACGTTGCTGGTGCCGGCCAGCTGCGGGCCCAGCAGGCGCCGCATGGTCAGCAGCACCTCTTCCTGCCAGTCGCGCGAGAAACGCCGGCGCGTGCCGTAGTCGGCGATCACGCAATCGCCCAGCTCGGGTGTCTTCAGCAGCGCCAGCTTGGCTTCGAGCCGGCGGCGGCCTTCGGCCAGGTCGGGCCGCGGCTGCGTGCGGCGGAAATAGACTTCATTGACGATGGCCAGCACCGGCACTTCGAACAGGATGGTGTGCAGCCACGGGCCGGTGATCGAAATCTCGATCTCGCCGTTGCCCAGCGGCGACGGACGCACCGACACATATTTCTCGTTGAGGTGGAACAGCCCGAGGAAATCGACGAAATCGCTCTTGATGAAGCGCAGGCCGCGCAGGTAGGCCAGCTCTTCCTCGGTGAAGCGCAGCTGGCACAGGTGCGCCACCTCGGCGCGGATCTCATCGATATACGGCGTGAGATCGATGCCCGCGTTGCGGCACTTGAAGCGGTATTCCACTTGCGCCTGCGGGAACTGATGCAGCACCACCTGCATCATCGTGAATTTGTACAGGTCGGTGTCGAGCAGAGACTGGATGATCATAGCGGGCCAGACGGCGATGCCGGGTCAGAACGCCATGCTACCTGAAGTCCGGCCGCAGCCGGCTGGCCGGGTGCTGCCGCGCAGCATGCCGGCGGGCAGACAAAGCCGCCAGCGGGGCCACCATGCGTTTAATCAAAAGTACATAAAGAAATAAGAAAACTATCTGATCCGGCTATATAGACCGGCTATCCTTGCCAGAAGGCTCGGCTACAATATCGGTTTCCGAAAGGCCTCGGCCGGCGCTCGCCCAGCCCATGCTGCCCTGCGGGACGCGGGCACTTCCATGTGATGGATGCGGCGCGTCACGCCGGCAAGAAGCGGCCCCACAGTTTCCCATTAAAAGCCGACCCGTTTTCCTGGAACCGAAATGACTCACGTTGTCACCGAATCCTGCATCCGTTGCCGCTACACAGACTGCGTTGACGTGTGTCCGGTCGATTGTTTCCGCGAAGGCCCCAACTTCCTGGCCATCGACCCGGATGAGTGCATCGACTGCGCCGTGTGCGTGGCCGAATGCCCGGTGAACGCCATTTACGCCGAGGAAGACGTACCGGGCGACCAGCAGCAATTCATCGAACTGAACGCCGAGCTGGCCCGCAACTGGCCCTCCATCACCAAGACCAAGGCCCCGCTGGCCGAGGCCGAGGAGTGGAAGGACGCCACCGACAAGCTGCAGTACCTGGAGCGCTGAGCGCGCCGGGCAGCAAAGAAAGCCGTCCCCACGCGCTTTCCGCAATGCCGGGCACCCGCGTGCCCAACCAACGTATCAGGACGAATATGGACTTGAGCATTCCAAATCCCGTTGCCGACGCGACCAGGCAGGTCGAGGGCGGCAGCCCCGCAGGCGGCCAGCCGCTGGAAATCGACGCGCTGATCGTCGGCGCCGGTCCGGTAGGCCTGTTCCAGGTGTTCGAACTGGGCCTGCTCGAAATCAAGGCCCACGTCATCGATTCCCTGAAGGTCGTTGGCGGCCAATGCGTCGAGCTGTATCCGGACAAGCCCATCTACGACATCCCGGCCGTGCCCAGCTGCACCGGCCAGGAACTGACCGACAACCTGCTCAAGCAGATCGAGCCGTTCGAGCCCACCTTCCACCTGGGCCAGGAAGTTTCCGTGGTCGAGCGCCGTGAAGACGGCCGCTTCTTCGTCGAGACCTCGCTCGGCACGCGCTTCATCACCAAGACCATTTTCATCGCCGCCGGCGTGGGCTCGTTCCAGCCGCGCACGCTGAAGGTCGATGGCATCGACAAGTTCGACGGCAAGCAGCTGTTCTACCGCGTCAAGGATCCGAGCCGCTTCCACGGCCGCAACCTGGTGATCGTCGGCGGCGGCGACTCGGCGCTGGACTGGACCCTGGACCTGGTCGGCAAGGCCGAGTCGGTGGTGATGATCCACCGCCGCGACGGCTTCCGCGCCGCGCCGGCGTCGGTCGCCAAGATGAAGGAACTGTGCGAGCAGATGGAGATGCAGTTCCTGGTCGGCCAGATCAGCGGCTATGAAGAGAAGGACGGCGTGCTCACCGAGATCAAGGTGAGCGGCGCCGACGGCGTGACCCGCCGCCTGCCGCTGGACGACCTGCTGGTGTTCTTCGGGCTGTCGCCCAAGCTGGGTCCGATCGCCGAATGGGGCCTGGACCTCGAGCGCAAGCAGATCAAGGTGGATACCGAGAAATTCCAGACCAACATCCCCGGCATCTTCGCGGTCGGCGATATCAACACCTACCCCGGCAAGAAGAAGCTGATCCTGTCGGGCTTCCACGAGGCCGCGCTGGCCGCGTTCGGTGCTGCTCCGTATATCTTCCCCGAGAAGAAGATCCACATGCAGTACACCACCACCTCGCCGAAGCTGCACAAGGTGCTGGGCGTGGAATCGCCGGTGTTCGATTGATCTCGCCGCCGCTCCCGCAGAAAAAAGCCGCCGCCAGGCGGTTTTTTTCTGGCACAAAGCCGCAACCGTCGCTATAATGCGGCCTCGCTGTTCAGCACGGCGGTCCGAAGCTGGCTACCAGCCCCTTTGCACCGCGTGCCCAGGCAGCAAGCCAGCCTTCCCCGCGCCCTCTCGCAGAACTAGATGTCGAAAGGGTGTTGACGAAGAAAAGAGAAACTGGCTATAATTTCTTTCTCAGCTGTTCCCCGATAGCTCAGTCGGTAGAGCGACGGACTGTTAATCCGCAGGTCCCTGGTTCGAGCCCAGGTCGGGGAGCCAACCGATACGGAAGCCCGGTGCAAACGCACCGGGCTTTTTCGTTTTCCGCCTGGTTCGCCATCAGGCGCGAAGCCGGGCGCCGCGGCACATCCGGCCGCACCGCCCTCTTCTCTTTCCCTATCCTTGCAACGACGGTGCCGCGGCCTCCAGCGCCGCGACGATGCCTTGCGCATTGATTTCGACGCGGTGCAGCGGCCCTGCCACCGACAGGCCATAAGTCGCGCCGCCGATTGTCACCGGCACGGCAATGGCGCCCAGGTCGGGAAACGATTCGCCGAAGTTCGGATACCAGCCCTGCTTCTGCCAGCCTTGCATGGCCGCTTCCAGCGCCTGCGCCGAGCCGATGGTGCGCGGCGTGCGCGTGGCAAACGACGCGCCTGACAGCAGTTCGGCGCGCGCGCCGGGCGTCAGCGTGCCGAGGATGGCGCGGCCGATCGAATTGACATGCGCATCGCGCAGATCGCCCGGCGCGGCGATATAGCGCACCGGGTTGGGGGATTCGCGCACTTCCAGATACAGCACGCGCCCGTCGTCCTGCAGCTTGCCGAACACCACGGTCTCGCCGGTGGTGTCGCGCAGCGATTCCAGCACCGGCTGCACGCGCTCCAGCAGCGGGTCGTTGCGGGCGATGCGCTGCGCGATATCGAGCAGCCGGCGCGTCGGGTAGTAGCCCTGGCGGCGGCCGGTTTCGTAGAGATAGCCCAGCGAGGCCAGCGTGCGGATCAGCCCCAGGCAGCTCGACATCGGCGCGCCCAGCAGCTTGGCCAGCTCGGTCAGCGTCAGCGAGCGCCCTTCGCGCGCATAGATTTCCATGATCTCGATCACGCGCAGCGCCGTCTTGACGCTGCCGTAACCGGATTTCTCCGCCGCTTCGTTTGCTGCCATCGTTTGGCTTCCTCGACTTCAGTATCCGTTGGCCGGGATTGTACGCGGCGGCAGCGCGGGTCAGTCCTCCGTGCCCTGCGCTGGCGGCAAGGCCTGCGGCCAGCTGCGGATATTGCCGGGCGTGCGCGAGAAGCGCGTGGGAATGCCCACGCCGCGCAGGCGCCCTTCGCTCGGATGGTCGTACTCGAACATCATGCCGGTGGCGCGCAGGTGCGGGTCGTCGGCGAGGCTGTCGAAGTGCGGCACCTCGCTGTGCGGGATGTCGGCATCGCGCAGCAGCGCCAGCCATTCGGCGGTGGTGCGCTGCGCGACGATCTCGGCCAGCGTGGCATAGAGCGCATCGATATTGGCGCTGCGCGCGGCCGGCGTGGCGTAGCGCGGATCGCTCGCCAGCGGCGCATGGCCGGAGACATCGAAGAAGCGCTGCCATTGCGCGCTGGTGTACGGCAGCAGCGCGATATGCCCGTCGCGGGTGCGGTACGGCTTGCGGTGCAGCGACATCACGCGCGGATAGCCGGCCGGCCCCAGCGCCGGCACGAAGGTCTGCCCGGCCAGTTGCTCGGTCGCCAGGAACGACACCAGCGTCTCGAACATCGGCACCTCGATGGCCTGGCCGCGGCCGGAGCGCTCGCGCTCGTACAGCGCCATCGGGATCGCGTAGGCCACGGTCAGCCCGGCGACCTTGTCGGCGAGGATGGTGTTGACGTACTGCGGCCCTTCGTTGGAGTTGGCGCCCTGGAACTGCGCCATGCCGCTGCGCGCCTGGATGATGTCGTCGAACGCCGGCGCGCCGGCGTACGGCCCTGACTCCGAATAGCCATAGGCGCCGCAGTAGATCAGCCGCGGATGGTCCGCGCACAGCGAGGCATAGTCGAGCCCGAGCTTGCGCAGCGACTGCGGCCGCACGTTCGAGACAAAGACATCGGCGCCGGCGATCAGCGCCTTCAGCGCCGCCAGGTCGTCGGGCTGCTTCACGTCCAGCACCACGAACTGCTTGTTCCGGTTCAGGTTGAGGAAGCTGGCGCCCATGGCGGCGTGCCGCGCCGGCTCGGCGTGGCGGAACACGTCGCCGGCGGGCGGCTCGACCTTGATCACCTCGGCGCCCATGTCGCCGAGGATCTGCGTGGCATACGGCCCCATCGCCACCGAGGTCATGTCGATCACGCGGACCCCGGCCAGCGGCCCGGTCGGCGCACTGGCCTGTGCTGGCTTGTCTGGCATCGGCGCTCCCGCTCAGTACGACTTGGGCAAGCCCAGCACGCGCTCGGCGATAAAGCACAGGATCAGCTGCGGGCTGACCGGCGCGATGCGCGGGATATACGATTCGCGCAGCAGCCGCTCGACGCGGTACTCGCGCGAATAGCCCATGCCGCCCAGCGTCAGGATCGCGGTCTGGCAGGCATTGTGGCCGGCCTCGGCGGCGAGGTACTTGGCGGCATTGGCCTCGGCCCCGCACGACTGGCCCGCGTCGTAGCGGGCCGCGGCCTTGAGCATCATCAGGTTGGCCGACTCCAGCTGCATCCAGGCCTGCGCCAGCGGATGCTGCACGCCCTGGTTCATGCCGATGGGGCGGCCGAACACCACGCGCTCCTTGGCGTACTGCGTGGCGATGGCCAGCGCCGCGCGGCCCAGCCCGATGGCTTCGGCGGCGATCAGGATGCGCTCCGGGTTGAGCCCGTGCAGGATGTACTCGAAGCCCTTGCCCTCTTCGCCGATGCGGTCTTCGTCGGGGATGAACAGGTCGTCGATGAACAGCATGTTGGTGTCGACGGCGGCGCGGCCCATCTTGTCGATCTCGCGGATCTCGATCTTGCTGCGGTCGACCCGGGTGTAGAACAGCGACAGCCCCTCGGTCGATTTCTTCACCGACTCCAGCGGCGTGGTGCGCGCCAGCAGCAGCATGCGGTCGGCCACCTGCGCGGTCGAGATCCAGATCTTGCGCCCGCTCACCGAATAGCCGCCGGGCACCTTGCGCGCAAAGGTCTTGAGCTTGGTGGTGTCGAGCCCCGCGTCGGGCTCGGTCACGCCGAAGCAGGCCTTTTCCCGGCCGGCGATCAGCGGCGGCAGGAAACGGCCCTTCTGTGCGTCGGTGCCGAACACCACCACCGGGTTCAGGCCGAACACGTTCATGTGCACCGCCGACGCGCCGGTCATGCCCGCGCCCGACTGCGAGATGGTCTGCATCACCAGCGCCGCTTCCAGGATGCCCAGCCCCGCGCCGCCGAAGGCCTCGGGCATGGCCACGCCGAGCCAGCCGCCTTCGCACAGGGTCTTGTAGAACTCGTGCGGATAGGTGCCGGACTTGTCGAGGCGGTCCCAGTATTCCATGTCGAACTGCGCGCAGACCTGCTGCACGGCCTCGACGATGGAGGCCTGTTCTTCGGAGAGATCGAAATTCATCGCGTTACCTGCTTGCTGTCGTTGTCGGTTCGATGGTGTCTTATTCCGGCTGGATGCCCGCGTCCTTGACCAGCCGCGCCCACTTCTGCAACTCGGCCACGACGAACTGGTTGAGCTCGGCCGGCGTGCTGCCGAACGGCTCGAAGCCGAGCGCGTGGAACTGCGGCGCATGCTGCTTGCTGGTGGCAATCGCCACCAGCTCGCGGTTCAGCCGCTCGACCACCGGCGCCGGCACCCCGGCCGGCGCGAACACGCCATTCCACGAGGTCACGTCGAAGCCCTTCAGTTCCGGCACGCTCGCCAGCGGCGGCAGGTCCGGCAGCAGCGCGCTGCGCTGCGCGGTGGTCACCGCCAGCGCGCGCAGCTTGCCGGCGCGCACGTTGGCGATGCCGGCGGCAAAGTCGACGAACATCGCCTGCACCTGGCCGCCCATCACGTCGGTCATCGCCGGCGGCGTGCTCTTGTAGGGCACGTGCAGCATCTTCAGCCCCGCCATCTTCGACAGCGTCGCGCCCGAGACGATGCCGGTGCTGTTGCCGCTGGCATAGCTCAGGCCCGGATGCGCCTTGGCGTAGTCGACGAACTCGCGCAGGGTCTTGACCGGCAGCGCCGGGTTGACAACCAGCATGAACGGCAGGTTGCCCATGCGCGAGATCGGCGTGAAATCCTTGACCGGGTCATAACGCAGCTGCTTCATCAGCGACGGGTTGGCCGAATGCGTGGTGTTGGTGGTCATGAACAGCGTGTAGCCGTCGGCGGGCGCCTTGGCCACGAACTCGGCGGCGATGGTGCCGTTGGCGCCGGGCTTGTTGTCGACCACCACCGGCTGCTGCAGCGACTCGCCCAGGTACTTCGCGGTCAGGCGCGCCACCGCATCGGTGCCGCTGCCGGCGGCAAACGGCACCACCAGGCGCAGCGGCTTGGACGGGAATGCGTCGGCGGCCAGCACCGGGGTCGCGGCCAGCGCCGCGCCGCATGCCAGCGCCAGGCCGGCAAAAGCGTTCTTGAAGGACTTCACGGTGGTTGTCTCCTGTAGTTTTGTGCCCTGCCCGTGCCCCCGCCTGTCAGGCGGGACGTATCACGCGTTCAGGGGATTCCTCGTAAGGCGGGGAATAGATCACCAGAATCTTCGCCGGCTCGTCGCTGACCACGGTGAAGATGTGCATCTGGTCCGGCGGGAAGAAGCAGCAATCGCCCGGACCCAGCTCACGGCGCTGGCCGCCGACTTCGGCGACCGCCCGCCCTTCCAGCACGTAGCAGACCTGCTCGATGCCGGGATGCGCATGCGGCAGCGCGCCCTTGCCTTTCTCGATGGTGCCGTGGATCACTTCCAGATGGCGCGAACCAACCGTCTCGGGCCCGATCAGGCGGCGGTTGAGCGTGCCGACATGGTTAGCGGGGTGGTAGCCCTCGACGTCCGCGGTCGAGACGAAATACACGGGTTGCTCCGGCATGCGGGACTCCTGCTTGAATTCATGTTTATGAATAATAGTTTATACACATGAATTTTCCCGTCAAACGTTTTCGACGGGATTGCGGGTTTACCGGGAGCGGATGGCATGGACGAGCGCCGTCCTCACGCGGCGCGTGATCGGTCGGAAACGGAGGTGTGAAGCGGCTTCCGGGACTCAGCCGGCGAAGCGGTATCCCACGCCGACCTCGGTCAGCAGCCACGCCGGCTGGGCCGGATCGGCCTCCAGCTTGTGGCGCAGGTGGCCCATGTAGACCCGCAGGTAGTGGCTGCTGTCGGCATGGGACGGCCCCCATACCTCGCGCAGCAGCTCGCGGTGCGTCATGACCTTGCCGCGGTGCGCCAGCAGCACGGCCAGCAGGCGGTATTCGATCGGGGTCAGGTGCACCGCCTCGCCGCCGCGCGTGACCTGGCGGTTGGCGAGGTCGACCGCAACATCACCGAACGCCACCTGCGCCCGCGCCTGCGCGCCGGCGCGCGCATGCCGGCGCAACAGCACGCGCAGCCGCGCCACCAGCTCACCGACGCCAAAGGGCTTGGTCAGGTAGTCGTCGGCGCCGGCGTCGAGCGCGCGGATCTTCTCGGTCTCGTCGGTGCGCGCCGACAGCACCAGCACCGGCACTTCGGTCCAGGTGCGCAGCTCGCCGATCATCGAGACGCCGTCGCCGTCGGGCAGGCCCAGGTCCAGGATCACCAGGTCCGGCTGGCGCGTGCCGGCCTCGATCAGGCCGCGCTGCAGCGAATCGGCCTCGTGCACGGTGCAGCCCTCGTCCTGCAGCGCCGCGCGCACGAAGCGGCGGATATGGGGCTCGTCTTCCACCAGCAGCACCGTGGGCGAAAACTCGAATGGCATGACGCGTCGCTTCCTTGCAAGTTTGGCGGATTCAGGCCGGCAGGCCGGCCGCTTCGGGCTCCAGCACCGGCGGGGTGCCGCGCGGCAGCGTGACCACGAAGCGCGCCCCGGATCCCCCGGCCTGCGCCGGATGCACCGGCTCGACCCGGATGCTGCCGCCGTGCGCCTGCACGGTCGCGTCGCACACGGCCAGCCCCAGGCCCACGCCGCTGGTGGCGGATTCGCGCTCGCCGCGCGTGAATTTCTCGAACACCTGGCGCGCCATCGCGGCCGGCACGCCGGGGCCGTCGTCCTCGACGATCAGGTGCACGGCGCTTTCGCTCACCTCGCCGCGCAGCCGGATCTCGGTGCCCGGCGCGGTGTACTTGGCGGCGTTCTCGAGCAGGTTGCACAGCACGCGCTCGATCAGCACGCCGTCGCACTCCACCAGCGGCAGCGCCGACAGGTCGGCGACCACCACGCGGTGCCGCGCCAGCGCATCGCGCAGCGACGCCAGCGCCGCGCCGGCGAGTTCTTCGAACGACTGCCATGACTTGCGCAGCGCCACGTTGTGGCTCTGCAGCCGTGCCATGTCGAGCAGGTTGGCCACCATCGCATGCATGCGCCGCGCCTGGTCGCGCATGGCGCCAACCGTGTCGGCCACCGCCGGTGCCAGCGGCGGCGTGCCGCGCTGCAGGGTCTCGGCCATGCCGATCAGGCTGGTCAGCGGCGTGCGCAGGTCGTGCGACACCGCGGCCAGCAGCGAGCTGCGCAGGCGCTCGGATTCCATCGTCAGCAAGGCCTGCTGCGCGACCTCGACGTAATGCAGCCGCTCCAGCGCGATCGCGATCAGCGTGGCGAAGACATCGGCCTGGCGCCGCAGCGCCGGCTGCGCAAAGGCACGCCAGGCGCGGGGCTCGACCGCGAGCACGCCGCGCACCTGCATCGGCGCCTTCAATGGCAGGTACAGCACCGTGCCCGCCGGCAGCGTGTCGGTGCCGGTGCCGGCCGGCTGGCCGTGGTCGAACACCCATTGCGCCAGCACATGGTCGATCGCGTCGCTCTGCGCGGCGACGCCGGCTTGCGCATTGCTCTCTGCATCGGTTGCGGCAGGCAGCAGCCGCCCTTGCGCGCCGGCCAGGAAGAATGCCGCGCGCGCATCGAACGCCGCCCGCAGGAAGCGGCTGCCGATGGAAACGATCTGCGCATCGGTCAGCGCCGCCGACAGTTCGCGCGCCAGCTCGTACAGCGTGCGTGCATCGGTCTCGCGCTGGACCGACACGCGCGCCTGCTCGCGCAACCCGGCGGTAAGCTGCCCGATCACCAGTCCCACCGCCAGCATCACCAGGAAGGTCACCAGGTACTGCACGTCGCTGACCGCGAACGACAGCCGGGGCGGCACGAAGAAATAGTCGAACGCGCCGACCGCCACCAGCGCGGCGAAAGCGCCGGCGGTGCGCCCGTGGCGCAGCGCCACCCCCGCCACCGCCAGCAGGAACAGCATGGCGATATTGACCAGGTCGAACCATGGCAGCGCCAGCGCCGACAGCGCGGTGGCGCCGGCGCACCAGGCCACCGCCCACAGCAGGCCGGGCCACTGTGCCGGACCGGCTCCGTCACCTTGCGCTTCGATGCCACGCGCGCCGCGGGCGGCATCGGGCGCGTCATGCCGGACCCCGTCGGCGGCGACGCGGATCACGTCGACCTCCGGACACGCGGCCGCCAGCGCGTCGGCAAAGCTGCTGCGCCCGAACAGCCAGGCGCGCGCGCCCAGCCACGGCGCCAGCGCCCGCGCCAGCCAGCCGTGCAGGCGGCCCGGCAGCGTACCGCCGCTGTCGTCCCAGCGCGCCGGCGTGCGGCCGATCAATACCTTGGTCAGGTTGTGCCGCCGCACATAGCCGGCCACCGCCGCGACCATGTCGCTGCCGGCCAGGGTCTCGGTGCGCGCGCCCAGCGACTCGGCCAGCCGCATCGCCTCGTCGAGCTGCGCGCGCGGCGTGTCGGGCACCGGCGCCAGCCGCGGCACCGACACCGTCACCACATGGCAGTCGCAATCCAGCTGCGCCGCCAGCCGGCGCGCGCTGCGCACCACCTGCGCGGCATCGCTGCCGTGGCCGATGCAGGCCAGCACCGCTTCGCGCGTGCGCCACACCGGCTCGATCGACGCTTGCCGGCGGTAGGCGCGCACATCGTCGTCGACACGGTCGGCGGTGCGGCGCAGCGCCAGCTCGCGCAGCGCGATCAGGTTGCCCTTGCGAAAGAAATGCTGCTGCGCGTGGCGGGCCTGCTCCGGCACGTACACACGGCCTTCGCGCAGGCGGCGCAGCAGTTCGTCGGCGGGCAGGTCGACCAGCACCACTTCGTCGGCCTCGTCGAAGACCGCGTCGGGCACGGTCTCGCGCACGCGGATGCCGGTGATGCCGGCCACCGCCTGGTTCAGGCTGTCGAGGTGCTGGACATTGACGGTGGTCCAGACGTCGATGCCGGCCGACAGCAGCTCGGCAATGTCCTGCCAGCGCTTGGGATGGCGGCTGCCGGGCGCGTTGCTGTGGGCCAGTTCGTCGACCAGCACCAGGGCCGGCCGGCGCGCCAGCGCCGCGTCGAGATCGAATTCCTGCAGTGCACGGCCGCGATGGTCGAGTGCGCGCCGCGGCAGTTGCTCGAGGCCTTCGGCCAGCGCCTCGGTCTCGGCGCGGCCATGGCTTTCGACCACGCCCACCACGACGTCGCCGCCCTGTTCGCGCAGCGCGCGTGCCGCCGCCAGCATGGCAAAGGTCTTGCCGACGCCGGCCGAGGCGCCGAAGTAGATGCGCAGGCGTCCGCGCGCGGCGCGTTCGCCATCGGCCTGCAGCCGTTGCAGCAGGTGGTCGGGATCGGGGCGGAGGTCGTCGGCTGGGCGCGCAGGCATGGTGGGCGCGCTCACGTGACGGCAGTGCGAGCGCAGCCAGATTGTGCCATGCGGGCCGGCGCATGGCCCGCATGGCCCGCCGCCTCAGCGCGCCGCCAGCGCATCGAGTGCCAGGTTCAGCCTCAGCACGTTGACACCGGCCTCGCCCAGCACCGGCAGCAGCGGCTTGTCGGTATGCGTCGCGATCAGCGCACGCACCTGCGCCAGCGGCAGGCCGCGCGCCCGCGCCACGCGCGCCGCCTGGTACTCGGCCGCGGCCACGCTGATATGCGGGTCCAGGCCGCTGCCGGAGGCAGTGACCAGGTCCACCGGCACCGGCGCGGTGTTGCCGGGATCGGCCGCGCGCAGCGCGTCGAGGCGCGCGCGTGCCGCGTCGGCCAGCGCCGGATTCGACGGCCCCAGGTTGGAGCCGCCGGACGCGCCGCCGTTGTACGGCATCGGCGCGGTCGCCGAGGGCCGGCCCCAGAAATCCCCGGGCGCGGAGAACGGCTGGCCGATCAGCTCGGATCCCAGCACCTTGCCGTCGCGCACGATCAGCGAACCGGCCGCCTGGTGCGGAAAGAGCGCGGCGGCAATCGCCGTGATCGCCGCGGGGTACAGCAGGCCGGTCAGCAGCGACAGCGCCAGCAGGATGACCAGCGCCGGGCGCATCAGGCCGCCCTGCCCTTCGGTTGGTGCAGCGCGTGCGGTGTCGACAGTGATTGGATTGGACATGTCTGCTCCGGGAATGGTTGGCATCGGTCAGGCCCAGCCCATGGCGGCCAGACCCAGGTCGATCAGCTTGATGCCGGCAAACGGCACCGCGATGCCGCCCAGCCCGTACACCAGCAGGTTGCGGCGCAGCAGCGCGGCGGCTCCGAGGGCGCGGTAGCGCACCCCGCGCAGCGCCAGCGGGATCAGCACCACGATGATCAGCGCGTTGAAGATCACCGCCGACAGGATTGCCGAGGCCGGCGTCGCCAGCCCCATCACGTTGAGCAGGCCGAGTTGCGGATAAGTGGTGGCAAAGGCCGCGGGAATGATGGCGAAATACTTGGCCAGGTCGTTGGCCACGCTGAAGGTGGTCAGCGCGCCGCGGGTCATCAGCATCTGCTTGCCGATGCCGACGATCTCGATCAGCTTGGTCGGGTTGCTGTCGAGGTCGACCATGTTGCCGGCCTCGCGCGCGGCCTGCGTGCCGCTGTTCATGGCGACGGCCACGTCGGCCTGCGCCAGCGCCGGGGCGTCGTTGGTGCCGTCGCCGGTCATCGCCACCAGCCGCCCTTCGGCCTGGTACTGGCGGATCAGCGCCAGCTTGGCTTCGGGCGTGGCCTCTGCGAGGAAGTCGTCGACGCCCGCCTCGGCGGCGATCGCGGCGGCGGTGAGCCGGTTGTCGCCCGTGATCATCACGGTGCGGATGCCCATGCGGCGCAGTTCGCCGAAGCGCTCGCGGATGCCGCGCTTGACCGTGTCCTTCAGCTCCACCACACCCAGCACGCGCACCTCGGCCCCGGCCAGTTCGGCCACCACCAGCGGCGTGCTGCCGGCCCGCGCCACGTCCTCGACCGCGTGCGTGACCGCGTCGGGAAACTTGCCCGCATGCTCGGCCACGTAGCGGCGCACGGCATCGGCCGCGCCCTTGCGCACGCATCGCCGCGACGCGCCCTCGCCGAGGTCGACACCGCTCATGCGCGTCTGCGCGCTGAACGGCACGAACACGGGCCGCGCCACGCCCATGCCGGGCGCCTCGACCCCGGCCTGCTGGCGCGCCAGCGCCACGATGCTGCGGCCCTCCGGGGTTTCATCGGCCAGCGACGACAGCCATGCTGCGGCCGCCAGCTGGCGCTCACCCACGCCCGGCGCCGGCAACAGCCGCGCGGCCTGGCGGTTGCCGAGCGTGATCGTGCCGGTCTTGTCGAGCAGCAGCACGTCGACGTCGCCGGCGGCTTCCACCGCGCGGCCCGAGGTGGCGATCACGTTGGCCGCCATCATGCGGCTCATGCCGGCCACGCCGATCGCCGACAGCAGTCCGCCGATGGTGGTCGGGATCAGGCACACCAGCAGCGCCACCAGCACGGTCACGGTGACCGGCAGCCCAGCGCCCGTCGCCAGCACGCTGTAGGCCGAGAACGGCAGCAGCGTGGCGGTGGCCAGCAGCAGCACCATCGACAGCCCGACCAGCAGGATGGTCAGCGCCAGCTCGTTGGGGGTCTTCTGGCGCCGCGCGCCTTCGACCATCGAGATCATCCGGTCGATAAAGCTCTCGCCGGGATTGGTGGTAATGCGCACCACGATCCAGTCGGACAGCACGCGGGTGCCGCCGGTGACCGACGAGAAATCGCCGCCGGATTCGCGGATCACCGGTGCCGACTCGCCGGTGATGGCGCTTTCGTCGACCGAGGCCACGCCTTCGATGACCTCGCCGTCGCCGGGGATCATGTCGCCGGCCTCGGCCAGCACCACGTCGCCGCGGCGCAGCGTGGTGGCCGGGCGCACCTGCACGGCGCTGTCGCGGCGGCCCTCGGTCAGCACGCGCGCGCTCGCGGTGCTTTTCAGCCCGCGCAACGACGCAGCCTGCTGGCGGCTGCGCCCTTCGGCCAGGGCTTCGGCAAAGTTGGCAAAGAGCACGGTGACCCACAGCCAGATCGTCACCGCGACGATAAAGCCGGCGCTTTCGCTGGCGTGCGGCAGCGGCGACACCAGCGCGCGCACGGCCAGCAGCGTGGTCAGGATGGCGCCGGCGTAGACCACGAACATCACCGGGTTGCGCAGCTGCTCGCCCGGCGACAGCTTGCGCAGCGCCGCGAGCAGCGCCGGGCGCACCAGTTCGGGTGCCAGCAGGCGGCGCGGCGCGCGCGCGGGATCGTGGACGGCGCAGTGGTCGGCGCCGTGGTCGGCGCCGTCTGCGGCGCGGTCAGGGGCGGCCTGGGGCCGCGTGCTCAGGGTATCGGGTTGCATGATGGAAACAGGTTCGCGAGTGGCGATGCGTCAGGACAGGCGTTCAGCGCGCGGCGCCCGCCAGCACGCCTTGCAGGTGTTCGGCAACGGGCCCCAGCGCCAGCGCCGGGACATAGGTCAGCGCGCCCACCATCAGCACGGCGCCGGCCAACAGCACCACGAACAGCGCGCCGTGCGTGGGCATGGTGCCGCCGCTGGCGGGCAGCTTCGGCTTGGCCGCCAGCGAACCCGCCAGCGCCAGCACCGGGATCACGATCCAGAAGCGGCCGAACCACATCGCCGCGGCCAGCAGCGTGTTGTAGAACGGGGTGTTGGCCGACAGGCCGGCGAAGGCGCTGCCGTTGTTGTTGGCCGCCGACGACAGCGCGTAGAGGATCTCGGAAAAGCCGTGCGTGCCCGGGTTGAGCACGCCCGCGCGGCCCGCGCCCGCCATCACCGCCACCGCCGTGCCCAGCAGCACCAGCAGCGGCGTGACCAGGATCACGATCACGGTCATCTTCATCTCGAAGGCCTCGATCTTCTTGCCGAGGTATTCCGGCGTGCGGCCGATCATCAGGCCGGCGATGAACACCGCCAGCACCGCATAGACCAGCATGCCGTACAGCCCGGAGCCGACCCCGCCGAACACCACCTCGCCCAGTTGCATCAGCAGCATCGGCACCATGCCGCCCAGCGCGGTGAAGGAATCGTGCATGGCATTGACCGCGCCGCACGACGCCGCCGTGGTGACGGCCGCGAACAGCGCGGAAGCGGCCACGCCGAAGCGCGTTTCCTTGCCTTCCATGTTGCCGCCGGCCTGCAGCGCGGAGCCGGCGTGGTCCAGCGGCAGCGCGGACAACACCGGTCCGGCGCGCTGCTCGGCGAGCGCGGCCAGGCAGGCCATGGCGACGAACAGCAGCGTCATCGCCGCCAGCACCGCCACGCCCTGGCGGCGGTCCTGCACCATCTCGCCGAAGGTGAAGCACAGCGCGGCGGGGATCAGGAAGATCGCCAGCATCTCGATCAGGTTGGACAGCGCGGTCGGGTTCTCGTACGGATGCGCGGAGTTGGCGTTGAAGAAGCCGCCGCCGTTGGTGCCCAGCATCTTGATCGCTTCCTGCGAGGCCACCGGCCCCATCGGCAGCGTCTGCGTGTGCGCGGTAGCCGCACGGGTCAGCGCCTGGCCCTGCGCATCCGCGACCGGGACGCCGGCGGCGTCCGTCACCGGCTGGCTGTAGGCCACCGGACGCAGCAGCGTGGCATCGCGATAGCCGCTGAAGTTCTGGATCACCCCCTGGCTGGCGAGCGCCAGCGCAATCGCCGATGCCAGCGGCACCAGCACGTACAGCGTGATGCGCGTCAGGTCGACCCAGAAGTTGCCGATGCCGCCCGCGCGCTGGCGCGCAAACCCGCGGATCAGCGCGAACACCACCGCAATGCCGGTGGCCGCGGAGACAAAGTTCTGCACGGTCAGCGCCAGCATCTGCGTCAGGTAGCTCATGGTCGATTCGCCGGCATAGCCCTGCCAGTTGGTATTGGCGACGAAGCTGACGGCGGTGTTGAAGGCCGAATCCGGCGACACCGCACCAAAGCCCTGCGGGTTCAGCGGCAGCCATCCCTGCAGGCGCTGCAGCGCATACACGGACACCGCGCCGAGCAGGTTGAAGGCAAGCACGGCCAGCGCGTAGCGCCGCCAGTCCATCTGCGCGCCGCCCTGCACGCCGGCGAGCCGGTACAGGGCGCGCTCGAGCGGACGGCCCCAGGCGGTCAGCCGATAGCCGCTGTCTTCGACCGCGCGGCGCAGGTAGCGGCCCAGCCATGGCGCCAGCGCCAGCAGGATCGCCAGGTAAAGGGCCAGCAGGCCCGGGAAATCGGTCGGCATCAGAACTTCTCCGGACGGCACAGCGCAAGCAGCAGGTAGAGGAAGATGGCCACGGCAAGCGCGCCGGCCAGCAGTTCGGTCCAGTCCATCAACGCTCTCCGCCGGTGGTTGCGTCCGCTTGCGGACCGTCCGCCGGCGACAGCGGCCGCGCCGGGCCGCACAGCCATGCGCATAGCGCGATCAGGGCGACGCTGGCGGCGCCGAAGGCAATCAGAACGAGCAGGAACATCGCATCCATGACGAGCACAATCGTGAGTGGCAGACGTCACCCAGATTAGGGATGCGCGGATAAAAACGGGGTAGAAAGACCCGTTGCGGCCATAAAAACGGTATAAAGACGCCTCGCGGGTCCACGCTGAGACTGCAGCTCGCCTGAAGTGCCTCGAAGACAACTATCCGGCCCGGCCGCTGCGCGTACATTGCACTGCATTCTTGACAGCGCCGTCGTATACATGCCATAGTTACGGGCGTATAGCATTCATGGAAACCGGTACTGTCAGGCTCCAGTTGTGTTCGGACCTGGCGCTATCACCCCTGACACTGGTTGCACGGACTGAAACGTCCACATCTTTCAGGTTCGCGGGGGCGCACCAGGGCATCGGCCCGGCGTGCAATACCAGTCGCTCCGGCGACCGCAGTTTCCCCCCGTGTGAACCAGCCGCCCCGGCGGCAATCCCCTAAAGGACTGAATTGACTAAGATCGTCTTGAAACCCGGTGAGCCCGTTGAAGTTGCAATGCGGCGTTTCCGTCGTGCCATTCTGCAGACTGGCCTGATCGTTGAACTCAAGAGCCGTACCGCTTACGAGAAGCCGACGACCGAGCGCAAGCGCAAGAAGAAGGCCGCCGAAGCACGCCTGCGCAAGCGCCTGCGCATGCAGATGCTGCCGAAGAAGATGTACTGATTCCGGTACGCTTCGCTGCCTGGCCTGGTCAGGCAAGAAAACCGCCAGTTCGCTGGCGGTTTTTTTATGCCCGCGCCTGCTGCACCGCGCCAACTGAGGCCGGCGCCGATGACCGGCATAATGGCGGATATTGCGCCGTTGCGGCGCCACACCGGACCCTGCCTTGACTGCCATCCTCGAGTTGCGCAAGGTGCGCAAGCAATACGGCGACACGGTCGTGGTCGACGACCTCGACCTCCAGGTCTTCCGCGGCCAGTGCTTCGGCCTGCTGGGCCCCAACGGCGCCGGCAAGACCACCACGCTGCGACTGCTGCTGGGGCTGACCACGCCCCTGGCGGGCACGCTGACGCTGTGCGGCGAGCCCATCCCCGAGCGCGCGCCGCAGGCGCGCATGCGCGTGGGCGTGGTGCCGCAGTTCGACAATCTCGACCCGGACTTCTCGGTGATCGAGAACCTGCGCATCTTCGGCCGCTACTTCGGGCTGTCGTCGGCCGAAATCGAGCGCCGCGTACCGATGCTGCTGGAATTCGCGCGCCTGGAAAACCGCGCTGACGCGCAAGTGCGCGACCTCTCCGGCGGCATGCGCCGGCGCCTGACCGTGGCGCGCGCGCTGATCAACGACCCGGACCTGCTGGTGATGGATGAGCCCACCACCGGCCTCGATCCGCAGGCGCGCCACCTGATCTGGGAGCGGCTGAAATCGCTGATGGCCAGCGGCAAGACCATCCTGCTGACCACGCACTTCATGGAAGAAGCCGAACGGCTGTGCAACTACCTGTGCGTGATCGACGGCGGCCGCAAGATCGCCGAAGGCAAGCCGCACGAGCTGATCGACAGCCAGATCGGCTGCGACGTGGTCGAGGTCTATGGCGATGAACTCGACACGCTGCGCGGCACGCTGACGCCACTGGCGCAGCGCACCGAAATGAGCGGCGAGACGCTGTTCTGCTATGTGCGCGAGCCCGCCCCGCTGCTGGCGGCGCTGCACGGCAGGAGCGGTGTGCGCTACCTGCACCGCCCGGCCAACCTCGAGGACGTGTTCCTCAAGCTGACCGGCCGCGAGATGCGCGACTGAATGCGGGACTGAATGCGGAACTGAACCAAGGGACGACATGAGCGAACAGGATCCCCGCGCGGACGCCGCCGACGCCTCCGCTGCCGCCGGCACCGCGCTGCGGCAGACCTATCCGCAGCCGCTGCTGCCGCGCAACCTGCGCAACTGGATGATGGTCTGGTACCGCAACTACATGGTGTGGAAGAAGCTGGCCATCCCGTCGATGATCGGCAACCTGGCCGACCCGATGATCTACCTGTTCGGGCTGGGCCTCGGGCTGGGGCTGATGGTCGGCCAGGTCGACGGCGTGTCGTATATCGCCTTCCTGGCGGCCGGCACCACCGCGTCCAGCGTGATGATGTCGGCCAGCTTCGAGTCGATGTACTCGGCGTTCTCGCGCATGCATGTGCAGCGCACCTGGGAAGCCATCATGCATGCCCCGCTGACGCTGGGCGACGTGGTGCTCGGCGAAATCGCCTGGGCCGCCAGCAAGGCGGTGCTGTCCGGGCTGGCCATCATGCTGGTGGCGGGCGCGCTCGGCTATGCGCAGATGCCGGGCGCGCTGCTGGCGCTGCCGGTGATCGTGCTGGCCGGGATTGCCTTTGCCGCGCTGGCGATGATCGTCACTGCGCTGGCGCCCAGCTACGACTTCTTCATGTTCTACCAGACCCTGGTGATGACGCCGATGCTGCTGCTGTCGGGCGTGTTCTTCCCGCTGGAGCAATTGCCCGAGGGCGTGCAGACCGCCACCGAGCTGCTGCCGCTGGCGCACGCCGTGGCGCTGATCCGCCCGCTGATGCTGGGCCGCCCGGTCGATGGCGCCGGCCTGCACCTGGCGGTGCTAGCGGCCTATGCGGTGGCCGCGCTGGTGGTATGCCTGGTGCTGCTGCGCCGCCGGCTGCTGCGCTGACTCCGCCCCATGCCAGGCTCAACCACGACCAAGAGTTTCATGCCGTCTTTATTTCCCCGCTTGCGTCGCAAGCCGCGCAACGATAGCGCAACCTCCGCCACCCTGCCGCGCATCGCGCTGATGCTGGCGAACGCCTGCGCCGTCGCGACGCTGTCCGGCTGCATGGTGGTCGGTGCTACCGTGGCGGTCGGCAGCGCCGCGGTGTCGACGGTGGCGACGGTAGGCTCGGCCGCGGTCAGCGTGGCCTCGACCGCGGTCGGCGCCACCTACGACGTCACCGCCGCCGGCGTGAAGGCGATGGCCGGCAGCGATGAGCCCGCTGCGCAAGCGCCGGCACCGCAAGGGCCGGCCTTGCAAGAACCGGCCCCGGTGGTCGCGGCGACAGAGTAGCGCCTCAGTCGCCCAGGCCGCGCAGCAGGTCAGCCTTCAGGTCCTCGACCGATTCCAGACCCACCGCCAGGCGGATCAGCCCTTCGCCGACGCCCGCGGCCGCCTTGGCCTCGGGGCTGACGCGCGCATGCGTGGTGGTGTACGGGTGCGTGATGGTGGTGCGGGTGTCGCCCAGGTTGCCGGTGATCGAGCACAGCCGGGTGTTGTCGATCACGCGCCAGGCATTGGCACGCTGCTGCTCGGGCGTCGCGCCCTTGAGCTCGAACGACACGATCGCGCCGCCGCCGCTTTGCTGGCGCATGGCAATCTGGTGCTGCGGATGCGACGCCAGCGCCGGGTGGAACACGCGCGCCACCGCCGGATGCGATTCCAGGAACTGCGCCAGCGCCAGCGCGCTGGCCGAATGGCGCTCCATGCGGATCGCCAGCGTCTCCATGCCCTTGAGCAGCACCCAGGCATTGAAAGCCGACAGCGTCGGCCCGGCGGTGCGGACAAACGGGAACACCTTGCCCATGATGAAGTCGTGCGTGCCCAGCACCGCGCCGCCCAGCACGCGGCCCTGGCCGTCGATATGCTTGGTGGCCGAGTGCACCACGATGTCGGCGCCGAACTTCATCGGCTGCTGCAGCGCGGGCGAGCAGAAGCAGTTGTCGACCACCAGCAGCGCGTTGGCATCGTGGGCAATGTCCGCCACCGCCGCGATGTCAGCCACCTCGGTCAGCGGGTTCGACGGCGTTTCCAGGAAGAACAGCTTGGTGTTCGGGCGGACTGCCGCACGCCACGCTTCCAGGTCGGTCGGATCGACAAAGGTGGTCTCGACGCCGAACTTGCCGAAGATATTGTTGAACAGCGTCATGGTCGAGCCGAAGATCGCGCGCGAGCTGACCAGGTGGTCGCCGGCCTGCATCGACGACAGCACCACCGACAGGATCGCGCTCATGCCCGAGGCGGTCGCCATGCACGCCTGCGCCCCTTCCAACGCGGCCAGGCGCGACTGGAACATCGATACGGTCGGGTTGGTGAAGCGCGAATAGGTGTAGCCCTCTTCCGAGTTGGCAAAGCGCTCGGCGGCCTCGGCGGCGCTGTTGAAGCAGAAGCTCGAGGTCAGGTACATGGCCTCGGAGTGCTCCATGAACTCGCTGCGCAGCGTGCCGGCGCGCACGCCGAGGGTATCGATGCCGAGCGATTCGGGGTTGAGCGGTTGGTTCATGCTGGTGGCGCGGTCGTACCCGCGCGAATGCGATGGTTGTGGCCTGCCGCGGCAAGGCGGCCGGCCATGAAAAAAGCCCGTGCGATCGGATGGTCGGATCGACGGGCTTGCTGTTCTGCGGAGGCCTTCGGCGGGCTGTGGCGGTCGGGCGGCCAGTTGCGCAAGCACTGCGCGCCCCGGCAAACGTTGCAACCCCCATCTCTTTAGCTGTTTCGGGCTGGACCCGCGTCCGCAAGCTGACTATCAAATCGACGCCCGGCCATGTTACGGCCGGGCTTCGCATCCGTCAACGCACGGGCGCGCGGCGCGCGGCTTACTCGTTGCCGCCGGAGCGCTGCAGGTGCAGCGACGAGCGCTCAGTGTCGGCGCCGGTGCCGTCGCGGTCGGCCTGGCTGCGCGCCGTTTCCAGGCGGTCCAGGTAAGCCTCGTCGATATCGCCGGTAACGTAGCGGCCATCGAAGCACGACGCATCGAAGTCCTTCAGCGCGGGGTTGATGTCGCGCACCGCCTGCTTCATCGCCTCGACGTCCTGGTACACCAGCTTGTCCGCGCCGATGATCTTGGCGATCTCTTCGTGGGTGCGGTTGTGCGCCACCAGCTCGCTGCGGGTCGGCATGTCGATGCCGTACACGTTGGGGAACTTCACCGGCGGCGCGGCCGAGGCGAAGATCACCTTGTTGGCGCCGGCGTCGCGCGCCATCTGCACGATCTCGAACGAGGTGGTGCCGCGCACGATCGAGTCGTCGACGATCAGCACGTTCTTGCCCTTGAACTCCACGCCCATGGCGTTGAGCTTCTGGCGCACCGACTTCTTGCGCACCGCCTGGCCCGGCATGATGAAGGTGCGGCCGACATAGCGGTTCTTGAAGAAGCCTTCGCGGTAATTGACGCCCAGGCGGTTGGCCACCTGCATCGCGGCCGGGCGGCTGCTGTCCGGGATCGGCATGACCACGTCGATATCGCCGGCCGACACTTCCTGGCGAATCTTCTCGGCGAGGTAGTCGCCCATGCGCAGGCGCGCGTCGTAGACCGGCACGCCGTCGATGCAAGAATCCGGGCGGGCTAGGTAGACGTATTCGAAGATGCACGGCGTCAGCACCGGGTTGTCGGCGCACTGCTTGCTGTAGAGCTTGCCGTCGAGGTCGATGAAGATGGCCTCGCCCGCCGCCACGTCGCGTTCGAACTTGTAGCCGATGCCTTCCAGCGCCACGGACTCGGAGGCCACCATCCATTCCTTGCCGGTAGGCGTCTCGACGCTGCCCAGGCACAGCGGCCGGATGCCGAACGGGTCGCGCACGGCC
Source organism: Cupriavidus sp. MP-37 (assembly GCF_020618415.1). NCBI lineage: Bacteria > Pseudomonadati > Pseudomonadota > Betaproteobacteria > Burkholderiales > Burkholderiaceae > Cupriavidus > Cupriavidus sp. MP-37. Next base: position 1,448,876 of record NZ_CP085344.1, on the reverse strand, counting down.
AGCATGCCGTAGCCGGCGATCTGCGCCGCGATCGCGTACGAGCCGCGCACGCGCCGGTGCATGCCCGCCACGGCCTTGAAGATCGTTTCCGGATCGAGCGCCATGCCGTTGCTGGCGCGCTGCAGCTCGTCGGCCAGCACGTTCAGCAGCACCTCGGTGTCCGAGTGCGTGTTGATGTGGCGGCGGTCGCGGCGGAACATTTCCTCGCGCAGCTGCTGCCAGTTGGTCAGGTTGCCGTTATGCGCCAGGATGACGCCGTAGGGGGCGTTGACGTAGAACGGCTGCGCCTCTTCCTCGCTCGAGGCCGAGCCGGCGGTCGGGTAGCGCACCTGGCCGATGCCTGCGGTGCCCGGCAGGCCGCGCATATTGCGGGTGCGGAAGACATCGCGCACCAGGCCGTTGGCCTTGTGCATGTGGAAGGTACTGCCGTTGGCGGTGGCGATGCCGGCAGCATCCTGTCCGCGATGTTGCAACAACAGCAGGCTGTCGTAAATCAATTGGTTGACAGGCGTGGCTGAAACCACACCGACGATACCGCACATGCCAAGCTCCCAGGAAAGGCTTTGATTCAGGGGGCGCAGCCCGGCCCGGGATCCTCCGGGCCCGAAGGCCTGCGTTACTACCAGCCGCGCGACGTGCCCGGCCTTATGTCCTATGTCTTCACGTACTTCGCCAGCTCCGGCGGCAGCCATGGCTTGATCGACTCCATGGCCTGCATCACATACGGGCGGCTCACCGCATCGCGCCAGAACGGTTCTTCCGGCAATTTCGTCAGGCTGGCCAGCGTCACCATCACCATCACCAGCAGCACGCCGCGCAGCAGCCCGAACACCAGGCCCAGGCCGCGGTCGGCGGGCTTGAGGCCGGTGCTCTCCAGCAATTGCCCGACCACCATGCCGGCCAGCGAGGCCCCCAGCACGGTGCCGATCAGCAGCACCACGAAGCCCAGCGCATGGCGGGCCAGCTCGCCGCCCGGCAATGACTCGGGCATCCAGCCCGCGGCCACCGCGCCGTAGCGGAACGCCACCCAGAACGCCACCACCCAGCCGATCAGCGACAGCACCTCGCGCACCAGCCCGCGCAGCACGCCCAGCAGGCCCGAGGCCAGCAGGATGAAGACCACGGCATAGTCGAAGAAAGTCGGCTGCATCGTTGCTGGCGGCCGCGCACCCGCGCCGGCCGCGGCGCCCTTACTGTTCCACGACCTTCGAGGTCAGCCCCACGGCGCGCACGCGCTTGTCGGCGGCGTCGGCGGCGTCGCGGTCGTTGAAGGGACCGGCACGCAGCAGGATGCGCTCGCCATCGGCCAGCACTTTTCTTTCGACATAGGCCGGCACCTTGCTCGCCTTGAGCTTGGCCAGCCAGCCCTTGGCGCGCTCTTCGGAAGAAAACGCGCCGATCAGGATCAGGTACTTGCCGCTGCCGCTCCTGGCTTCGGCCTTGGTTTCCGGCTTGGGCTCGGCCTTGGCTTCGGTGCGCTGCGCGGGCTTGTCGGCGGCAGCCGCCGTGGCCTTCGGCGCATTGACGATTTCCTCGCCGGCATCCAGCGCGGCGGCATCGTTTCGCGACGCCGGCGCGGGCGGCAGCGGATCGGCCTTGCGCGGCTCGACACGCGGCTTCTGCGAGCTGGTGACACCGTTGGCGACCTTGACCGAGACGTCGTCGGACACCGGCCGCGGCTTGGTCTCGAACACGATCGGCAGCACGATCACGGCGGCCACCATCAGCACCACGGCGCCGATCAGCCGGCGGCGCGCGCGCTGCTTCTGCGGGAATTCAGGGTCCAGCGTGTCGTCGGCATACTCGTCGGCCAGGCGGCGCGACGAGGCGATGCCCGCACCCGTGTCGGCGCGCTGGCGCCGGGCACGCTCCGGTGCCGGGTCGTTGCCCTTGCGGGAAGAAAACAGCGAAAGCAGGCCCATAGATTGGTTCGGTGATACGGCCCCGGTGGGCCGCTCGTTGCGTTTGCCGCTCAGTGATCGGCCAAGGCCGCCGGGGTTGCCAGCACAGCGCGCGCCGGGACGCCCGCTTCAGTTAGCCTGCGTGGCACGATAGGCCATCACGCCGGCGACGGTATAGAACGATCCGAAGACCAGAATTCTATCATTCTCGGTGGCACGCTCGATGGCGTCGCGGAATGCCGCCTCGGGGCTGGGAAAGCAGGCCGCGGTGGCATCCGGGCCGGGCTGGAAGCCCCCTGCCTCGAGCTTGCCGAGCAGGTCCGCGGCGCTGGCCGCGCGCTCGGTCGGCAGGTCGCACAGGCACCAGTGGTCGACCTTGTCGGCCACATGCTGCAGCACCCCGGCGATGTCCTTGTCCTGCATCGCCCCGAACACCGCATAGGTGTAGCGGAAGAAGCCCATGTTCTCGAGGTTCTGCCCCAGCGTGGCGGCCGCGTGCGGATTGTGCGCCACGTCGAGGATCACGGCCGGACGGCCCGGCAGCACCTGGAACCGGCCCGGCAGCTCGACGAAGGCCAGTCCGTTGCGCACTTCCTGCGCGCTCACCGGCAGACGCTCGCGCAGCGCCTGCAGCGCCGCCAGCGCCGCGGATGCATTCAGCAGCTGGTTGGCGCCGCGCAGCGCCGGGTAGCCCAGGCCGTTGAGCTTGCGCCCGCCGCCGCTCCAGTCCCATTGCTGGCGCTCCTGGCCCTTGGCGGCCTGGAAATGGTAGTCGCGCCCCACCAGCCACAGCTCGGCGCCGACCGCTTCGGCATGTGCCAGCAGCGACTTGGGCGGCACCGGGTCGCCGCAGATCGCGGGCACGCCCGGACGGAAGATGCCGGCCTTCTCGTAGCCGATTTCCTCGCGGGTGTTGCCCAGGTACTGGGTATGGTCGATATCGACGCTGGTGATGATGGCGCAGTCGGTATCGATCACATTGGTCGCGTCGAGGCGGCCGCCCAGCCCCACTTCCAGCACGATCGCATCGAGGCCGGCCGCGGCAAAGCAATGCAGGATCGCCAGCGTGGTGAACTCGAAGTAGGTCAGGCTGACCGGGTCGGCAAAGCTGTTGCGCGCATGCTCGACCGCCTCGAAGTGCGGCAGCAGCTGCGCGTCGGTGGCGATCTCGCCGTTCAGGCGCGCGCGCTCGTTGAACGAGATCAGGTGCGGCGAGGTATGGCAGCCCACCTTGTAGCCGGCTTCCAGCAGGATGCGCTCGAGCATGGCGCAGGTCGAGCCCTTGCCGTTGGTGCCGCCCACGGTAAAGACCGCGGCGTCGATGCGCAGCCCCAGGGCTTCCTTCACGCGCGTGATGCGCGTCAGGCCCATGTCGATGCCCACGGGATGGGCGGTTTCGAGATGGGCGAGCCATTCGGGGAGCGTGTGGAAGACAGGCATTTCAGGTGTGCGAGGGAAGCGTTTTGAAGCGTTTGCTACCAGATTCGGGCAGGCGGGCGCAAAGTCAAGGGCCCGCGCCACGCGCGTCCAGAAAAGGCGAAAGGCGCGTCAACCACCCGCGCCTTCAGGATCGCGACCGGGGCCGCGTCAGGCCACCGCGTCGGCGGGCTGCTTCTGCAGCAGCGCCAGCAGCTGCGCCAGTTCGGCGCGCATCTTGCGGCGGTCGACGATCATGTCGATGGCGCCCTTGGTCAGCAGGAATTCCGAGCGCTGGAAGCCTTCCGGCAGCTTCTCGCGCACGGTCTGCTCGATCACGCGCGGGCCGGCAAAGCCGATCAGCGCCTTCGGTTCGGCGATCACCACGTCGCCCAGGAAGGCGAACGAAGCCGACACGCCGCCCATGGTCGGGTCGGTCAGCACGCTGATGAACGGCAGCTTGGCCGCGCTCAGCTGGTTCAGCATCGCCGTGGTCTTGGCCATCTGCAGCAGCGACAGCAGGCTTTCCTGCATGCGTGCGCCGCCGGTGGCGGTAAAGCAGATGAACGGCACCTTCTGCTCGAGCGCGGCCTGCGCGCCGCGCACGAAGCGCTCGCCCACCACCGAGCCCATCGAGCCGCCCATGAACTCGAACTCGAAGCAGCTCGCCACCACCGGGATGGTGTGGATGGCACCGCCCATCACCACCATGGCATCGGTCTCGCCGGTGTCTTCCATGGCGGCCTTGATGCGGTCCGGGTACTTCTTGGAATCCTTGAACTTGAGCGCGTCGACCGGCACGATTTCCTGGCCGATCTCATAGCGGCCCTCGGCGTCCAGCAGCGCGTCCAGCCGCGCGCGTGCGCTGATGCGCATATGGTGGTCGCACTTGGGGCAGACGTGCAGGTTGGCCTCGACGTCGGTCCGGTACAGGGTGGACTCGCACGACGGGCACTTGACCCACAACCCCTCGGGGATGCCCTTGCGGGTGCTGGGGTCGGTCTGTTGAATCTTGGGGGGCAGGAGTTTATCCAACCAGCTCATGAAAGCTCCTTTCGGATGACTGCGGTCCGCCGGCAGACCCATGGTCGGGGCGCCGGTTGGCGGAAGGCAGGGAATCAACCCGCGAATTTACCATGCCGGCGCGGTGAGCCCGAAGCGCAACGCGCGAATTGCGCACCATAACGCACCTTTCAGGCGAATCCAAGCCGGCAATGGATCACTTCAGGATCACTTCAGGCGTCCAGCGCCTGACGAATTTCGGCGATGAACGATTGCAGCTTCGCCACGGCCTGCTCCCGCGGCGTGTCTTCCAGCAACTGCACCAGCCGGCTGCCGATCACCACGGCATCGGCCACGCTGCCGATCGCGCGCGCGGTCTGCGCGTCGCGGATGCCGAAGCCCACCCCCACCGGCAGGTTGGCGTGCTGCTTGATCAGCGGCAGGCGCGCCGCCACGCTGTCGAGGTCGATCGCGGCCGAGCCGGTCACGCCCTTGAGCGAGACGTAGTACAGGTAGCCGCTGGCGACACGCGCGACCGCCTCGATGCGCGCATCGGTCGAGGTCGGCGCCAGCAGGAAGATCGGGTCCATGCCGTGGTCGCGCATCAGCCCGGCGAACGACTCGCACTCCTCGGGCGGATAGTCGACCACCAGCACGCCGTCGACGCCGGCGGCGCTGGCAGCCTTGGCAAAAGCCGCTTCGCCCATGCGCTCGATCGGGTTGGCATAGCCCATCAGCACCACCGGCGTATCGGCATTGGTCTGGCGGAACTCGCGAACCCACTGCAGCACCTGCGTCAGCGACACGCCCTGCGCCAGCGCGCGCTCGGAGGCGCGCTGGATCACCGGGCCGTCGGCCATGGGGTCGGAGAACGGCACCCCCAGCTCGATCACGTCGGCGCCGCCCGCCACCAGCGCGTGCATCAGCGCCACGGTCAGGCCGGGCTCGGGATCGCCGGCGGTGATGAACGGAATCAGGCCCTTCTTCTGCTGCGCGGCCAGCGCCGCGAACGTCTTCTGGATACGGGACATATCAGGGAATCAGGTGAGGCCGCGGCGCCGGCGAGGCATCGTCATTGGCGGCGGCCAGGGTTGGGGCGGCATCGGGCTCGATCGCGGGCATGGCTTGCGCTGCCGCGGCCACGCGCCCGCACGCCACCTGCACGTACTCCGGGTTGATCTCGTAGCCGACAAAGCGCCGGCCGTGGCGCAGGCACGCCACCGCGGTGGTGCCGCTGCCGGCGAACGGATCCAGCACCAGGCCACCCGGCGGGCAGCTCGACAGCACCATGCGCTCGACGATCTCCAGCGGCTTCTGCGTCGGATGGTTAGCGCGCTCCGGGTCCTGGCGGTGGATGCGCGAGACGCTCCACAGGTCCTTCGGGTTGTAGCCCACCTCCAGCCACTTCTTGCCTTCGAAACGCGGCCGGCTGCGCGCCTTCTTGGTCTCGGGGTCGTACGGGATGCGCACCGGGTCGAGATCGAAGTAGTAGTCGCGCGCCTTGGCGAAGAAGCCGATGTTGTCGTGCACCGACGAGAACTTGCGCGTGGTGCCGCCCATGCTGGGCACGCGGCGGTCCCAGATGATCTCGTTGATCATGGTCAGGCGCCGCTTCAGCATCACGAACAGCTCCGGCGAGTACTGCCACGTGCAGAACAGGTAGAGCGTGCCCCTGGGCGCGAGCTTCGGCACCACCGCGTCCATCCAGCGCTCGGACCAGTCCAGGTAGGCCTGGCCCGACAGCAGGTCGGAATCGTTGCCGTAGTCCTTGCCCAGCCCGTACGGCGGATCGGCGACGATCAGGTCCACCGAGCCGTCCGGCAGGCGGGCAATGCCCTCGAACATGTCTTCCTGGAACAGGCGCAACTGGGCGGAGTCGGGGGCGCCGGCAGCATCCGGCGCGCCGGCGCCGCCCACGGCAAGTCCGGTCGGAGGCAGCGCGCGCATCAGAGCTTGAGCCCCGCGCGCTCGGCCACGGTGTGCATGTCCTTGTCGCCGCGGCCGGACAGGTTCACCAGCAGCAGCTTGTCCCTGGGCAGCGTCGGCGCCAGCTTGCAGGCATAGGCGATGGCATGGCTCGATTCCAGCGCCGGGATGATGCCCTCGATGCGGCAGCAGTCGTGGAAAGCCTTGAGCGCTTCCTCGTCGGTGACCGGCACATACTGCGCGCGGCCACTGTCCTTGAGCCAGGCATGCTCGGGGCCGACGCCGGGGTAGTCCAGGCCGGCCGAGACCGAATGGGTCTCGATGATCTGGCCGTTGTCGTCCTGCAGCAGGTAGGTGCGGTTGCCGTGCAGCACGCCCGGCGTGCCGCCGGTCAGCGAAGCCGCGTGGCGGCCGGTGTCGAGGCCATCGCCGGCGGCTTCGACGCCGATCAGCTGCACGTCCTGGTGCTCGATGTACGGGTAGAAGATGCCCATGGCATTGGAGCCGCCGCCGACGCAGGCGATCACCGCATCCGGCTGGCGCCCGGTCATTTCCGGCATCTGCAGCTTGGCTTCCTCGCCGATCACGCACTGGAAGTCGCGCACCATCATCGGGTACGGGTGCGGGCCGGCCACGGTGCCGATGATGTAGAAGGTGTTCTCGACGTTGGTGACCCAGTCGCGCATGGCCTCGTTGAGCGCGTCCTTGAGCGTGCGCGAGCCGCTTTCCACCGGCACCACGGTCGCGCCCAGCAGCTTCATGCGGTAGACGTTGGCGGCCTGGCGCTTGACGTCCTCGGCGCCCATGTAGACCACGCACTCCATGCCGAAGCGGGCGGCGATGGTGGCCGTGGCCACGCCGTGCTGCCCGGCGCCGGTCTCGGCGATCACGCGCGGCTTGCCCATGCGCCTGGCCAGCAGCGCCTGGCCGATGACGTTGTTGATCTTGTGCGCGCCGGTGTGGTTCAGGTCCTCGCGCTTGAAGTAGATCTGCGCGCCGCCGAGCGTCTCGCTCCAGCGCTGCGCGTGGTAGATCGGCGACGGGCGGCCGACGAAGTGCTTCAGCTCGCGGCGGAATTCGGCGTCGAACTCGGGATCCTTCTGGTAATGCGCATAGGCGTCGCGCAGCTCATCGAGCGCGTGCACCAGCGTTTCGGACACGAAGGTGCCGCCATAGGGGCCGAAATGGCCGCGGGAATCGGGCAGGTCGTACATGTCTAGGCTCTTCGGAACAGCGGCCTGGCCTGGCACGGCAAGGCTCGCCTGGTTGACTGGGTGCGCGACGGCTCGGGAGCGGCGGGCGCGGGATGCGGAAGGGATCGGACCTCGACCCGGCTCATCCTGCGCTGGCGCTGCGGACGGCGCGCACGAATTCGGCAATGCGGGCGTGGTCCTTCACGCCCTTGGCGGCCTCTACCCCGCTGCTGACATCGACGGCGTAGGGGCGCACGCGCTCAATCGCGCCAGCGACGTTTTGCGCGTTCAACCCACCACTCAAAACGATGCGAGGAGCGCCGCTTGCGTTCGGGTTGCCGGTTGCCATAACCGGGGGATTGGGCGGAAGCCATGCCGGAGGAATCAGGGTCCAGTCGAAGACGTGGCCGCCACCGCCATAGCCTTCGACGAAGGCATCGAGCAGCAAGGCAGCGGCATCACGGTATTGATCGGCGAATTCTATCAAATCGAGGCCCGGGCGGACACGGGCGGCGCGCAGGAACGGCAGCCGGCAGCGCTGCGCTGCCTGCGTGCAGAACTGCGGCGTCTCGTCGCCGTGCAGTTGCAGCAGCGTCAGCGGCACACGCTCGGCCACATGGGCAATGTCTTCCAGCTCGGCGTTGACGAACAGGCCCGTCACCGCGACGAACGGCCCGGCGGCCTCGGCCAGCGCCGCGGCTTGCGCCACATCGACGTAGCGCGGGCTTTTCGGGTAGAACACCAGCCCGATCGCGTCCGCGCCGGCGTCGACCGCGGCGCGCACGTCGTCCTCGCGGGTCAGGCCGCAGATCTTGATGCGGGTGCGCTGCGGCTTGTGCGCCGCGCTGCCCTCAGGCTGCGTCATCGAACACTCCATGGAACAGGCTCGCGGACGGGTCGGCCGCGGGGATCGGGTAAGCATCAGGATACTTGACTCCGACCAGGTAGAGGCCGTCCGGCATGAAGGTAGGCGCTGCCAGCTTGCGGTCGCGCCCGGCCAGCACCTGCGCCAGCCACTGCGGCGGGTAGCGCCCGCGCCCCACCGCCACCAGGCAGCCCATCAGGTTGCGCACCATGTGGTGCAGGAAGGCACTGGCGCGGAAGCGCAGGAACACCCAGTTGCCGTCGTCGCGGATGGTGACGTCGTACATGGTCTTGACCGGCGACTTGGCCTGGCATTCCGCGGCGCGGAACGCGGAAAAATCATGCTCGCCGATCAGGTGCGCCGCGGCTGCGCGCATGGCGTCCACGTCGAGCCGTTGCCCGGGTGGCAGCATCTGGTAGCCGGCGCGGCCATGCACCATCGGCACCCGGTGCGGACCGGTGTAGAGCGCGTAGTAATACATGCGCTCGTACGCCAGGAAGCGGGCATGGAAGCCGTCGTCGACCGGCAGCGCCCATTGCAGCGCGATCGACGGCGGCAGGAAGGCGTTGACGCCGCGCACCCAGGAAAAGGGCTCGCGCACCAGTTCGGTGTCCAGGTGGATCACCTGGCCCAGCGCGTGCACGCCGGCATCGGTGCGCCCGGCCACCGTGGTCAGCAGGCGCACGCCGGCAAAGCGCTCGATGGCGTCTTCGAGGTGGTCCTGGACGGTATTGCGGTGCGGCTGCGACTGCCACCCGGAGAAGGCGGCGCCGTCGTAGTGCAGGCCAAGGGCGATGCGGTTCATGTCAGGGGAAAAAGCATGGCGGCGCGCAGCCTCTGTGCGCCGGAAAAGCAAATGCGCCGGAAGGGACGCTTCCGGCGCATCGCTTCCGGCCGCGGCAGCGCGTGCCGCGGCCGGACCGCCAATGATAGCTCAGGCCACTTCGAGCAGCAGCGAGCGGGCCTCGGCCTGCAGCGGATCCTGCGACTGCTCGACCACTTCCTGCAGCAGTTCGCGCGCGCCTTCCTTGTCGCCGATCTCGATATAGGCGCGCGCCAGGTCCAGCTTGATCTGCATGTCGCGCCCGCCGTCCATGCCGTCGGCCGACAGCGTGCTCGGCGACACGCTCTGGCCCAGGTTGCCGGCGGTGTCGGGTGCCACCCGCGACAGGTCGATCGGCTCGGCCAGCTTGCCGTCGCGCAGCATGGTGGTGGCGGGCAGCGGCACCGAGGCCTCGTCGAGCGCGGCGGGGGCCGCGGCATTGCCTTGCGGGGCGCTGCCCAGGTCCAGCGACAGCCCCGACATGTCGAACTCCAGCGGGCGGCCGCGGGTCGGCGTGTCGAGCGTGGGCACGTCGTCATCGGCCAGCGGATCGGCGCCCGGCAGGCCCATGTCGAGGCGCACAGCCTCGCCCGGCTGCGGCGTCTCGGCGCCGAACACCATCGCCGCCGAAGCCGGCGCGACGATCGGGTCGCCGGCGGCCGGCGCCGGGAAGGCATCCAGCGGCAGCGACAGGTCGCCCAGCGACGGCTCCAGCCGCGCGATCGAGGCGGGGTTCTGCGACGGATCCTGCGTGCGCCACTGGTCGGTTGCCGGCGATGCCGTATCGGGGCCCGCAGCCTCCGGCGCCACCACCATGAACAGCGCGTTGCCGGGCTCCAGCGCACGCCCCATTTCCGCGGCCTTCAGCCATTCCGCTCCGTGTCCGCCGGTCTGGGCGAACATTTCCTCTGCAATCACGCGGAACCCTTCCACATCCTGTCTGTTGCTGTAAATCTCCAGGAGCTTGAGCCGTACCGGCTGCTGCTCCGGGTGTTTCTCGAGGGCTTCGCGCAGGATTTCCTCGGCCTGCACATCGCGCCCGTAGGCGATATAGACCTCGGCCTCGGCGATCGGATCGACCTCGTTGGCTTCGGGCGTGTTGTTGCCGATGCGGAAGTCGGCGCCGAACACGCTGTGCTGGGAAGTGTCGACGCTCTGGCCACCGGCGGTGCCGAACAGCGAGTTGGCGCCGGCCATCACCGTGCTTTCCTGCGACAGGATGCTGTCGCCGAAGCCACTGGCCTCGCTCTCCTTCTGCTTCTGGCGGCGGCGATAGATCGCATACACGCCCAGCAGCGCCACCACCAGGCCGCCGCCCGGCAGCAGCATGGGGTTGGCCAGCAGGCCATCGAGGAACGACGGCTCGGGCACCGGCGCGGGCTGTGCGACCACCGGCGGCACAGGCTTGGCCGCAGGCGTCGATGCGGCACCTTGCGCCGGGTTGGCTGCCACGTCGGCGGCGGGCTGCGAGGCGGGGGCCGCGGCCACGGCGGAGGCTGCCGCGGACGCCACCGCAGCCGCGGCACTGGCGCCGGCCGCCGGCACGGCAGGCGCGCTCGCCGCATTCGCGACCGCTGCAGCGGTTGCTGCGGCCGCGGCGGTGCTCGCGACGGCATCGGCCTTGGGCGGCTCGGCCGGCACCACGGCCGGCGCTGCGGCAGCCGCGCGGGCGGCGGCGTCAGCCTTTTCCTTGTCGGCCAGCGCAGCCTGGTTGGCCTGGCTGAGCTTGGCGATCTCGGCGTTCTTCAGCTCGAGCAGCTTCTGCATGTCGCCGACATTCTTTTGCAGCTGGGCCAGGCGCGCCTCGGCTTCCTTCAGCTGGCGCTCGCGCGCGACTTCGGCTTCGGCCCTGGCCGCGGCGTCGGCCTGCGCGCCACGTGCGGCCTTGCTGAGCTTGAGCTCATCGCGCGGGCCGTCAGTCGGCGCCGCCTGCTCCTGCACGCGCGCGGTCACGTTGCCGGACTGCTGGCGGCCGCTGTCGGGCTCGACCGATTTGGCCGCGGCGGCACTGGCCAGCCGGCTGCGGTAGGCGTCGAAGCCCTGCGTGCGCGCCACCACTTCGCGGCGCGCCGCCCTGGGCGAGACCGCCTGCGCCTGCTGCTGGGTCGGCACCTGCAGCACCGCGCCGCTGCGCAGGCGGTTCATGTTGCCGCCGATAAAGGCGTTGGGGTTGTTGCGATAGAGCGCCACCAGCATCTGGTCCAGCGAGACCGATTCCTGGCCCTGCACGGCTTCGCCGGCGATGCCATAGAGCGTGTCGCCGCGCTGCACGGTGTAGCCGCCGCCGGGGGCCATGTCGGTGCCCGCGGCCGGCGCCGCGGCGCGCCTGGCGCTCTGGCGCGCGGGGCGGGCTGGTGCGGCCGGCCGGGCCGGCTCGGCCTCGGCGGTGGGCGCGGCCTGCTGGGCCGGCGCAGCTTGCGCGGCGGCAGGTGCCGGCGCGGCCGGTGCGTCGGGTGTGGCGGCTTGCACCACCGGGGCCGGCGAGAAAGTCTGGTTGGAGGCCCTGGCCCCGGCGGGGTCGAGCAGGAAGGTGTAGGCGCGCGAGACCTTGCCGCTGGCCCAGCTCATGTCGAGCAGGATATCGACGAAGGGCTCGCTGATCGGCTGGCTGGAGCGCACCCGTGCCACGTAGCTGCCGTTGGCGCGGCGCTCCACTTCCAGCCGCAGGCTGCCCACGGCCGGCAGATAGGTCAAGCCGGCCGCGGCATAGGCGCTGGGCGGCGCCAGCTTGACGCTGAGCCCCGCGGCCTCCTCGGCGGTGACCCCGCTGATGTCGATCTCAGCCTGCAGCGGCTGCCCCAGATTCGACTGAACCCGCAATTGCCCGAACCCCGCGGCATAGGCGGCCGGCTGCGCAAGCAGCAGGCCCAGTGCCGTGACGGCCAGCGTTGACCAGCGCTGACGGGCAGTAGGCGCATCTTTCCGGCGATGTTGGCTCACACTCACCTTGTGCTCCGTTATGTTTTAGTAGCGATATGAATCGACAAACCGACCCCATAAACCAGGTCCGCCCGGCCGGCGGAGCATTCTGAACGGCCCCTTTGCCAGCCCGCGCGCAGGCGCCGGTCCCTGCCGGCGCGGGGCGCATGCCGGCGTATTGTGACGCATCGCCCAGCAAAATAGGCGCCCGGATACAACAACGCCGCGCATGGGCGCGGCGTCGTAAGCAAAGCGCTGCATTCTGTTGCCTGGCTGCAACGCACGCAACCAGGTCACAGGCAGCGGCCTGCAGTCAGGGCTCGATCAGGACTCGATCAGGATACGCAGCATGCGGCGCAGCGGTTCGGCCGCGCCCCACAGCAGCTGGTCGCCGACGGTGAAGGCCGACAGGTACTCGCCGCCCATCTGCATCTTGCGCAGGCGGCCGACCGGGATCGTCAGCGTGCCGGTCACGGCGGCGGGGGTCAGGTCGGTCATGCTGGCTTCGCGCGTATTCGGCACCACCTTGGCCCACGGGTTGTGCGCGGCGAGCATGCCTTCGATCTCGTCCAGCGGCACATCGCGGCGCAGCTTGATGGTCAGCGCCTGCGAGTGGCAGCGCATCGCGCCGATGCGCACGCACAGTCCGTCGACGGAGATCGGCGTGGCGCCGGTCGCGCCCAGGAAGCCCTCGCCGCGGCCCAGGATCTTGTTGGTCTCGGCGCCGCCCTTCCACTCTTCCTTGGACTGGCCGTTGCCCAGGTCCTTGTCGATCCAGGGGATCAGGTTGCCGGCCAGCGGCACGCCGAACTGCCTGGTTTCTTCCGCCGACAGGCCGTGCTGGGTCGACAGGATCTGGCGATCGATCTCCAGGATGGCCGACGCCGGGTTGTCCAGCAGCGGCTTGACCGACGCGTTGAGCGTGCCGAACTGGGTCAGCAGTTCGCGCATGTGCTGCGCGCCGCCGCCCGAGGCCGCCTGGTAGGTCATCGAGGTCATCCACTCGATCAGGTCGGCCTGGAACAGGCCGCCCAGGCCCATCAGCATGCAGCTGACGGTGCAGTTGCCGCCGATGAAATTCTTGACGCCCTTGGACAGCGCGTCCTTGATCACACCCTGGTTGACCGGATCAAGCACGATGATGGCATCGTCCTTCATCCGCAGCGACGATGCCGCGTCGATCCAGTAGCCCTTCCAGCCCGCCGCGCGCAGCTTGGGGAAGACCTCGTTGGTGTAGTCGCCGCCCTGGGCGGTCAGCACCACGTCGCACTTCTTCAGTGCCTCGATGTCGTTGGCATCCTTGAGCGTGGTTTCGTTCTTGGCCATGGCGGGCGCCTTGCCGCCGGCGTTGGACGTGCTGAAGAAGACGGGCTCGATATGGTCGAAATCACGCTCTTCCTGCATGCGCTGCATCAGGACGCTGCCGACCATTCCCCGCCAACCGACGAGACCTACAATCATGATTTACCTCGGATGTGATTTTTACTTCCCCGCCATTTTCCTCGCCCGGCGTGGCTGCGCGGGGAAGACGGGCAGGCACGACGAACGGATCTAGGCGATCGCGGTTTTAATAATGGTTTTAATCGTCGTTGCGGTCTGGCCAAGCGAAATCGTGCCAACCGGGCCGCGGGTAGCGGTCAGGGCGACAACAGCAGTCAGGGTGGACTGGGAAAATCGGGCCATCGGCAGAGTCTACACGATTTTGCGGCGCTGCCGCAGCGTGCAAATTGGGGACGAATTCAAGAAACGCACCGAACGGGCAGGATCAGCTTTGGCCTGATCATCGTCGTTCCCGCGCAGGCGGGAACCCAGTGACTTTTAAGACGCTGGATTCCCGCCTGCGCGGGAATGACGGCGGTGCTTGTTACCTTAATGCAATTGTGTTGACGCTTACAGTGCCGCCAGCACCGCTTCACCCATCTCGCGGGTGCCGACCTGCTTGCAGCCCGGCGTCAGGATGTCGCCGGTGCGGTAGCCCTGGGCCAGCACCTTCTTGACGGCGTTCTCGATGCGGTCGGCCTGCTCGGCCTTGTTCAGCGAGTAGCGCAGCATCATCGCCGCCGACAGGATGGTCGCCAGCGGATTGGCGATACCCTTGCCGGCGATGTCCGGCGCCGAGCCGTGCGAGGGCTCGTACAGGCCCTTGTTGTTGGCATCGAGCGACGCCGACGGCAGCATGCCGATCGAGCCGGTCAGCATCGCGGCTTCGTCCGACAGGATGTCGCCGAACATATTGCCGGTGACGATCACGTCGAAGCTCTTGGGCGCCTTGACCAGCTGCATCGCGGCGTTGTCGACGTACATGTGCGACAGCTCGACTTCCGGATATTCCTTGCTGACGTCGATCACGATGTCCTTCCAGAACTGGAAGGTCTCGAGCACGTTGGCCTTGTCGACGCTGCACAGCTTCTTGCCGCGCTTGGCCGCGGCCTGGAACGCCACATGCGCGATGCGGCGGATTTCCGGCTCGCTGTAGCGCATGGTGTCGAAGGCTTCGCGCGCGCCCTGGAACAGGCCGTCCGGCGCTTCGCGCAGGCCGCGCGGCTGGCCGAAGTAGATGTCGCCGTTCAGTTCGCGCACGATCAGGATGTCGAGGCCGGCCACCAGCTCGGGCTTCAGGCTCGAGGCGCCGGTCAGTTCCGGATAGCAGATCGCCGGTCGGAAGTTGGCGAACAGCTGCAGGTGCTTGCGCAGGCCCAGGATGGCCTGCTCGGGGCGCAGCGCGCGCTCCAGGCTGTCGTACTTCCAGTCGCCGACGGCGCCGAACAGGATGGCGTCGGCTTCCTTGGCCAGCTTGAGCGTGTTTTCCGGCAGCGGATGGCCTTCGGCCTCGTAGCCGGCGCCGCCCACCGGCGCGGTTTCCAGTTCGAACTTCTCGTCGAGCGCGTTCAGGACCTTGACGGCCTCCGCAACGATTTCAGGACCGATGCCGTCACCCGGCAGGACTGCGATCTTCATTGTTGTCTTTCCTCGTAGAGCCTTATCCGACCAGGCGGTTGTTCAGCCACGGCATCTTCGCCACGCGCTCGGCCTCGAAGGCCTTGATCTTGTCGGCATGGCGCAGGGTCAGGCCGATATCGTCGAAGCCGTTCAGCATGCAGTACTTGCGGAACGGGGCGATGTCGAATTCATAGCCCTGCCCCGACGGCGTCAGCACCACCTGCTTGTCCAGGTCGATGGTGAGCTGGTAGCCGTTGAACGCGTTGGTCTCGTTGAACAGGTGGTCGACCTGCTGCTCGCTCAGCACCACCGGCAGCAGGCCGTTCTTGTAGCAGTTGTTGAAGAAGATGTCGGCGAAGCTGGGCGCGATCACGGCGCGGAAGCCGTATTGCGTCAGCGCCCACGGCGCGTGCTCGCGCGAGCTGCCGCAGCCGAAGTTGCGGCGCGCCAGCAGGATCGACGCGCCCTGGTAGCGCGGCTGGTTCAGCACGAAGTCCGGGTTCAGCGGACGCTTGCTGTTGTCCATGCCGGGCTCGCCCACATCCTTGTAGCGCCACTCGTCGAACAGGTTGGGGCCGAAGCCGGTGCGCTTGATCGACTTCAGGAACTGCTTCGGGATGATGGCGTCGGTGTCGACGTTCTCGCGGTCGAGCGGCGCGACCAGGCCGCTGTGTACGGTGAACTTTTCCATGATGCTCTGTCCTTGCTTGTTCAGCCCAGCTTGCGGATATCGACGAAATGGCCCTCGATGGCAGCGGCGGCGGCCATCGCCGGGCTCACCAGGTGGGTGCGCCCGCCCGCGCCCTGGCGGCCTTCGAAGTTGCGGTTCGAGGTCGAGGCGCAGCGCTCGCCCGGATCGAGGCGGTCGGCATTCATCGCCAGGCACATCGAGCAGCCGGGCTCGCGCCATTCAAAGCCGGCGGCCTTGAAGACCTGGTCCAGCCCTTCGCGCTCGGCCTGTTCCTTGACCAGGCCCGAGCCCGGCACCACCATCGCCAGCTTGACGTTCGACGCAACCTTGCGGCCCAGCTTCTGCACCACCCACGCGGCGGCGCGCATGTCCTCGATGCGGCTGTTGGTGCACGAACCGATGAAGACCTTGTCGATGCTGATGCTCTCGACCGGCACGTTGGGCTGCAGGCCCATGTATTCCAGCGCCCGCTCCATGGCGTTGCGCTTGTTCGGATCCTTTTCCTTCTCTGGATCCGGCACGCGGTCTTCGATGCTGATGACCATTTCCGGCGAGGTGCCCCAGGTCACCTGCGGGCGCACGTCCTCCGCGCGCAGCTCGACCACCTGGTCGAACTTTGCGCCGGCATCGGAATGCAGCGTGCGCCAGTAGGCCACGGCCTGCTCCCACTCCACGCCCTGCGGCGCATACGGACGGCCCTTGACGTATTCCAGCGTGACCTCGTCCACCGCCACCAGGCCGGCGCGTGCGCCCGCTTCGATGGCCATGTTGCAGACCGTCATGCGGCCTTCCATGGTCAGGTCGCGGATGGCAGAGCCGGCGAACTCGATGGTGTAGCCGGTGCCGCCGGCGGTGCCGATCTTGCCGATCACGGCCAGCACGATGTCCTTGGCGGTGCAGCCGCGCGGCAGCTTGCCTTCCACCTTGACCAGCATGTTCTTGGCCTTCTTGCCCAGCAGCGTCTGCGTGGCCAGCACGTGCTCGACTTCCGAGGTGCCGATGC
Source organism: Cupriavidus sp. MP-37 (assembly GCF_020618415.1). Lineage (NCBI taxonomy): Bacteria > Pseudomonadati > Pseudomonadota > Betaproteobacteria > Burkholderiales > Burkholderiaceae > Cupriavidus > Cupriavidus sp. MP-37. The sequence goes on along the minus strand of NZ_CP085344.1, from coordinate 1,432,197 downwards.
CGTGCGCCAGCGCGCCGAAGGCGCCGTGGGTGCTGGTATGCGAGTCGCCGCACACCACCGTCATGCCCGGCAGCGTCGCGCCCTGCTCGGGCCCGATCACGTGCACGATGCCCTGGCGGTGGTCGTTCATCTTGAACTGGGTGATGCCGTAGCTGTCGCAGTTGGCATCGAGCGTATCGACCTGCAGCTTCGACACCGGATCGGCAATGCCCTGGCTGCGGTCCGTGGTCGGCACGTTGTGGTCCGACACCGCCAGGTTGGCGCTGACGCGCCACACCGGACGCTCTGCCAGCTTCAGGCCCTCGAACGCCTGCGGGCTGGTCACTTCGTGCAGCAGGTGGCGGTCGATGTAGAGCAGCGTGGTGCCGTCTTCCTCGACGTGGACGGTGTGGTCATCCCAGAGTTTGTCGTAGAGCGTCTTGGCCATGATGCGATGGCGGGACCGCTGACCGTGCCTTGGCAGGCCGGACCGCGGCGACCGCGCAGTAGTTTGCAGGGGTTTTTTCCGCTCCGGTCGGCGGCTTGCGAGCCGGCAGGCAATCATGACGATCGCGCCGGAAGCCGCCGGAAGCGGGCGTTATTTCAAGCGTTGCGGCAATGCTTGACTTGGCAATCGATTATGCCACAGGGGGTATGGCGAACCGCGCCCAGCCTGGCCCGGAAGGCGCCCGCGATGTAATGTGATTGGCGAAAGGGGGATTTCGCGGATGGCGAAAAGGCCGGCGTGGTGCTGGTTTGCTCCCCTCTCCCGCGCGCGGGAGAGGGGCCGGGGGTGAGGGCCGGCGCGGGCCGAAGCCTCCGGGGTTGGATAAAACCACAGGCCTTGCGAAGGCCGCCACGCTGGAAAAAACCGTTGGCCTCGCTTTTGGTGGTTCCTTGCTAGCCCACCCCTCACCCCGGCCCTCTCCCCGTGAGGGGAGAGGGAGAACACCTTGCTTGGGCTAGCTCCGGCGGCTTGGGTGCACCCAAAACCGCTCCCTCCCTTCGGTCTTGGGGCGGCTTCGTCAGCCGCCGAGGTAGGCGGCCTTGATCCGGTCGTTGGCCAGCAGGTTGGCGCCGGTATCGGCCAGCACCACCTTGCCGGTTTCCAGCACATAGCCCCGGTCCGCCACCTGCAGCGCCTTGTTGGCGTTCTGCTCGACCAGGAACACGGTGACGCCTTCGTCACGGATGGTGCGGATGATGTCGAAGATCTGCGCGATGATCAGCGGCGCCAGGCCCAGCGTGGGCTCGTCCAGCAGCAGCAGGCGCGGCCGGCTCATCAGCGCGCGGCCGATCGCCAGCATCTGCTGCTCGCCGCCCGACATGGTGCCGGCGCGCTGGCCCGCGCGCTGGTTCAGGCGCGGGAACAGCTTGAACACGTGCTCGATGCCGGCCTCGATCTCGTCGCGCTTCGCGAAGAACGCGCCCATCTTCAGGTTTTCCAGCACCGTCAGGCTCGGGAACACGCGCCGGCCCTCGGGCGAGATCGCCATGCCCAGGCGCATGATCTCGTGGGTCGAGCGATGGGTAATGTCCTGCCCTTCGAACAGCACGCGCCCGCTCGACGCGCGCGGCGTGCCGCACACGGTCATCATCAGCGTCGTCTTGCCGGCGCCGTTGCTGCCGATCAGGGTGACGATCTCCCCCTTGTTGACTTCGATCGATACGCCCGACAGCGCCTCGACGGCGCCGTAGTGGGTATGGACCTGTTCCAGCTTCAGCATCAGTCCTCTCCCAGGTAGGCCTTGATCACGCGCGGGTCGTTGCGCACTTCGTCGGGCTTGCCGATCACGATGGGCTTGCCGTGCTCCATCACCAGGATGCGGTCGGACACGCCCATCACCAGGCTCATGTCGTGCTCGATCAGCAGCACGGCAATGCCGAACTCGCGCCGCAGCTGGTCGATCAGCTGCTGCAGCTCGATCTTCTCCTGCGGGTTGAGGCCGGCGGCGGGCTCGTCCAGCATCAGCAGGCGCGGCTGGGTGATCATGCAGCGCGCAATCTCGAGCCGGCGCTGGTGGCCGTAGGAAAGCGTGCCGGCCTCGCGGTTGGCGACGCTGGTCAGGCCCATGCGCTCCAGCCACTGCGCGGCGCGCTGCAGCGCGTCGCGCTCGGCGCGGCGGTAGGCCGGGGTTGCAAACAGGCCGCGCAGGATGCCGGACTGCACCTGCAGGTGCTGCGCCACCAGCAGGTTCTCGACCACGGTCAGGTTCCTGAACAGGCGGATGTTCTGGAACGTGCGCACCAGGCCCTTGCGCGCCACCATATGGCTCGGCAGGCCGGCGATGGCATGGCCGTCGAGCGTCACGTCGCCCGCGGTCGGCTTGTAGAAGCCGCCGACGCAGTTGAACACCGTGGTCTTGCCGGCGCCGTTCGGGCCGATGATGGCAAAGACCTCGTCCTTGCGCACATCGAAATCGATGCCGTCGACGGCCAGCAGGCCGCCGAAGCGCATCTGCAGGCCCGACACCTTCAGCAGTTCTGCCGTTGCATGCATCGGCGCATTCATCGGCGCATTCATCGGCGCATTCATCGGCGCATTCATTGCCGCATTCATCGGGGAAGCTCCACGTGCGGGCGGCTCGCGGGCAGCAGGCCCTGCGGACGCCACATCATCATCAGCACCATCACCAGGCCGAAGATCAGCATGCGATATTCGGCAAAGCCGCGCGCCACTTCGGGCAGCACCGTCAGCAGGATCGCCGCCAGGATCACGCCCAGCTGCGAGCCCATGCCGCCCAGCACCACCACGGCCAGCACCAGCGCCGATTCGATGAAGGTGAACGATTCCGGATTGACCAGGCCCTGGCGCGCCGCGAAGAACGCGCCGCCCAGGCCGGCGAACGATGCGCCCAGCGTGAACGCCGACAGCTTGATGCGGGTCGGGTTCAGGCCCAGCGAACGGCAGGCGATCTCGTCCTCGCGCAGCGCCTCCCAGGCGCGGCCCATCGGCATGCGGATCAGCCGGCTGGTCACGAACAGCGTGAAGCCGACCAGCAGCAGCGCGATCAGGTAGAGGAAGATCACCATGTGCTGGCTGGCGTAGTCCAGGCCGATCAGCTCGTGGAAGGTGCGCGTGCCCTCGACGCTGGCGCTGCGCGCCATCTCGACGCCGAACACGCTGGGCTTGGGAATGCCCGAGACGCCGTCCGGGCCGCCGGTCAGGCTGGTCAGGTTGTTCAGCAGCAGGCGGATGATCTCGCCGAAGCCGAGCGTGACGATCGCGAGGTAGTCGCCGCGCAGGCGCAGCACCGGGAAGCCGAGCAGGAAGCCGAAGCCCGCCGACATCGCCGCGGCGATCGGCAGGCATTCCCAGAAGGTCAGGCCGAAGTACTGGTTCAGCAGCGCGTAGGTATAGCCGCCCACCGCATAGAAGCCGACATAGCCCAGGTCGAGCAGGCCGGCATAGCCCACCACGATATTCAGGCCCAGACCCAGGATCACGTAGATCAGCGCCAGCGTGGCCACGTCGACCGCGCCGCGCGAGCCGAAGAACGGCCACACCAGCCCGACCGCCAGCAGCACCCACACCGCCACGCGCTGCTGCTGCGCGCCCAGCTGCGGCAGCGCCGGCAGGCGCACCGCGCTGCCGGCGCGCGACAGCACCGGCTTGAACAACTGGAACAGGAACACCGCCGCCACCGCCAGCCACACCGGCCGCCAGTGCGGTTCCAGCACCACCTTGTAGCCTTCCAGCTTGAGCTGCAGGCCGAGGATGGGGATGGTCAGGATGGCGGTCATCACCGCCGCCGTGATCGCGTTCTTGAGCGACTGGCCCGGCGTGGCGCCGCGCGCGGCGTGTCCGGCGGACATCGCGGAAACTTGGTTGGTCATGTCTCGCCTCCCTCAGACCTTTTCGACATCGGGCTTGCCCAGCAGCCCGGTCGGACGGAACAGCAGCACCAGCACCAGCAGGCTGAAGGCCACCACGTCCTTGTATTCGGCCGGCATGTAGCCCGAGGCGAAGGTTTCCGCCAGGCCCAGCAGCACGCCGCCGAGCATCGCGCCCGGGATGCTGCCGATGCCGCCCAGCACCGCCGCGGTAAAGGCCTTGATGCCGGCAATGAAGCCGATGAAGGGATTGAGCTTGCCGATGGTCAGCCCGATCAGCACGCCGCCCACCGCCGCCAGCATCGCGCCCAGCACGAAGGTGAACGAGATCACCTTGTTGGTGTCGATGCCGAGCAGGTTGGCCATGCGCATGTCCTCGGCGCAGGCGCGGCAGGCGCGGCCCATGCGCGAGCGGCCGATGAACAGCGTCAGCGCCACCATCAGCGCCAGCGTCACGCCGACGATCAGCAGGCGCGAGTACGGCACCGTGACGGTGAAGTCGCCGCCCATCTGGAACTCGATCGCGCCCGAGATCAGCACCGGCACCGATACATCGCGCGCGCCCTGCCCGATCTGGACATAGTTCTGCAGGAAGATCGACATGCCGATCGCCGAGATCAGCGGCACCAGCCGCGGCCCGCCGCGCAAGGGGCGGTATGCCACCCGCTCGACCGCATAGCCGTAGACGCCGGTGACCAGCACCGACACCAGCAAGGCGGCGCCGAGCACCAGCGGCAGGGGGTAGCCCGCCTGGGCGCCAATGGCGGTGAGCGTGACCAGGCCGACATAGGCACCGATCATGTAAATCTCGCCGTGCGCGAAATTGATCATGCCGATGATGCCGTAGACCATTGTGTAGCCGATGGCGATCAGCGCATAGATCGCACCCAGCGTCAGGCCGTTGACCAGCTGCTGGGTGAACTGTGGAAGGAATTCATTCATTGGGGAAGCCTCGTAGGCGCCGGAACTGGCCTCGGCAGGATGCGCCCAAGCCATTCGAACTTGCCAAAGCAAGGTGTTCTCCCTCTCCCCTCATGGGGAGAGGGCCGGGGTGAGCAATGCACCAAAACCACTCGAACTTGCCAAAGCAAGGTGTCCTCCCTCTCCCCTCATGGGGAGAGGGCCGGGGTGAGGGGTGGGCCAGCAAGGAGCCACATCAAGCGGGGCCAACGGTGTTAACCCGCCGCCCCCAGCCGTTGAGACTCCCGCCCTCACCCCCTGCCCCTCTCCCGCAAGCGGGAGAGGGGAGCAACCCGTCGGGAGTGCAAGCGCCTTAGTTCGCGGCGGTCTTGCTGGCGTCCTTGTGCCAGGTGTAGACCACGAACTTGAAGGACTTCAGGTCGCCCTTGGCGTCGTACTCGACCTTGCCGATCGGCGTGGTGAAGGCGTTCTTGTGCATGTACGCGGCAACCTTGGCGGGATCGGTGCTCTTGGCGCCGGCGATGGCGTCGCCGATGATCTTGACCGCGGCATAGGCCGGCATCTGGAACGGACCGTTGGCGTCACGCTTCTTGTCGGCAAAGGCCTTGACCAGGCCGGCGTTGGCCGGATCGGCCGAGAAGTCGGCCGGCAGCGTCACCAGCATGCCTTCCGACGACGGGCCGGCGATCGCGGTCACGTCCTTGTTGCCGACACCCTCGGGGCCCATGAAGGCGGCCTTCACGCCCTGCTCGCGCGCCTGGCGCAGCAGCAGACCCATTTCCGGGTGGTAGCCGCCGAAGTAGACGAAGTCCACGCCCTGCGACTTGAGCTTGGTGATCACGGCCGAGTAGTCCGAGTCGCCGGCGTTGATGCCTTCGAACACGGCCACCGGGATCTTGGCGGCTTCCAGGTCCTTCTTCACCGAGCTGGCGATGCCCTGGCCGTACGACTGCTTGTCGTGCAGCACGGCGACCTTCTTCGGCTTGACCTTGCCGATGATGTACTGGGCGGCGGCCGGGCCCTGCTGGTCGTCGCGGCCGATGGTGCGGAAGATGAAGTTGCGCTTCTTGGTCTCGGTCAGCTGCGGCGCGGTGGCCGACGGCGTCACCATCACGATGCCTTCGTTCTCGTAGATGTCCGAGGCCGGGATGGTCGAGCCCGAGCACACGTGGCCGATCACGTACTTGATGTTCTGGCTGACGATCTTGTTGGCCACCGCGACCGCCTGCTTCGGCTCGCAGGCGTCGTCCATCAGCACCACCTCGAACTTGTTGCCGCCGGCGCCGCCGGCTGCGTTGATCTGTTCGACGGCGGTCAGCGCACCGGCCTTGACCATGTCGCCATACTGCGCCACCGAGCCGCTCATCGGGCCGGCAATGGCGATCTTCACGGTTTCGGCGTTGGCGGCGGCGCCGAAGGTAGCCAGCATGGCAGCCAGCGAAATGGTGGAAAGACGGGACAGCGTCATCAGGAGCTCCTCGATTTATGTTTGGGTCAACCGGGCAGAAGCGGTATGACCTGCGCAATCGAACAACACCCGCGGACTATTGGGATCGGGACTCGCAGAAGCGCCACCCGAGACGCGGAAGACGGGCCTGCAAGGAAGAGACAGCGTATGCGGGGCCCGGCAAGTGTCAGTCCCGCTGAGGTATGGGGACCAAGGTTCGGAAAGACAACGTTTGATGCGTTCTCTATTGCGCAAGCGATTCGCCTGCCCCGCTTGCCGCACCGCATGCCGGAAGGGTGGCCCGGCTGCCGTCGGCAAAGCAGCCCGCATTATAGGGTCAAATTTCCCGCCGCACGCGACTATCGCACAATTTATGCGGAACCGATTTGGGCAAACGCGACACAATCATCCACAAATTGCGCCCCGGACCATTCGGGGTGCAATTTCCTGCCCTTGCCGGCGCCGCGCTGCACAACCGCGGCCGGCCCACAAAGACAAACGCCCCGGCGGGCCGGGGCGTCTGGAATTGCTGCGCTGCGCAGCGGCGGGATCCGCTTAGCGCTTGGCCACGTCCGGCACGTCGCGGGTGGCGGCGCCGACGAACAGCTGGCGCGGACGGCCGATCTTGTATTCCGGATCGGTGATCATCTCTTCCCACTGCGAGATCCAGCCCGGGGTGCGGGCCAGCGCGAAGATGCAGGTGAACAGCGAGGTCGGGATGCCCAGCGCGCGCTGCACGATGCCCGAGTAGAAGTCGACGTTCGGGTACAGCTTGCGGCTGACGAAGTATTCGTCTTCCAGCGCGATCTTTTCCAGCTCCATGGCCAGCTTGAACAGCGGGTCGTTGTGCAGGCCCAACTCGTTCAGCACTTCATGGCAGGTTTCGCGCATCAGCTTGGCGCGCGGATCGTAGTTCTTGTACACGCGGTGGCCGAAGCCCATCAGGCGCACGCCCGAGTTCTTGTCCTTGACCTGCTTGATGAACTCGTTGATGTTGTCGACGCTGCCGATTTCTTCCAGCATCTTCAGCGCGGCTTCGTTGGCGCCGCCGTGGGCCGGACCCCACAGGCAGGCCACGCCCGCGGCAATGGCGGCGAACGGGTTGGTGCCCGACGAACCGGCCAGGCGCACGGTCGAGGTCGACGCGTTCTGCTCGTGGTCGGCGTGCAGGATGAAGATGCGGTCGAGCGCGCGCTCCAGCACCGGGTTCACGGTGTACGGGGCGCACGGCGTGGCGAACATCATGCGCATGAAGTTGCCCGAGTAGGACAGGTCGTTCTGCGGGTAGATGTACGGCTGGCCGATGTTGTACTTGTACGCCATCGCCACCAGGGTCGGCATCTTGGCGATCAGGCGGATGGCCGAGATCTCGCGCTGGTGCGGATCGTCGATGTCCATGGCGTCGTGGTAGAACGCGCTCATGGCGCCGACCATGCCGGTCAGCACGGCCATCGGGTGCGCATCGCGGCGGAAGCCGCGCATGAAGAACTGCATCTGCTCGTGGACCATGGTGTGGTTCATCACATGGCCGACGAATTCTTCCTTCTGCTTGGCGTTGGGCAGTTCGCCCTTGAGCAGCAGGTAGCAGGTCTCGAGGTGGTCGCACTTCTGCGCCAGCTGCTCGATCGGGTAGCCGCGGTACAGCAGCTCGCCCTTGTCGCCGTCGATATAGGTGATCTTGGAATTGCACGAAGCCGTCGACATGAAACCGGGGTCGTAGGTGAACTTACCGGTTTGTCCGTACAGCTTGCGAATGTCGATCACGTCCGGGCCAACCGTACCCTTGTAGATCGGCAGCTCAACGCTGGGGGAACCATCGGAGAACGATAGCGTGGCTTTCACATCGGACGGCGTCATGTCGGATCCTTCAAATGCTGTGAATAATAATGTTGACCAAAACTCAGACCGTACGCAGCAGGGCGATGACTCGCTGCATCGGGGGCGTGTCGAGCTCACCGTCCAGTTCCTTGCGCGCAAGGAGCAGGTCCATCAACTCGTTGTCACTGAGCTCGAACAGCTGGCTCAGCGCAGCCACATCCTCGTCGGACAGGCTCTCCTCGTAACGGTTGAAGAAACGTTCGACGATGATGTCGTTCTCCAGGAGGCCGCGGCGGGCACGCCAGCGCAACCGGGCGCGCTTGTGCGGATCGGCCTGATGGGAGAAGGTGGTGGCAGGACTCTCAGTCATGGCTTCCTACTTTCGGCGCGCCTGCCAGATATAACCGCTCTGGCTGACGCGCCGCTTACTGCTTAGACAGCCGCGGGATCACACCGCGCGGCGGACCATCAGCTCCTTGATCTTGCCGATGGCCTTGGTCGGGTTCAGACCCTTCGGGCACACGTCGACGCAGTTCATGATGCTGTGGCAACGGAACAGGCGGTACGGGTCGTTCAGGTTGTCCAGGCGCTCGTTGGTGGCCTGGTCGCGGCTGTCCGCGATGAAGCGGTAAGCCTGCAGCAGGCCGGCGGGGCCGACGAACTTGTCCGGGTTCCACCAGAACGACGGGCACGAGGTCGAGCAGCTGGCGCACAGGATGCACTCGTACAGGCCATCCAGCTCGTCACGCTCTTCCGGCGACTGCAGGCGCTCTTTCTCGGGCGGCGGCTCGTCGTTGATCAGGAACGGCTTGATCGAGTTGTACTGCTTGAAGAAGTTCGTCATGTCGACGATCAGGTCGCGCACCACCGGCAGGCCGGGCAGCGGACGCAGCACGATGCGGTCCGGCAGCTCGCGCATGTTGGTCAGGCACGCCAGGCCGTTCTTGCCGTTGATGTTCATCGCGTCCGAGCCGCACACGCCTTCGCGGCACGAACGGCGGAACGAGATGGTCTCGTCCAGCTTCTTCAGCTTCACCAGCGCGTCCAGCAGCATGCGCTCGTGGCCGTCCAGCTCGACCTCGTAGGTCTGCATGCGCGGTGCCGCATCCTTGTCCGGATCGTAGCGGTAGACTTCGAAAATACGCTTCATTTCTGTGGGTCCTGTTATCTCTACGATGCGGTGCTCAGAAGGTACGGGCCTTCGGCGGCACGCTTTCCACCGTCAGCGGTTCCATCTTCACCGGCTTGTAGTCGAGGCGGTTGCCTTCGCTGTAGAACAGCGTGTGCTTGAGCCAGTTCTGGTCGTCGCGGTTGGGGAAGTCGCTGTGCGCGTGGGCACCGCGCGATTCCTTGCGGGCCGCGGCCGAGATCATGGTGGCCTTGGCCACTTCCACCAGGTTGGCCACTTCCAGGGCTTCCACCAGCGCGGTGTTGAAGACCTTGGACTTGTCCTTCAGGTGGATGTTGGCGGCGCGCTCGCTCACTTCCAGGATGCGCTCGACGCCCTCGTCCATCAGCTTCTGGGTACGGAACACGCCGGCATGCGACTGCATGTTCTTGCGGATGTCGTTGGCGACATCCTGCGTGTACTCGCCCGACGACGACGACTGCAGCTTGGCCAGGCGCGACAGCGCGCGGTCGGCGGCATCGGCCGGCAGCGGCTTGTGCTCCTTCTGCTTCAGGTTCTGCGCGATGATGTGGTTGCCGGCAGCGCGGCCGAACACCACCAGGTCGAGCAGCGAGTTGGTGCCCAGGCGGTTGGCGCCGTGCACCGACACGCACGAGCACTCGCCGATCGCGTAGAAACCGTTGACGACCTCGTTCGGGTTGCCGTTCTTCGGCACCACCACCTGGCCGTGATAGTTGGTCGGGATGCCGCCCATCTGGTAATGGATGGTCGGGACCACCGGGATCGGTTCCTTGATCGCGTCGACGTTGGCGAACTTCAGGCCGATCTCGCGGATCGACGGCAGGCGCTTCATGATGGTCTCGGCACCGACGTGGGTCAGGTCGAGCAGCACATAGTCGCCGTTCGGGCCGCAGCCGCGGCCTTCCTTGATTTCCTGGTCCATCGAGCGCGAGACGAAGTCGCGCGGCGCCAGGTCCTTCAGCGTCGGCGCATAGCGCTCCATGAAGCGCTCGCCGTCCTTGTTGCGCAGGATACCGCCCTCGCCGCGCACGCCTTCGGTGATCAGCACGCCCGCGCCGGCCACGCCGGTCGGGTGGAACTGCCAGAACTCCATGTCTTCCAGCGGCACGCCCGCGCGCGCGGCCATGCCCAGGCCGTCACCAGTGTTGATGAAGGCGTTGGTGGAAGCGGCGTAGATGCGGCCGGCACCGCCGGTCGCGAACAGCGTGGTCTTGGCCTCGAGGATGTAGACCTCGCCGGTTTCCATTTCCAGCGCGGTCACGCCCAGCACGTCGCCGTCCTGGTCGCGGATCAGGTCCAGCGCCATCCATTCGACGAAGAAGTGGGTCTTGGCGCGCACGTTGCGCTGGTACAGCGTGTGCAGCAGCGCGTGGCCGGTACGGTCAGCCGCGGCGCAGGCGCGCTGCACCGGCTTTTCACCGTAGTTGGCGGTGTGGCCGCCGAACGGGCGCTGGTAGATGGTGCCGTCGGGGTTGCGGTCGAACGGCATGCCGAAGTGCTCGAGCTCGTACACGACCTTGGGCGCTTCCCGGCACATGAACTCGATCGCATCCTGGTCGCCCAGCCAGTCCGAGCCCTTGATGGTGTCGTAGAAGTGATAGTGCCAGTTGTCCTCGCTCATGTTGCCGAGCGAGGCACCGATGCCGCCCTGCGCCGCCACGGTGTGCGAGCGGGTCGGGAACACCTTGGACAGCACGGCCACGTTGAGGCCGGCTTCCGCGAGCTGGAGGGATGCGCGCATCCCGGCGCCGCCAGCACCGACGATGACCACGTCAAAGCGGCGACGCGGCAATCCAGTCTTGACTGCGACCATTTATTACACCCTCCAGAGAATCTGAGCAGCGTAGCCCGCGCAACCGACGAGCCACAGAATCGTAAGAACTTGCAGCACCAGGCGCACCGCCATCGGCTTCACATAGTCCATCCAGATATCGCGCACGCCGATCCAGGCGTGATACAGCAGCGACAGGATGGTCAGGAACGTGATGATCTTCATCCACTGGTTGGCGAAGAGCCCTGCCCACGCTTCATACGAAGCGCCGTTCGACAGCAGGAAGGCAATCGCCAGGATCACGGTGAAGACCACCATGACCACGGCGGTGACGCGTTGCGCGAGCCAGTCTTTCAGACCGTAGTGCGCACCGACGACAAGACGCTTGGGACCGATATTGTTATTTGCCACCTTGATTCTCCTCAGAACAGGCCGTACAGCTTCAGGCCGAAAATCAGGGTAAGCAGCAGGCTCACAACCAGCACGCTGATGGCAGACTTGGCCGAGGCGGGCTTGGAGACACCAACGTGCACATCCAGCAGCAGGAAGCGGATGCCGGCGCAGAAGTGATGCAGATAACCCCAGATCAGGGCCAGCACAACCAGCTTGACAAAGCCGCCGGACAGAAGGGCCGAGAACTTTGCGAAGCTCAGTTCGGAGGTGATGCTCTGCTCAAACAGATACAGGACGAAGGGAAGGAGGAGGAACATCAGTGCACCGCTCACGCGATGCAGGATGGATACCTTGCCGGCCCAGGGCAACCGGTATTTCGCGATCTGCGAAATACCGATATTCCGGAACTCCGGCCTGGCTTGTTTGACGGCTTCAGCCATGCGAGACCCCATTAGCGGTAAACAAAGAAACGAAACTGCCATTGCCTGCATGCAACGGGATGCATTAGGGCAAATCCATGAGATTTTAGCGCCTTTGTTGCGCGCTGCACCAATAATTTTCTGCTATCACACCCCGACAAGCGCCGCCCGACAATCGCACACCAGGCACATCCGGCGACCGCGTCCCGCGACAACCACCGCGTCGCACGACAGCCGGCGTTACCACGGCCAGACCGACAATAATCGGCGCACGCATCCAGGCGCGGCGCCGGCGTTTCAGCTCAGGTCGTTCTGGTAATAGTGCCGGGTCGTGACATACAGCCCACGGCGCACTTCCACGGGGCGGTCGCCATAGGTGTAGGAAACGCGCTCGACCGACAGCAGCGGCGAGCCCACCGGCACGGACAGCAGCCCGGCCGCGGTTTCATCGGCCGGCACGGCGCGGATTTTCTCCGAGGCGCGGATCATGCGCGTACCGAATTCGGCCTCGAACAATGCATACATGGGCCCTTTCCACTCGGTCAGCTTTTCCGCGGTCAGGCCCTTGAAGTTGGCGCCGAGCAGCCAGATTTCGTCCAGCACGGTCGATTCGCCGGAGAACGTCAGCACGCGGCGGATCTGCACCACGCTGTCGCCGGTGCGGATGTCGAGCAGCCGCGCGATTTCGGCCGGGGCGCGCAGGCGCTTGCATTCCAGCACGTGGCTGGCGCCATAATGGGGTTCGCCTTCGTCCGGGACGAGGCGCAGGAAGCGGAACTTGACCACGTCTTCATGGTGCGTGGTCACGAAGGTGCCCTTGCCCTGGCGGCGCGCCACCAGGTTCTCGGCGGCAAGCTCATCGATGGCCTTGCGCACCGTGCCCTGGCTGACCTTGTAGCGCGACGCCAGCTCCATCTCGCTGGGAATCATCTCGCCGGGCTTCCATTCGCCGGATTGCAGGCTGCGCGTGATCAGCGCCTTGATCTGCTGGTAAAGCGGGCTGAACGTGGGCGATGGCACTGACTGCAGACCAGGAGCGGGACCAGAAGCGGCACCAGTTGGCGGGGCGGCCTGCGGCGCGGCGGCCGGCGCGGGCGCCGGCGGCGAAAGCGGCTGCGTCCCGGCGCCAGGCGTGGCGGCGCCAGATTCCTGCGCGCCGGGTGTGGCCGCGCCGGTCAGGGACGTAGGCAGGGAGGACATAGCGCGATTTCACCACAAAAGGGCGAGTAACGTCCAGCCTTACGTTAATTGTCTTATGTCTTATATAAGACATATGAATTGACAGGATAGAGAGGCCAGGCCTACACTCGCGCTGGTCCACGCCCGCGATCGCCCGCCTCCAGGCCCGCCAGCTGCCGCCCCAGGGCGGAAATGTACCGCGCCCGCGGCGGCACGGTCTGGAAATGGCGCCTCGCTTCGCAGTAGACTAACGCTTTGTTGCATCACCATGACCCGTTGTGGCTCTCCCCCACCGGCCCCGCCACCTGGCTCCGGCGGACGGCCGCTCCCCGCTGTGGCGACAACCAGCACCCGGTGACACACCGCGCGCCTCTGCCTGGCGCCGGCGCGCCACCGACCGGCATCCCCCCTTCTATCGTTTGGAGATTTACTCATGGCTAAAGCCCCAATGCGCGTCGCAGTGACCGGCGCCGCTGGCCAGATCGGCTACTCCCTGCTGTTCCGCATCGCCAACGGCGACATGCTGGGCAAAGACCAGCCGGTCATCCTCCAACTGCTCGACCTCCCGCAAGCCCAGCAAGCCGTCAAGGGCGTGGTGATGGAACTGGAAGACTGCGCGTTCCCGCTGCTGGCCGGCGTGGTCATCACCGATGACCCCAAGGTTGCCTTCAAGGACGCCGACGTCGCCCTGCTGGTGGGCGCCCGTCCGCGCAGCAAGGGCATGGAGCGCAAGGACCTGCTCGAAGCCAACGCCCAGATCTTCACCGTGCAGGGCAAGGCGCTGGATGAAGTCGCCAGCCGCAATGTCAAGGTGCTGGTGGTCGGCAACCCGGCCAACACCAACGCCTACATCGCCATGAAGTCGGCCCCGAACCTGCCGCGCGAGAACTTCACCGCGATGCTGCGCCTGGACCACAACCGCGCGCTGTCGCAGATCGCCGCCAAGACCGGCAAGCCGGTGTCGTCGATCGAGAAGCTGTTCGTGTGGGGCAACCACAGCCCGACCATGTACGCCGACTACCGCTACGCCACCGTCGACGGCCAGAGCGTCAAGGACCTGATCAACGACCCGGTGTGGAACAACGACGTGTTCCTGCCGACCGTCGGCAAGCGCGGCGCCGCCATCATCGAGGCCCGTGGCCTGTCGTCGGCCGCTTCGGCAGCCAACGCCGCCATCGACCACGTGCGCGACTGGGTGCTGGGCAGCAATGGCAAGGTCGTCACCATGGGCATCCCGTCGAACGGTGAATACGGCATTCCGGCCGACACCATGTTCGGCTTCCCGGTGACCACCGCCAACGGCAAGTACGAAATCGTCAAGGGTCTGGAGATCGACGCCTACAGCCAGGAAAAGATCAACATCACCCTGCAGGAACTGGAAGAAGAAAAGGCCGGCGTGCAGCATCTGCTGGGCTGATCTTCCGAACGCTCGAACAAGGACCGGGGTTCCGCAACGATTCAAGAATCGGCGCGGACCCCGGTTTTTTCATAGGCAGCGGCGATGCGGCCCTGCCCTGTCCGCCAACTTCAACTTTCCGAATCCACGTGCATCCTTCCGAGGTCTTGTTCCAGGGCGAAGCCATCCCGGTCCAGTTGCCGGTGTGTGACCACTACGCGGGCAGCGAAAAGCTGATGCGCAAGTCGCTGGCCTTGCAACAAGAGCTTGGCCCGGTCTTCGACATCACCTTCGACTGCGAGGACGGCGCCGCCGTGGGCCACGAGCGCGAGCACGCCGAACTGTGCGCGCAGCTGGTCAACGGCCCGCTCAATGCCCACAACCGGGTGGGCGTGCGCATCCATGATCCGGCCCACCCCAGCTGGCGCCAGGATGTCGACGTGCTGGTGCGCGCCGCCGGGGCGCGGCTGGCCTATGTGGTCGTGCCCAAGGTCACCGACGTGGTCGAGGTCGCGCGCGTGACCGACCATGTCAACCAGGTCGCGCGCAGTGCCGGCATTGCCCGCCATATCCCGATCCATGTGCTGATCGAAACCCATGCCGCGCTGGAGCAGGCCTTCGATATCGCCGCGCTGGTGCAGGTGGAATGCCTGAGCTTCGGCCTGATGGACTTTGTCTCGGCGCACCATGGCGCGATTCCCGGCGAGGCCATGCGCTCGCCGCAGCAATTCGAGCACCCGCTGGTGCGCCGCGCCATGCTGGAAATCTCCGCCGCCTGCCACCGCCACGGCAAGGTGCCGTCGCACAACGTCAGCACCGACGTGCAGGCGCCGCAGCGCGCCGGCGACGATGCGCTGCGCGCGCGCAGCGAGTTCGGCTACCTGCGCAAGTGGAGCATCCATCCGGGCCAGATCGCCCCGATCGTGGCGGCCTTCCGCCCTGGCGCGGAAGAGATCGGCGCGGCCAGCCAGATCCTGCTGGCGGCGCACGAGAACAACTGGGCGCCGATCCGCCATGAAGGGCAGCTGCACGACCGCGCCAGCTACCGCTATTACTGGTCGCTGCTGCAGCGTGCGCAGGCCACCGGCACGCCGCTGCCGGCCAATGTGGAAGCGCTGTTCTTCGCCTGAAGCCGATACCGATAACAAGAACCATCCGGGCAGCGCCCGAGGAGACCAGGATGTCCGCTTTGAAGTCCGCACCCGCCGCCGAGGCCCCGGGCAGCGAGCCGGCCGCGCCGCGGGCCAAGAAATCCGTCGCGTTGTCCGGCGTTGTCGCCGGCAACACCGCGCTGTGCACCGTCGGCCGTACCGGCAACGACCTGCACTACCGCGGCTACGACATCCTCGACATCGCCGAGGCCTGCGAGTTCGAGGAAATCGCCCACCTGCTGGTGCACGGCAAGCTGCCGACCAAGTCCGAGCTGGCCGCCTACAAGGCCAAGCTGAAGTCGCTGCGCGGCCTGCCCGCCAACGTCAAGGCGGCGCTGGAATGGGTGCCCGCCAGCGCGCACCCGATGGACGTGATGCGCACCGGCGTGTCGGTGCTGGGCACCGTGCTGCCGGAGAAGGAAGACCACAACACCCCGGGCGCGCGCGACATCGCCGACCGCCTGATGGCCAGCCTCGGTTCGATGCTGCTGTACTGGTACCACTACAGCCACAACGGCCGCCGCATCGAGGTCGAAACCGACGATGAATCGATCGGCGGCCACTTCCTGCACCTGCTGCACGGCGAGAAGCCGTCGGCGCTGTGGGAGCGCGCCATGAACACCTCGCTCAACCTCTACGCCGAGCACGAGTTCAACGCCTCGACCTTCACCGCGCGCGTGATCGCCGGCACGGGTTCGGACATGTATTCGTCGATCGCCGGCGCGATCGGCGCGCTGCGCGGCCCCAAGCACGGCGGCGCCAACGAGGTCGCGTTCGAGATCCAGAAGCGCTACGACAACCCGGACGAGGCCCAGGCCGACATCACCCGCCGCGTCGAGAACAAGGAAGTCGTGATCGGCTTCGGCCACCCGGTGTACACCACCGGCGACCCGCGCAACCAGGTGATCAAGGAAGTGGCGAAGAAGCTGTCGAAAGACGCCGGCTCGATGAAGATGTTCGACATCGCCGAGCGGCTCGAAACCGTGATGTGGGACATCAAGAAGATGTTCCCCAACCTGGACTGGTTCAGCGCGGTCAGCTACCACATGATGGGCGTGCCGACGGCGATGTTCACGCCGCTGTTCGTGATCGCGCGCACCTCGGGCTGGGCAGCGCACATCATCGAGCAGCGCATCGACAACAAGATCATCCGCCCCAGCGCCAATTACACCGGGCCGGAGAACCTGAAGTTCGTGCCGATCAAGGATCGCAAGTAAGTCCGCGCAAGTAAGTCCGCGCAAGTAAGTCCGCGCAAGTGAAGCCGCGCAAGTGAAGCCGGCCCAACAGCGGCGCCGATTATGTAACCAAAGCCCAGAGCACTACGCCGCCCCGGCCAAATCGTAGAGAATAGCGGCGGCAATAAACCCAGCGCCGGCCGCCTGCCGGCGGCACTTGACCATAACTCGATTTCAGTATCCGAAAGGCACTCACAAAATGAAACATCTTGTCCTTGCCGCCTGCATCGGCGCCTTCAGCCTGACCACTGCCACCGCCGTGATGGCGCAGGAGCCGGCCAAGAAGACCACCACCAAGAAGAAGTCGTCGACCAAGAAGAAGGCCGCCGCCGGCGCGGCCGCCGCGGCCGGCACCGCCGCGGCGGTGACCCCGAGCGGCGAGAAGTGGCAGTGCGAACTGGGCAACAGCCTGTATATCTCCGGCGACATGCTGCGCGACGAAATCCTGACCGTGCACTGGCAAGGCCGCGACTACAAGCTGCCGCGCCAGGCCACGGTGACCGGCGCCGACCGCTACTACGACGCCCGCACCGGCCTGGACCTGGTGGTGATCCCGAGCAAGGCCATGCTGTTCAACAAGAACCTGGGCCAGCGCCTGGCCGACGACTGCCAGAGCGCCGCCATGCAGGCCGGCGCCGCGGCCCCGACCCAGGCCGGCGGCCTGCGCGCGCCGGCGACCACGCCGCTGCTGGTCACGCCGCCGGAC
Organism: Cupriavidus sp. MP-37; assembly: GCF_020618415.1. NCBI lineage: Bacteria > Pseudomonadati > Pseudomonadota > Betaproteobacteria > Burkholderiales > Burkholderiaceae > Cupriavidus > Cupriavidus sp. MP-37. Next base: position 1,414,798 of record NZ_CP085344.1, on the reverse strand, counting down.
GGCCAGACGATTCAGCCGGGCAGCCCCCAGCAATCCGCCGCGCCCAAGCAGTAAGCGGTACCGGGGCGCCGGCGGCCGCGGTATGGCGGCCGTCGGCGCCCTTTTTGCTTGCCGTACCGGGTGGCGGCGAAGCCGCGCCCCGGTTAGAGTATGCAGTTGCAGTGCGCTGCCGGCCTCGGACCGCGGTCAACCACCGCGGCAGCGCATCGGGGTCCCGAGTCAGGTCCGAGCCAAATGCCATCGCATCATTCTTCGATCGGAGTACGGCAATGCCCCACAACCTCAAGAACACGCTAAAAGAATTCAGCATCGGCCCTTCCGGCAAGGGCCAGTTTTATTCCCTGCCCCAGCTGGGCGAGGCGCTCGGCCTGGACATCGGCCGCCTGCCGGTGTCGATCCGCGTGGTGCTGGAATCGGTGCTGCGCAACTGCGACGGCAAGAAGGTCACCGAGGAACACGTGCGGCAGCTGGCCAACTGGAAGCCCAATGCCGAGCGCGTCGACGAGATCCCGTTCGTGGTGGCGCGCGTGGTGCTGCAGGATTTCACCGGGGTGCCGCTGCTGGCCGACCTGGCGGCGATGCGCAACGTCGCCGAAAAGATGGGCAAGAACCCCAAGCAGATCGAGCCGCTGGTGCCGGTGGACCTGGTGGTCGACCACTCGGTGCAGGTCGACCACTTCCGCGAAAAGAAGGCGCTGGACCTGAACATGCAGCTGGAATTCCAGCGCAACAACGAGCGCTACCAGTTCATGAAGTGGGGCATGCAGGCGTTCGACACCTTCGGCGTGGTGCAGCCGGGCTTCGGCATCGTGCACCAGGTCAACCTGGAATACCTGGCGCGCGGCGTGCACAAGAAGGACGGCGTCTACTACCCTGACACGCTGGTCGGCACCGATTCGCACACCACCATGATCAACGGCATCGGCGTGGTCGGCTGGGGCGTCGGCGGCATCGAGGCCGAAGCCGGCATGCTGGGCCAGCCGGTGTACTTCCTGACGCCGGACGTGGTCGGCGTCGAACTCAAGGGCCGCCTGCGCGAAGGCGTCACCGCCACCGACCTGGTGCTGACCATCACCGAGATGCTGCGCAAGGAGAAGGTGGTCGGCAAGTTCGTCGAATTCTTCGGCGAAGGCACCGCCAGCCTGGCCCTGCCCGACCGCGCCACCATCGGCAACATGGCACCCGAATACGGCGCCACCATGGGCTTCTTCCCGGTCGACGAGAAGACCATCGAGTACTTCCAGGGCACCGGCCGCACCGACGAGGAAATCGCCGCCTTCGAAGGCTATTTCCGCGCGCAGAACATGTTCGGCATCCCCAGGGCCGGAGAGATCGACTACAGCAAGGTGGTGACGCTGGACCTGGGCACGGTGGCGCCGTCGCTGGCGGGGCCGAAGCGCCCGCAGGACCGCATCGAGATCGGCAACGTCAAGAGCACCTTTGCCTCGCTGTTCAGCAAGCCGGTGGCCGAGAACGGCTTCAACAAGGATCCCGCCGAGCTGGAGCGCAGCTACCGCACCGCCGACGGCATCGAAGTGCGCAACGGCGACGTGCTGATCGCCGCCATCACCTCGTGCACCAACACCTCCAATCCCAGCGTGCTGCTGGGCGCCGGCCTGCTGGCCAAGAAGGCGGTCGAAGCCGGCCTGAGCGTGGCGCCGCACATCAAGACCTCGCTGGCGCCGGGCAGCCGCGTCGTCACCGAATACCTGAAGGCCGCGGGCCTGCTCCCTTACCTGGAAAAGCTGGGCTTCGGCGTGACCGCCTACGGCTGCACCACCTGCATCGGCAATGCCGGCGACCTGACGCCAGAGCTGAACGAGGCCATCACCAGCAACGACCTGGTCGCCGCCGCGGTGCTGTCGGGCAACCGCAATTTCGAAGCCCGCATCCACCCGAACATCCGCGCCAACTTCCTGGCGTCGCCGCCGCTGGTGGTGGCCTACGCTATCGCCGGCAATGTCACGCGCGACCTGATGACCGAGCCGGTCGGCAAGGGCAAGGACGGCCGCGACATCTGGCTGGGCGACATCTGGCCGAGCTCGGAGGAGATCCACGCGCTGATGAAGTACGCGATGGACGCCAAGACCTTCAAGGGCAACTACGAGCAGGTCAAGAAGCCGAGCAAGCTGTGGGCCGCGATCCAGGGCACCAAGGGCCAGGTCTACGACTGGCCGCGCTCCACCTATATCGCCGAGCCGCCGTTCTTCCAGGATTTCAGCATGGAGCCGTCGGCGGCCTCGGCCAGCGTGCGCGGCGCGCGCGCGCTGGGCATCTTCGGCGATTCGGTGACGACCGACCACATCTCGCCGGCCGGTTCGATCAAGGACACCTCGCCGGCGGGCAAGTACCTGCTGTCGCACGGCGTGCTCAAGGCCGACTTCAACAGCTACGGCTCGCGCCGCGGCAACCATGAGGTGATGATGCGCGGCACCTTCGCCAATGTGCGCATCAAGAACCTGATGATCCCGCCGACCGCTGACGGCGCGCGCGTGGAGGGCGGCATCACCATCCACCAGCCCTCCGGCGAGCAGATGTCGATCTATGACGCGGCGATGAAGTATGTCGCCGAGGGCACGCCCACGGTGGTGTTCGGCGGCGAAGAGTACGGCACCGGCTCGTCGCGCGACTGGGCCGCCAAGGGCACGCAGCTGCTGGGCGTGAAGGCTGTGATCGCGCGCAGCTTCGAGCGCATCCACCGCTCCAACCTGGTCGGCATGGGCGTGCTGCCGCTGCAGTTCAAGGGCGCCGACAGCGCCCAGACGCTCGGCATCACCGGCAACGAGACCTTCGACATCGAAGGCATCGAGGGTGAACTGAAGCCGCAGCAGGACGTGGTGCTGGTGATCAAGCGCGCCAACGGCGACGTGCAGCGCGTGCCGGTGCTGCTGCGCATCGATACGCCGATCGAGGTCGACTACTACAACCACGGCGGCATCCTGCCGTTCGTGCTGCGCCAGCTGCTGGCCGCCTGAGCGCTATCCGCGTTATCCGCACTATCCGCGCCATGACGCCGCCTGCCCTGCCCCTTCCGGGGCGTGGCAAGGCGGCGTTTTTCATTGGCCCTTGCGGCCCGGGCATCACCTGAAGCGCCCACCCGGCGCGTGTAAGTTCCACGCAAGCCATGGCTGTCAAACTGTGGCGCACAACAACGGTCGAATGACCGGAAGCCGGACCCCGGCATCACCCAGAACCAGGAGACACCATGGTCAAGATCCTCATCGCATTCATCGTGGTCGCCGGCGCGGCCCTCTACCTGCTGACCAAGGGCGGCAGCGACGTGTCCATGTCCGGCGAGTCGCACAGTGTCGAAAGCCACGCGCCCGCGGCCCCTGCAGCGTCCGCTCCGGCCGAGAAATAAAGCGCGGCGGGACGTAGCGTTCACACCGGCCGCACGCATATAGCGGTCTCCCTGTCAACGCAACGAGTAGAATACCGTTTTACGCAAAAAACGGACGGTTTCTTTCTATGGCAGGTTTTCGCCCCAAGGCTTCCCCGCGACTCTCTCCCGACGCCGAGCGTCTGGTGGCCGATGCGCTCGCCCTCGACGCATCGGGCAGCCGCATGGAGGACGGATACTGGGAGCGGCGGCTTTCGCAGCGCCTTGGCCGCCTGCTGAAGAACGGTAGCCAGACCGCGCTCGACGCGGCGCTGGAGCATCTGTTCAAGCACAATGCCGATGCCTCCGACGTGCTCGCCGAGCAGGCCGAGACGCTGGCCGAATCCGCCTCGATCGAGGTCGACGGCCAGCACTATGACGCGCTGCTGATCGCCGCGCCGATCCTCGCGCACACCCGCTACGCCATCCCGTCCGGCGCGCTCAAGCCGGAACTGGCGCAGACGCTGGCCGTGCACCTGCAGGCACACGTGCTGGCCAACGGCACCAAGGTCTCGCTGTCGCCCTACCTGTACAGCATCGACCAGCTGCCGCGCACGCACAGCGACACCTTCGCGCTGACGCACAAGCTGGCCGCGGCGGCACTGGCCGGCACGGTGCCCAAGGTCGACCTGCGCGACCTGCCCGAGACCGCGCCGATCCTGGCCGACCCGCGCTACCTGCTGGCCGTGGTGGTGGCGCCGCGCGAACAGGCGCTGTTCCGCTGGCAGGAAGACGCCAAGGATCACCACGCCGAACGCTCGACCTGCCTGGAACAATGGCGCAGCCAGGTGCAACCGTCGGTGGCGCTGCTGCTGCCGGGCTGCGAGTTCGAGCTGCTGCTGCCGGACGCGTTCTTCCTGTCCTGCCGCGAGTCCGACAAGAGCATCCGCCCGCTGACCGTGCGCGCCGCCGTCAACTACCTGTGCGGCACGCTGGACATCTCCGCGGGGCAGCTGGCCGCGGTGGTGGCCGCCTTCGGCGAAGAGGTGGTCGAGGAATACCGCGTCGGCTTCACCATGCGCGGCGAGAAGGATGTGATCTACGGCATTGTCTGGCCGGTCTACGGCCGCGAAGCCGGCGAGGTCGATGCCGACGAAAAGGGCAACCCGCTCGAGCAGATCTGCGAGGAGCTGCGCAATGCCGGCGTCGAAGACATCTTCCGCCACGCCGCGCTGTTCGATCCGGAATACTGCGAAGACTGCGGCACGCCGCTGTACGCCGACCGCAATGGCGAGATCGTCCACGCCGAACTGCCCGAAGACGCGCCCACGCAGCAGCCGCTGTTCCACTGACGCGCACTGACGCGCACCGGCGCACCAGACGGCGAAACGGCCCGCACTGCGGGCCGTTTTCATTTGGGCGTTCAGCCGGGCCGGCGCTCGCTGACGCAGCGCCACAAGCCGTGGCCGGAGGCCGCGTACTTGCGCTCGAACGGCGTCATCGGCTGCGCCGGCGCCCATGCCTCGACCCGCGCCGGCCGTCCCACCAGTTCCAGCGCCTGCGCGAACTCGTCGATATAGATGCGCCAGTTGCTGCGGCACTCGAGGTAATCGCCGCACGCCGCCAGCGCCGGGAACACCGCATGCCCCTGCCAGCGCCGCCCCAGGTGGCCGATCTTCGGCCACGGGTTCGGGTACAGCACGTAGTGGCGCGCCACCGGCACCGCATCCGCCTGCAGCATCCGCCAGACATCGACCAGGTCGGCGCGGGCCCAGCAGAAATTGCCCGGCATCGGCGCCTCGCCCCACCAGTCCTTGCCGGCGGCCAGGCGCTTTTCGGACTGGTCGACGCCGATGACGAAATGGTCGGGGAACTGCGTCGCCAGGCGCAGCGTGCTTTCGCCCACGCCGCAGCCGGCATCGAGGATCAGCGGCGCGCTGCCGGCCTGCTGCCAGCGCTGCAGCGCCGCGCCGAGCTCGCGCCGGCTGGGCTCGCCGATGGGCTTGCGGAACGGCTCGGCCAGGTGGCGCGCGACGCGCGCGGCCAGGTGTTCATGAACCTCGGACTGCGCCGAGACGATGGTGCGGGAATTGGCGAACATGGACGCCATTTTACCGGGCAGCCCTGGCGGGAAGGCTGCAACCATGCCACTTTAGCGGCACAATGCGGGACAAACCCGCCTGAGAACCTGTCCGCGGCCCGCGGACCCGTACGAGGAGCCTGCCCGATGACCACCCTCCACGCCTTGCCGCCGCAGCGTCCGCCGCGCCGCCCGGCCCACCCCGCGCGCCGCGCGGTGCTCCGTGCCGCCGCGGCGCTGGGATTCGGCAGCGCCGCGTTCGCTGGCTTTGCGCTGCTGCCGGCCGGCGCCGCGCAGGCCGAAGACCTGCGCATTGGCCTGGCGGCCGACGTCACGTCGATGGATCCGCACTGGAACAATGCCGGCCCCAACAACGCCATCGCCCTGCATGTGTTCGAATCGCTGGTGTTCATGGACAAGAACGCCCGCTACATCCCCGGCCTGGCGCTGTCGTGGAAGCCGGTCAACGCCATCACCTGGGAGATCAAGCTGCGTCCCAACGTGAAGTGGCACGATGGCTCGCCCTTTACCAGCGACGACGTCAAGGCGTCGCTGGAGCGCCCGGAGAAGCTGGTCAACAGCCCGGGCTCGTTCACCAGCTACACCAAGCCGATCGCCCGCATCGACACGCCCGACCCGCTCACCGTGCGCCTGACCATGAGCGTGCCCAACTACGCCAACCTGGCCAACGACCTGAACAGCGTGCCGATCATGCCGAAGAAGATCGCCGCCACGCTGACCCAGACCGATTTCGATTCGGGCAAGGCCATGATCGGCACCGGCCCGTTCAAGTTCGTGCGCTTTGCGCGCGGCCAGGAAATCGTGATGGCGCGCAATCCCGACTACTGGGGCCCGAAACCCGAGTGGGACCGCGCGGTGTTCCGCATCATTACCGACAATGGCGCGCGCAGCGCCGCACTGCTGGCGGGCGATGTCGACGTGATCGAGAGCGTGCCGTCGGCCGACGTCGCCAAGCTCAGGCAGAACCCGAAATTCAAGATCGAGCAGCAGGTCTCGTGGCGCACCATCTTCTGGCAGATGGACCAGTCGCGCGACAACCCGCCCTTCGTCACCGACAAGGCCGGCAAGCCGCTGGGCAAGAACCCGTTCAAGGATGCGCGCGTGCGCGCCGCTGTCAGCAAGGCGCTGAACCGCGACGCCATCGTCAGCCGCATCATGGAAGGGCTGGCGGTGCCGGCGTCGTCGATCGTGTCGCCGCAGATCTTCGGGCATCCCGGCACCAAACCCGAGGCCTATGACCCGGAAGGCGCAAAGAAGCTGCTGGCCGCGGCCGGCTACCCCGACGGTTTCGGCCTGACGCTGCACGCCACCAACAACCGCTACCTGAACGACGCCGCGGTGGCCCAGGCCACCGCCAGCATGCTGACCCGCATCGGCATCCAGACCAGGGTCGAAACCATGCCGGTGGCGGCCTACTTCACGCGCGCGCGCCAGGGCGAATTTGCCTTCCAGATGCTGGGCTGGGGCTCGGCCGCCGCCGACGTGGCGCTGCGCTCGATCACCGGCACGCCCAACCCGAAGACCGGCTACGGCACCTGGAACTGGGGCAAGTACAGCAACCCGCAACTGGACCAGCTGATCGAGAAGTCGCTGACCACGGTCAGCAGCGACAAGGCGCGTGAGGAAAATGCCCGCACCGCGGCAAAGTTTGCGCTGGCCGACCACGCGATCATTCCGTCGCACAGCCAGCTGGCGATGTGGGCGATGAAGAAGGGGCTGAAGTACGAGGCGCGCACCGACGAGTGGTCGCTGGCGCAGTTCTTCCACAAGGAGTGAGGGTATCGCCGCTGCGGTCTTTCTCCCCTCTCCCGCTTGCGGGAGAGGGGCGGGGGTGAGGGCGGGCGTTTGAACGGGCGTGGTGCTGGAAAAAACCGGAGGCTTCGCTCGATGTGGTACCTCGCTAGACCACCCCTCACCCCGGCCCTCTCCCCATGAGGGGAGAGGGAGAACACCGTGCCTGGGCGAGTTCGGGCGGCTTGGGCACACCCAACACCGCTCTCCCCTTTTTGCGCTTTCGCTTAGATCCTCAACCGCTCTTCCTGCCGCGCATTCGCCGCGCGTAGCTTCTTCACCCAGTCGCGCGCCGGCAGCCCGGTGGTGTCCTCGACCACGTCGGCGCGCGCTTCCAGCACGTCCCAAGACACATCGATCTCCGGCCCGTTGAAGGCCAGCGCGATGATGTTGCCGTCATGCACTTCCGGGAACACCAGCACGCGGTTGTCGAAGGCATCGCAGATGCGCTCGATGTTCTTCGGAAAGCTGTCGTGGTCGCCGAACAGGTTGATCGTCATCACGCCGGGCGCCTTCAGCGTGCGGCGGCAGGCGCGGTAGAACGCGGTGGTGTCCAGCACCGGGCCGCGCGCGGTAGCGTCGTACAGGTCCACCTGCAGCACGTCGATGGCGCCGGCGTGGGCGCCGTCCATGACGTAGTCCCAGGCATCCTGCTCGCGCACGGTCAGGCGCGCGTCGTCCTCGCGCAGGCCGAACATGCTGCGCCCGGCGACGATCACGGCGGGATTCAGCTCCACCGCGGTCACGCGCGCGCGGTGGAACTGGCGATGGCAGAACTTGGTCAGCGCCGCGGCGCCCAGGCCCAGCTGGACCACATGGAATTCATCGACCGACGGCGACAGGAACAGCAGCCAGGCCATCATCTGCTGCGCGTATTCCAGCTCGATCGCATCCGGCTTGCGCAGCCGCATCGCCCCTTGCACCCACTCGGTGCCGAAGTGCAGGTAGCGCACCCCTTCCATTTCCGAGAACGTCACCGGCGCAAAGCGCGGCGTCATGCGTTTTTCTGCGCGGGGCGGCGCCTCGCCACGAGTACGGGTGCCGCGGGCCGGACGGCGCGAGGCCACGGCTTCAATCGATTTGCGTTTCAGTAGGGTCATGTCGTCGAGGAAGGCGTTCATCCCGCGCGGACTGAAGCGGCGGGAATGCACGCGGATTTACTTGCCCAGCGCTGCCTGCGCCCGCTGCAGCCATGCGCGGTTGTGGTCGCGGGCGTGGCGCGGCCAGTGGCGGGCGTCGTGGATGATATCGGCATAGAGCTGTTGCGCGCGCTCGCGGTCGGCGGCGTCGGGCTGGGCCGCCAGCCAGTCGGCGAACAGGCAGCGCGGCGCGGCGTCGCTGGCGCTGGTCAGCGCCTGCTCGAAGGCGGCGCGCGTGCCGGCCGCGCCGGTCGCGGCCAGGGCTTGCGCGTACAGCAGCGCCGGCTTCGGCTGCTGGCGCGCGTGCGGACTGGCCGCGAACAGTTTCTCCAGCGTCGCCACCGCGCCGGGCGCATCGCCGGTGGCGAACTGCGCCTGCGCCAGGCCCTGCAGCAGCGCGGGATCGGTCGCGAACGGGCCGTTGGCCGCCGCCTGGTAGTGCTGCAGCGCCTCGGCCGGCTCGCCGGCGGCCAGCAGCGCCGCGCCCAGGCGCATGCGATGCGCCACCGTCGGGGCCCGGTCGAAATCCGTGCGGGCCTCGCGCACCGCCCGGTTGGGGTCGACCAGCTGCGAGATCGCGCGCGTTGCCGCGCGCGCCCCGCGCGACTGGCGCAGTTCGGGCAGGTAGATCGCAAAGAAATAGACCACGCTGCCCAGGCCAGGGAACAGGAACAGGATCAGCAGCCAGTACATGTTCTGGTGCGTGCGCACCGCGTGCACGGCAAAGAACAGTGCGACGAGGATATGGATGCTGATGCCGAAAATACGCATAGGGAGATCACCTTTGGAACCATGGCGGGCGCGCCAGCCGCCGGCATTGTGACAGAAAGGCGCGGCGGCGGTCCCGGCAGGATAGTCCGGGGCCGACCTCAGGATGCCAGAAGCCATCGGCAGCGGCAAAAATGCGGCCCCGGCAGCGCCGGTCTTGCAACCGGGCCCGCCGGGGCCCTGTATCCTGCCGCGCGCAGGGGCGCTAGCGATAGACCAGCACCGGGATCTTGCTGTGCGTCAGCACCTTCAGCGTCTCGCTGCCGATCAGCATGCCCTGGATGCCGCGCCGCCCGTGCGACGCCATCACGATCAGGTCGCAGCCCTTGTCCTCGGCGGTCTTGATGATGGCTTCGTAGGGATGGTCGTTGACGGCGTAGGCGGTGTCGCACGGCACGCCCGCCGCGCTGGCTTCCTCGGCGCGCTCGCGCAGGTACTGCGTGGCGCCCGCCGCCGCCTCCTTGACGTAGGTTTCGCGGGTGTCCTCCAGCATCTCGACCTGGTAAGTCAGCACGTGGTAGTTCGGACAGACGCGCACCGCGGTGGTTCGCGCCCCCATGTCCCGCGCCAGCACGAGCGCCTTGCGGAACGCCGATTCAGACAGGTCGGAGCCATCGACCGCCAGCAGGAGATGCTTGAACATGATTGCCTCCTTGCCTGCATATTGCCGGCTCAGGCAACTCACTTCCGGTGCATTCACGCCATGCGTCCGAAAGTGCGAGCCCGCAAGGCGCACAAGGAGCGGCCGATACTCCCGGTTTGGAATCATGGGCCGGCCCGATTTCAGTATAGGTGCGCGATGGCCCACGACAATCCGGAAGGCGTCACTTCCGGGCAGGCTGATTCCCTACACGCAAGGCCGGCGGCAAGCCCCTCAGGCCAGCAGCTCGCGCCACAACACCAGCTTCTGCTCGAAGCTGCGCGCGGCATGCGCCGGGCTGGACGACGGCAGCACCACGGTCTCGTAGCCCTGCGCCGCAAACTGCGGCGCAAAGCGGCCGGAGGTGCCGCCATTGAAGCCGATGCGCCGCAGCGCCGGCGCCAGTGCGCGCAGGCGCGTGAAATCGTTGGCCTGCGGATAGCGGATATTGCTGTCGAGGCTGCCTTCGCGCTGGCACGCGCCCAGCACGTCCCACACGCCGATGCGATGCGCCAGCAGCCGCACCAGCCGTTCGGCATAGGGCAACTGCGGCAGCGGTTCGCCGGTCAGCGCGCCCAGCAGCGGCCAGAACTGGTTGCGCGGATGGGCGTAATACTGGCGCGCGGCGAGCGACGCGGCACCGGGAAAGCTGCCGAGTACCAGCACGCGGGTGTGGGCGTCGATGACGGGCGGCAGGCCCTGGTGGAGATCCGGTTGAGGGGGGATGGTTTCGGGCATGGCAAGAACGCAGGGTCCCGGTTGCTGACCAAGGCGGAACGACGCGTGTTGCAGGCCGCCGGTTTGCGAGAACGTTTGCGCTTGCCACGAACTCCGGCAAACGCTCCCCTCTCCCGCGAAGTGGGAGAGGGGTGGGGGTGAGGGCCGGAGCGTCAACGAAGTCCGGCCGTCGGTATGCCAGCGCCTGCCCTCACCCCCGGCCCCTCTCCCGCAAGCGGGAGAGGGGAGCACACCTTCGCGTTGGCTCAGGCCAGCAGCTTGTTCACGCGCTGTACGTAGGCGGCCGGGTCTTCCAGCATGCCGCCTTCGGCCAGCAGCGCCTGGTCGAACAGCACCTGCAGGCGGTCGCTGAAGGCCTCGCCTGATTCCTCGCCTTGCAGGTCGCGCAGCTTCCTGACCAGCGCGTGTTCCGGGTTCAGTTCCAGGATCGGCTGCGCGTCCGGCGCCTTCTGGCCGGCCTGCTTGAGCAGGCGCTGCAGGTAGCCGCTCATGTCGCCTTCGTCCGAGACCAGGCACGATGCCGACTCGGTCAGGCGCAGCGTCACGCGCACGTCCTTGGCCTTGCCGGCCAGCACGGCCTTGGCGCGCTCGACCACGTCCTTCCAGTCGGCCTCGGCCTTTTCCTGCTCAGCCTTCTCGGCCTCGTCGGCCAGCTTGCCCAGGTCGAGGTCGCCGCGCGCCACCGAGACCAGTTCCTTGCCGTCGAACTCGCGCAGGAACGACAGCATCCATTCGTCGACGCGGTCGGTCAGCAGCAGCACTTCGATGCCCTTCTTGCGGAACACTTCCAGGTGCGGGCTGTTCTTGGCCGCGGACCAGGTGTCGGCCGTGACGTAGTAGATCTTGTCCTGCCCTTCCTTCATGCGGCCGACATAGGCGGCCAGCGCCACGTTCTGTTCGGCGGTGTCGTTGTGCGTCGAGGCAAAGCGCAGCAGCTTGGCCACGCGCTCCTGGTTGGCCTGGTCCTCGCCCACGCCCTCTTTGAGCGCCTGGCCGAATTGCTGCCAGAAGGTGGCGTACTTGGCGCGCTCGGCTTCGTCCTCGCTGTCGGCCAGCGTTTCCAGCATCGACAGCACGCGCTTGGTGCAGCCCTCGCGGATCGCCTTCACGTCACGGCTTTCCTGCAGCAGCTCGCGCGACACGTTCAGCGGCAGGTCGGCGGAATCGACCACGCCCTTGACCCAGCGCAGGTAGCCCGGCAGCAGCTGCTCGGCGTCGTCCATGATGAAGACGCGCTTCACGTACAGCTTGAGCCCGGCCTTGTGGTTGCGGTCCCACAGGTCGAACGGCGCGCGCGCCGGGATGTACAGCAGCTGGGTGTATTCGCTGCGGCCCTCGACCCGGTTGTGGGTCCACGCCAGCGGCGCCTCGTTGTCGTGCGCGATGTGCTGGTAGAACGCGGTGTACTGCTCGTCGGTGATGTCGGACTTGGCGCGGGTCCACAGCGCGCTGGCCTGGTTCACGCTCTCCCACTCGTCGGTGCGCTTGTAGCTGCTGGCTTCGGCGTCCCACACTTCCTTGGGCATGCGGATCGGCAGCGAGATGTGGTCCGAATACTTCTGGATGATGCCCTTCAGCCGCCACGCGGAGAGGAAATCGTCCTCGCCCTCGCGCAGGTGCAGCGTGATGGTGGTGCCGCGCTCGGCGCGCGCAATGGCGTCGACGGTGAACTCGCCGTCGCCGGTGCTTTCCCAGCGCACCGCTTCCTCGGCGCCCAGGCCGGCGCGGCGCGTTTCCACGGTGACCTTGTCGGCGACGATAAAGGCCGAATAGAAGCCCACGCCGAACTGGCCGATCAGCGCGGCGTCCTTCTGCTGGTCGCCGGACAGCTGCTGGAAGAACTCCTTCGTGCCCGAGCGCGCGATGGTGCCGAGGTTGCGGATGGCCTCGTCGCGGCTCATGCCGATGCCGTTGTCGGTGATCTTCAGCGTGCGCGCTTGGGCATCGGCCTCGATGCGGATGGCCAGGTCGGCGTCGTTCTCGAGCAGGGACGGATTCGCGATCGCCTCGAAGCGCAGCTTGTCAGTGGCGTCCGAAGCATTCGAGACCAGCTCGCGCAGGAAGATTTCCTTGTTGCTGTACAGCGAGTGGATCATCAGGTGCAGCAGCTGCTTCACTTCCGCCTGGAAGCTCATCGTCTCGTGCGGTGCGGTCATGGTTCTCCTCTTGAAAACAGGCGAATCTGGATGGGTTGGGTGGCCGCCGGGGCCGTGCCGGCAAAAATAGGGACGCCCGGGCCATTTTCAAGACCCGGGGGCGCGCCGGTTGCCCCGCTACAGCCGTTCAAGCTGCTGCGCCAGGAAGCGCAGCATGTCGGGGTCGCCACTGCTGGCGACGTTGAAGCGCATCCAGCCGGACGGCATCTGCGACGGCGAAAACAGGCTGCCCGGGGCGAACAGGTAGCCTTCCTCATGGCCGGCGGTGGTGATGGCGTTGGAATCGCGGCCGGAGTCGGCCCACAGGTACATGCCGGCGTGCTGGCCGGGGAACAGGCGCAGGCCCAGCCGTTCCAGCGCGCGCCGGGTGTCGTCGCGGGCCCGGTCGAGCCGGGTGCGCACGCGCTCGACATGCTTGCGGTAATGCCCTTCGGTCAGCACCTTGTACAGCACCCGCTCGTTGATCTCCGGCGTGGCCAGCCCGGCCAGCAGCTTGCTGTCGGTCAGCGCCGCGGCCGTTTCCGGGTGCGCGGCGACAAAGCCGACGCGCAGGTTGGCCGCCAGCGTCTTGGAGAAGCTGCCCAGGTAGATCACCCGGCGCAGCTGGTCCAGGCTGGCCAGCCGGGTGGCGGCGTGGCCGGGCGGGCACAGGTCGCAGTAGATGTCGTCCTCGACGATCAGGAAGTCGTACTGCTCGGCCAGGCGCAGCAGCTGGAAGGCCTTGGCTGCCGACAGCGAGGTGCCGGTCGGGTTGTGCAGCACCGAGTTGATCACGAACAGCCTGGGGCGGCGCGCCTGCACGATGCGCTCCAGCGCCTCCAGGTCCGGCCCTTCGCCGGTGTAGGGCACGCCGATCACCTGCGCGCCCTGCGCGGCAAAGCGGCCGAACATCACGAACCAGGCCGGGTCGCCCACCAGCACCGCGTCGCCGGGTTGCAGGTAAAGCCGCGCGATCAGGTCGAGCGCCTGGGTGATGCCCGAGGTCAGCACGATCTGCTCGGCGCCGGCGCGGATCTCCAGTTCTTCCAGCCGGGTGCGCAGCTGCTGGCGCAGCGGCAGGAAGCCCTGCGGCGTGCCGCTGGCGAGGAAATGGTTGCCGGGCTGGCGCCCGAGCCCGCGCAGCGCGCTGGCGATCAGCTCGCCGTCGAGCCAGTCGTTGGGCAGGAAGCCCAGCCCCGGCGCCTTGTGCGCCTCGGCGGTATGGAACATGCTGCGCAGCAGCCAGGTCACGTCGATCTTGCGCGCCGCCGCGGCGTCGTGGGAGACCGATGCTGCCGATGCTGCCGGCGCGGCCGGGGCCCGTTCGCGCACGTAGAAGCCCGAGCCGCGGCGCGATTCCAGGTAGCCCAGCGCCACCAGCCGCTCGTACGCCTCGACCACGGTAAAGCGCGAGATGCCCTTCTCCTGCGCCAGCTGCCGGATCGACGGCATGCGCATGCCGGCGCGGAACACGCGCTCGTCGATGCGCATGCGCGCCCATTCGGTCAGCTGCTCGACCAGCGTCATCTGTGCCGACGGGATCGGGTCGGGCAGCCGCGCCGTGGACGGCAGCACCAGCTGCAGCGCGCGCGCCGGTGCGGCAGGCGCCTGGCCTCGGCTATCCTTCTGGCGGGCCGTGGCGGCGCTGTCTCCGCCGGCGCCGCCCTTGCTGGTATGGGCATCCATGTGCTGCTCCTGCAACTGTACTGAAGACGATCCGCTCAACTGTACCGGTACTGTACCGAGTACCTTGTCTACCATCAAGCCAAGATGAAGCTAGCCCTCGATCACCTCGTGGTTGCCGCCCCTGACCTCGATACCGGCACCGACTACATTGCCGGCGTGCTGGGCATTGCGCCCCAGGGCGGCGGCGCGCATGCGGCCATGGGCACGCACAACCGCGTGCTAGGCCTGTTCGGCGGCATCTACCTGGAAGTGATCGCCGTCGATCCGGCCGCCGCCGCGCCGGCACGGCCGCGCTGGTTCGGCCTGGACACCGCAGCAGTCCAGCAGCGCCTGCGCGATGGCCCGTTCCTGCTGCACTGGGCCGCGCGCGTGGAACGGCCCGCCGACCTGAGCCGCTGGCAGGCCCAGTATCCCGAGCGCATCGCCCCCGTCATCCCCATGAGCCGCGACCGCCTGCACTGGCGCATCACCGTACCGGCCGACGGCAGCCTGCCGGCCTGGCCCGGCGAAGCGGGCAGCGCCGGCGACGGCGCGCTGCCCAGCCTGATCCAGTGGGACGTGGCCCCCGCCCCCGGCGCCAGCCTGCCGCGGCAGGACCTGGCGCTGCGCCGGTTGTGCGCGCGCCATCCGCGCGCCGAGCTGCTGCGCCAGGGGCTGGCCTGGCTGGGCGCCGACCACCTGATCGCGGTGGAACAGGGCGACGGCCCGCCTGAACTGATTGCCGAGATCGAAACGGCGCAGGGCATCCGCACCCTGCGCTAGCCATTCTTAGAACAAAGCCAAGGAGCCCCCGATGTCCGCCACCCGCAAGCGTTTCGACGCAGACCCGTATCCCGGCCACTGCAGCGCCACCGTCGTGGCCGCCAGCGCCGAAGGGATCGGGCTCGACCAGACCGTGCGCATCGGCGCGGTGGCGGTGACCAGGATCGAAAAGAAGAGCCGCGCCAACCGGCGCATGGCGGTGGCGTTCGCATGACCGCTTCCGCACTGCTCACCGGCTTGCTCACCGGCCTTAGCGCGGCGCAGTTCGCGGCGCTGCTGACGCTGCTCACGGTCGGCCTGTTCACGCCCGGGCCCAACACCACCATCGCCGCGGTGACCGGGGCCAACTTCGGCCTGCGCGCGACGCTGCCGCACTGCGTCGGCGTCGCCTTCGGCTTTGCCAGCATCCTGGCGCTGTGCGCGCTGGGCGTGGGCGCGCTGGTGCTGGGGCAGCCGGCGCTGGCCGCCGCGGTGCACGCGGCCGGCGTCGCCTACCTGCTGTGGCTGGCGTGGAAGATCGCGCGCAGCACCGCGCTGGCCGAAAAGCAGGTGCTGCGCCCGCTCAGCGTGTGGCAGTCGGCGGCGCTGCAGTACGCCAACATCAAGGCGTGGATGCTGGCGCTGGCGGTGGCGGCGTCTTACATGGCGGGCGCGTCCTCGCCGGTGCAGCGCATGCTGCTGGTGTGCGGCGTGTTCGGCGTGCTCGGCTTTGTCAGCAACGGCGTCTATGGCGCGGTGGGCGCGTCGCTGCGGCAGTGGCTGCAGCACGGGCAGCGCGTGCGCTGGTTCAACCGCGCCATGGGCGCGGCGCTGGCGCTGACGGCGCTGTGGATTGCGCTCGGGGCCCGTCCCGGCGTGCCCGCGGTTGCCTGACCACGCAACCGACACTCCCGACAACACAGAGGCCAACCATGCCCGCCAGCCGCCCCGCTCCGCAAACTCCCTTGTCATCGACGACACCTGCGGCTGCTGCCGCGCCCGCCTCCGGCGGCATGCTGCTGGGCCTGATTGGCGTGGCGATCTTCAGCCAGACGCTGCCGTTCACGCGCATGGCGGTGGCGGAACTGGACCCGGTCTTCGTCGCGCTGGCGCGGGCCGTGCTGGCCGCGCTGCTGGCGCTGGCACTGCTGGCCTGGCGCGGCGCGCTGCGCGCCGGTCGGCGCCCGCGCGGCGGTCAATGGGCGCGGCTGGCGGTGACCGCGCTGGGGGTGGTGGCGGGCTTCCCGCTCTTTTCCTCGCTGGCCATGCGCGAGGTGCCGGCCAGCCACGGCGCCATCGTGATCGGCCTGCTGCCATTGGCGACGGCCGTATTCGCCGCGTGGTTCGGGCGCGAGCGGCCATCGCCGGCGTTCTGGCTGTCGGCGGTGGCCGGCAGCGCGCTGGTGGTCGGCTTTGCCGTGTGGCAGGGGGCCGGCGGCCTGCAGCATGCCGACTGGTTCCTGTTCGGCGCGGTGCTGCTGGGCGCGCTCGGCTATGCCGAGGGCGGCAAGCTGTCGCGCGAGCTGGGCGGACTCGAAACCATCAGCTGGGCGCTGGTGGTCTCGCTGCCGGTGCTGGTGCCGGTGGTGGCCTGGCTGACGCTGCGCGACCTGCCGGCGATTGCGGCCGCATCGCCGCGGGCCTGGGGCGGCATGGCCTATGTTTCGGTGTTCTCGATGTTCGTGGGCTTCCTTTTCTGGTACGCCGGCCTGGCAAAAGGCGGCGTGGCCCGCGTCGGCCAGATACAATTGCTGCAGCCGTTCCTGACACTGGCGGGCGGCGCGCTGATCCTGTCCGAGCCGCTCGACGCTGCCACCATCGCCTTCGCGGTGGCGGTGATTGCCGTCGTGGCCCTGGGCCGCCGCGCCGCCGTGCAGCAAACCGCACCTGCCCCGGAACCCCCACCGATCCTTCCCGGACGCATTCACTGACTGGAGCCTACATGTCCCAAACCTCGGTCTACGACACCCTTGCCCGCCTCGGCATCGAACTGCCTGCCGTCAGCGCCCCCGCCGCCGCCTACGTGATGGCCGCGCAGACCGGCAACACCGTGTTCCTGTCGGGCCATATCGCGCGCAAGGACGGCAAGGTATGGACCGGCAAGCTGGGCCAGGACATCGACACCGACACCGGCAAGGCCGCCGCCCGCGCCGTCGCCATCGACCTGCTGGCGACGCTGCACGCGCATGTCGGCGACCTGAACCGCGTCACCCGCATCGTCAAGGTGATGAGCCTGGTCAATTCGACCACCGACTTCACCGAGCAGCACCTGGTCACCAACGGCGCCTCCGAGCTGCTGGCCGAAGTCTTCGGCGACAAGGGCAAGCACGCGCGCAGCGCGTTTGGCGTGGCGCAGGTGCCGCTGGGCGCCTGCGTCGAGATCGAGCTGATCGCCGAAGTGCAGGGCTGAATCCATATCGTTGACTGAGCGGCCGGCCGTTGCCGTGGCCGCTCTCCCCAGAATCACCGCAGACCACAAGAGACACATCATGAAATGGGCCATTTCCCGCCGGGCGCAGCAACTGACCAGCTCGGCCATCCGCGAAATCCTGAAGGTCACCGAGCGTCCGGAAGTCATTTCGTTCGCCGGCGGCCTGCCGTCGCCGGCGTCGTTCCCGGTAGCGGCGATGGAAGCCGCGACGGCCCGCGTCTTCGCCGACAACCCGCAGGCGGCGCTGCAATACGCCGCGACCGAAGGCTACCTGCCGCTGCGCGAGTTCGTCGCCAGGCGCCATGACGTGGCGGTCGGGCGCGTGCTGATCACCACCGGCTCGCAGCAGGCGCTGGACCTGATCGCCAAGGTGATGATCGACCCGGGCAGCAAGGTGATGGTGGAAACCCCCAGCTACCTCGGCGCGCTGCAGGCGTTCTCGCTGTTCGAGCCGGAGTTCGTCTCGATCCCCAGCGACGACAAGGGCCTGCTGCCCGAGGCGCTGACACCCGAGCTGAGCGCCGGCGCGCGCTTCCTGTACGCCCTGCCCAACTTCCAGAACCCGACCGGGCGGCGCCTGCCGCTCGAGCGCCGCCAGGCGCTGGTGGCGCGCGCGCAGCAACTGGGCGTGCTGCTGGTCGAGGACGATCCCTACGGCGCGCTCAGCTACACCGGCGACCAGCTGCCGAGCCTGCTGTCGATGAACCCGGACGGCGTGATCTACATGGGCTCGTTCTCGAAGATCCTGGCCCCCGGCATGCGCCTGGGCTACGTGATCGCCCCGCCCGAGCTGCATTTCAAGCTGTGCCAGGCCAAGCAGGCATCGGACCTGCACACGCCCACCTTCACCCAGCGCGTGGCCTACGAGACCGTGCGCGACGGCCTGCTCGACACCCACATCCCGACCATCCGCGAGCTCTACGGCAAGCAGTGCCAGACCATGCTGGATGCGCTCAAGCGCCACATGCCCGAGGGCGTCAGCTGGAATGCGCCCGAAGGCGGCATGTTCATCTGGATGGAGCTGCCCGAGGGCCTGGACAGCATGGTGATCCTGGAAGAAGCGGTGAAGCGCAACGTCGCCTACGTGCCGGGCGCGCCGTTCTACGCCAACAACCCGAAGCGCAACGCGCTGCGCCTGGCCTTTGTCACGGTGCCGGCGGAGCGCATCGAGCAGGGCGTGGCGATCCTCGGCGAGCTGT
This sequence comes from Cupriavidus sp. MP-37, assembly GCF_020618415.1. Taxonomy (NCBI): domain Bacteria; kingdom Pseudomonadati; phylum Pseudomonadota; class Betaproteobacteria; order Burkholderiales; family Burkholderiaceae; genus Cupriavidus; species Cupriavidus sp. MP-37. Next base: position 1,396,110 of record NZ_CP085344.1, on the reverse strand, counting down.
TCCGCGAAGCCATCGCCGCGGCGCGGCAGCCGCGCGCGGCCTGAGGCCACGGCAGACGGGCGCACTTCACTTGGGAGACGACATGTTGCGTATCTGGGGCCGGCTTTCCTCCATCAACGTGCAGAAGGTGGTGTGGTGCGCGCGCGAGCTGCACCTGGACCACGAGCGCGTCGATATCGGCGTGACCAAGGGCGACCTCGACACCGAGGCCTACGTGCGCCTGAACCCTAACCGCCAGATCCCGGTGATCGAGGATTTCCGCGGCACCGATGTCGGCGGCGAGCCCTTCGTGCTGTGGGAGTCCAATGCGATCGTGCGCTACCTGTGCGCGCGCTACGGCGAAGGCACGCTGTGGCCCGAGGACGTGAAGGCGCGCGCCTCGGCCGACCGCTGGATGGACTGGCAGACCACCGCCTTCAGCCCGGCCATGGTGACGGCGTTCCTGAACCTGGTGCGCAAGCCCGCAGCCGAGCGCGATGCGGCCGCGATCGAGGCCTCGTGCGAGCGCACCGAGCCGCTCGCCGCGCTGCTGGACCGGGCGCTGGCCGGGCGCGAGTTCATCGGCGGCGACCGCTTCACCATGGCCGACATCTCGCTGGCCTGCGCCGCGCACCGCTGGCTGGGCCTGCCGCGCCAGCACCAGCCGCGCCCCGAGCTGGAACGATGGCTCAACGCCATGCGCGCCCGCCCCGCCGCCGGCGGCATCCTGGAACTGCCGCTGCGCTGAGCCGCGGCGGTTCTTTCCACGTCCTGCCTACTTCGGCGCGCGCGAGCCCGACGCCGCGGTAAACACGCCCAGCCCGATAAAGGCCGCGCCGGTCAGGTAGCGGCCCATGGCGCGTGCCCGGCCGGCGCGGCGCAGCGCCGGCATCACCGCGGCGGCGGCCATCACGTAGCACGCATCCGTAGTCGCCGCGATCAGCACGAAGGCCACGCCCAGCACCAGGCTCAGCGCCAGCGCCGAGCCCGCGGGATTCATGAACTGCGGCAGGAAGGCCGCGAAGAAGATCGCGGTCTTGGGATTGAGCAACGCCACCACGAAGCCATCGCGCACCACCTGGCGCAGGCTGCGCGGCGCCATTTCGGGGGCGCCGCCGTCGACACCGGGGCCTGAACCGCGCAAGGCGCGCAGGCCCAGCCAGATCAGGTAGGCCGCGCCGGCGTACTTGACCACCGTGAAGGCCAGCGCCGAGACCGAGAACAGCACCGCCAGCCCCAGCGAGGCGCCGATGGCGTTGCCCAGGTTGCCCAGCGCCACCGCGCCGATCGACGCCAGCCCGGCCTGCCGACCCTGCGCCAGCGTGCGCGTGACGATATAGACCACGGCCGGGCCCGGCGTGATCGCCAGCGCCAGGCTGGCCACCACGAAGGCCGTCAGCAGCGGCCACGGCGGAAGGAATTCAGTCATGGGAACCTCGCCTCGAAATGGGATGGCGCCGGCGGTGTGCCGGCGCGCTGCCCGCCAGTATGGCGCCATGGCCGCGCCCGCGCCAGCCGCCGGCAATCGTCGCAGTCGCAAGTCATGCTGGCGCGCGGCTGGCTTGCATACTTTTGCAACGGGCGTCGTTTAGAGTACTCTGGCCGGTGTGCCGCAAGGGCCCCATGTGAACCGCCATGCTCCTCGGGGCAAACCCTGATCCCTGAATGTGGCTCATCGCGATCATGACGCGATGTACGGCGAGCGCCATCGGGCCCTTTTTAAAATCCTGGTTCTTTGCCGGCGCGGCGGATGCCGCACGCCGGTGCAAAGCGCATGCGGGAGTTCCAGGGCACGCAGATCGCCCGGGCACCCGAGCCAAAAATCAGAGGAGGATTTCGATCGTGTGGAGTCAAGTCTATGACCCGCTAGGCAATATGGCGCTGTCGACCATTGCCGCGGGCATTCCCGTCGCCGTGCTGCTGGCAGCGCTGGCGTTCTTCCATATGCAGGCGCACCTGGCCGCCGGCCTGGCGCTGGTGATCGGCATCGTGGTCGCCTCGACCGTGTTCGGCATGCCGGCGGCCATGGCGGGCAAGGCGGCGGGGCTGGGCATCGTCTCCGGACTGTTCCCGATCGGCTGGATCGTGCTGAACATCATCTTCCTGCACCGGCTCACCACGCTGAACGGATCGTTCAAGGTGTTGCAGAACTCGATCTCCGGCATCACCGAAGACCGCCGCCTGCAGCTGCTGCTGGTGGCGTTCAGCTTCGGCGCCTTCTTCGAGGGCGCGGCCGGCTTCGGCACGCCGGTGGCCGTGACCGGCGCGATCCTCATCGGTCTGGGCTTCTCGCCGCTGGCGGCCTCGGGCCTGGCGCTGATCGCCAACACCGCGCCGGTGGCGTACGGCGCGCTGGGCGCGCCGATCATCGGGCTGGCCTCGGTGACCGGGCTCGACCTGCTCGACCTGTCGGCGATGATCGGCCGGCAGCTGCCGTTCTTTTCGGTGATCGTGCCGTTCTGGCTGATCTGGGCCTTTGCCGGCTTCCGCGGCATGCTGGCGATCTGGCCGGCGATCCTGGTGGCGGGCGTGAGCTTCGCCATCCCGCAATACCTGGTGTCGAATTTCCACGGCCCGTGGCTGGTCGACGTGATCGCCGCGCTGGTGTCGATGGGCGCGCTGACGCTGTTCCTGAAGGTCTGGCATCCGAAGGAAATCTGGACCTCGACCAAGATCCTGGGCCGCCATGACGACTCCAAGGTCGACCACCCCGAAGCGCTCGAAGCCGACGCGCGCGCCAGCGCCGCCTCGGCCGGGATCTCGGTGGCCAAGGCGTGGATGCCGTGGGTGATCCTGACGGTGTTCGTGTTCGTCTGGGGCATCCCCGAGTTCAAGAAGCTGATGGATAGCCTGTGGGCCTGGAAATTCCCGGTGCCGGGCCTCGACAAGGCCATCGTCAAGGTGCCGCCGGTGGTGCCGAAGGAAGTCATCGAAGGCGCGGTGTTCAACTTCAACGTGCTGTCGATGGCCGGCACCGGCATCTTCGTCTCGGCCATTGCCGGCGGCCTGCTGATGGGCTACTCGGTGCCGCGGCTGTTCAAGGAGTACTGGGAAACCATCAAGCTGGTGCGCTACTCGCTGCTGACCATCTGCGCCATGTTCGGGGTCGGCTACCTGACGCGCTACTCGGGCCTCGATGCCACGCTGGGGCTGGCCTTTGCCCACACCGGCGTGTTCTACCCGTTGTTCGGGACCATGCTGGGCTGGCTGGGCGTGGCGCTGACCGGCTCGGACACGGCCTCGAACGTGCTGTTCGGCGGCCTGCAGAAGACCACCGCCGAGCAGCTGGGGCTGTCGCCGGTGCTGATGGCCTCGGCCAACAGCTCGGGCGGCGTGATGGGCAAGATGATCGACGCGCAGTCGATCGTGGTCGCGTCGACCGCAACCAAGTGGTATGGCCACGAGGGCGACATCCTGCGCTACGTGTTCTTCCACTCGATCGTGCTGGCGATCCTGGTGGGCCTGTTCGTGACGCTGCAGGCCTACGTGCCGCCGTTCACGCATATGGTGATCCATCACCCCTGAGCACGCGGCTGCGCCGGTCCCGCTCAGGGCCGGCCCCTCCACGTAGGCGGTTTCGCGCTGCCGTTCAGCCAAAGCCCCGCTCCCGGCGGGGCTTTTTCCATGGTACGAGGCGCGTATCATGTTGCGTTCGCTCCTTCACATGCGCGCCCAGCGTCCCACGAAGACGCCCGGGCGCGCCTGGCACAACGGGAACCCGCCATGTTGCGTCGCCTGGAAAGACTGATCGACCCCTTCCGCCACATGCCCGACCGCGAGCCGCCGGGCCAGGTGCTGCGCTTCTACACCTGGTACCTGCGCGAGGTCTGGGGCGTGTTCGTGCTGCTGTTGCTGGTCGGCCTGGTCGGCGCGCTGATCGAGGTGGCGCTGTTCAGCTTCCTCGGCCGGCTGGTCGACATGGCGCAGACCACGCCCGGCGCCGAATTCTTCAGCCGGCACCGCAACGAACTGGTGTGGATGGCGGTGGTGGCGGTGCTGCTGCGGCCCATCTTCTTCGGCCTGCACGACGTGCTGGTGCACCAGGTGATCAGCCCCAGCCTGTCCAACCTGATCCGCTGGCAGAACCATCGCTATGTGCTCAAGCAGAGCCTGTCGTTCTTCCAGAACGACTTTGCCGGGCGCATCGCCCAGCGCATCATGCAGACCGGCTTCTCGCTGCGCGACTCCGCGGTGCAGGCGGTGGACGCGCTGTGGCACGTGGCGATCTACGCCGTCAGTTCGCTGGTGCTGTTCGCGCAGGCCGACTGGCGCCTGATGATTCCGCTGCTGCTGTGGATCGTCTGCTACGTCGCCGCGCTGCTGTACTTCGTGCCGCGCGTGAAGCAGCGCTCGGTGGTCGCCACCGAATCGCGCTCGCGGCTGATGGGGCGCATCGTCGACGGCTATACCAATATCACCACGCTCAAGCTGTTCGCGCATACCCGGCAGGAAGAAGACTACGCGCGCGACGCCATGTCCGAGCAGACCGAGAAGACGCGGCAGGCGGGGCGCATGGTCAGCGGCATGGACGTCACCATCACCGCGATGAACGGCGCGCTGATCGCCGGCACCACCGGGCTGGCGGTGTGGCTGTGGAGCACCGGGCATGTCACCACCGGCGCGATCGCGCTGACCACCGGGCTGGTGATCCGCATCAACAATATGTCGGGCTGGATCATGTGGGTGGTCAACGGCATCTTCGAGAACGTCGGCCAGGTGCAGGACGGCATGAAGACCATCGCGGTGCCGCGCAAGGTCACCGACCGCGCCAACGCGCAGCCGCTGCGCGTCACGCACGGCGAAGTCCGCTTCGAGCAGGTGGGGTTCCACTACGGCAAGGGCTCGGGCGTGATCGAGGGCGTCAACCTGACGGTGCGGCCGGGCGAGAAGATCGGCCTGGTGGGCCCGTCCGGCGCCGGCAAGTCGACGCTGGTCAACCTGCTGCTGCGGCTCTACGACGTGGAGCGCGGCCGCATCGTGATCGACGGCCAGGACATCGCCACGGTCACGCAGGAAAGCCTGCGCGCGCAGATCGGCATGGTCACGCAGGACACCTCGCTGCTGCACCGCTCGATCCGCGAGAACCTGCTGTACGGCAAGCCCTCCAGCACCGAGGCCGAACTGGCCGCGGCGCTGCACCGCGCCCGCGCCGACGAGTTCATCCCCGACCTGGTCGATGCCCACGGCAACACCGGGCTGGAGGCGCAGGTCGGCGAGCGCGGCGTGAAACTGTCAGGCGGTCAGCGCCAGCGCATCGCGATCGCGCGGGTGCTGCTGAAGAACGCGCCGATCCTGATCCTGGACGAAGCGACCTCGGCGCTGGATTCCGAAGTGGAAGCCGCGATCCAGGAAAGCCTGGAGACGCTGATGCAGGGCAAGACCGTGATCGCCATCGCGCACCGGCTGTCGACGATCGCGCGCATGGACCGGCTGGTGGTGCTGGACAACGGGCATATCGTCGAGAGCGGCACGCATGCGGAGTTGCTCGCGCATGGGGGGCTGTATGCGCGGCTGTGGGCGCATCAGACGGGGGGATTCGTGGGGGTGGATTGAGGCGTTGCCCACCAGATTGGGGGCTCCCTCTCCCGCTTGCGGGAGAGGGTTGGGGTGAGGGCGGGAGCGTCTTCGAAGTCAGGCCTGCGGTATGCCACGGCCTGCCCTCACCCCCTGCCCCTCTCCCGCGAGCTGTATAGACCGGGGACATAGGTAACAGGTGTGCCAGGACATGGGTAACACTTTTCCCGCTTAGTCAGCGGGAGGACAACGTTGCCCTGGAGCCAAAACACCGTGAAGCAGCAAAGAGAAGAGTTCGTCCGCCTGGCACGCCAGGCGGACGCCAATATTGCGGAGCTTTGCCGCCGCTTCTGCATCAGTCGCAAGACCGGTTACAAGTGGTTGAACCGAGAGGATCTGGACGACCGAACTCGGCGGCCACATAGCTCTCCCGGCCGAACTCCAGCTGCCGTCGAAGAGGGCGTGCTAGCGATCCGAGCCGAACATTCGGCCTGGGGCGCCCGCAAGATCGCACGCGTACTGGAGCGTGACCACTGCGTCCAAATCGCCCCGAGCACAGTCAATTGGGTGCTGCGCCGCCATGGCTTGATCGATCCGGCCGCCAGCTCGGCCGCTACAGCCTGGCAGCGCTTCGAGCACGACCGGCCCAATGCACTATGGCAAATTGACTTTAAAGGCCACTTCGCTACCGACACGCAGCGGTGCCACCCACTCACGGTCTTGGACGATCACTCCCGGTTCAATGTGCTGCTCAGGGCCTTGGGCAACGAACAGTTTGAATCCGTACAGGAAGCGTTAGAGAAGGCTTTTGCGCGCTATGGGCTGCCCGAGCGCATCAATGCAGACAACGGCCCGCCCTGGGGTTCTCCAGTGCCCCGTGCACTTACCACGTTGGGTGCTTGGCTGATCCGCCTGGGGGTGCGGCTCAGTCATAGCCGACCTCGCCATCCGCAGACCAACGGTAAGGACGAGCGCTTCCATCGAACCATGCAGGCAGAGCTGTTGGCCAACCAGCGCTTCCGGGATCTGGACGATGCGCAGCATCACTTCAGCCATTGGCGCCACGTGTACAACTTCAAGCGCCCACACCACGCCCTGGATATGGAGACACCCGCAAGCCGCTATGCGCCTAGTCCACGGACGATGCCGCGCGAGCTCCCGCCTATCGAGTACGGCAGCGATGACATCGTGCGAAAGGTAGGCGACGGCGGGCGCATCTGCTTCCGAGGAAAGACGTTCCGGGTCGGACGAGCCTTGGTCGGAACGCCCGTAGCGCTGCGCCCTCGCGTGGATTTGGACGGCACCTTTGATGTCTACTTCTGCCATCAGAAGGTGGCCACAATAGACCTACAGGAGGCCAATTAAACTGGAGACTGGACTGTTACCCATGTCCTGGCACATGTGTTACCCATGTCCCCGGTCCATACAGCTTGCGGGAGAGGGGAGCAAACCATCGCTTCGGCGAAACTCAGTTGCCGTTGCCCGGCGGCTCCACCCGCACCGGCTCGATCCTCGGCTCCTTCAGCTTCGCCTCGATCGGCTTGCCCTTGCGCGCGCGCTTGCCCACGTACGGCAGCAGCGACTGCCCGGCCAGCTTCTGCGACGACGGCTTGCCGCCGCGGCCCGCGCCGGACAGCACCAGCCCCGGCGCGCCCACGGCCACCGCCTGCAGCAGCTTCTCCTTCGGCTCCAGCTCCATCAGGATCACGCCGCGGCCGCCGGCGGACAGCACCTTCACTTCATCCAGCGCCACCAGCAGCAGGCGGCCGTTGCCGGACAGGCAGGCCGCATGCGTGGCCTCGTCGCCGATCGGCGCCGGCGGCAGCGGGGCATCGCCGTCGTCCAGCGTCAGGAACGACTTGCCGCCCTTCTGCCGGCCGGTCATGTCGCCCACCGTGGTCTGGAAGCCGTTGCCGCTCGCGGTGGCGATCAGCACGCGCTGGCTGGCGCTGCCGGCAAAGGTGTGCGCCACCTGGCTGCCGGACTGCAGCTCGATCAGCGTGGTGATGGGCACCCCGTCGCCGCGCCCGCCCGGCAGGCTGGACACCGGCACGGAATAGACCCGGCCGTTGGTGCCGAACACCAGCAGCACGTCGACGGTGCGGCAGTCGAAGGTGTTGTAGAGCGCATCGCCCGCCTTGAAGGTGAACTGCTGCGGGTCGTGGCCGTGGCCCTGGCGCGTGCGCACCCAGCCCTTCTGCGACATCACCACCGTCACCGGCTCGTCGATCACGCGCACCTCGGCCGCGGCGCGGCGCTCTTCCTGGATCAGCGTGCGGCGCGGATCCTTGTCTTCCGGGCTGTACTGCTTGGCGTCGGTCTCGATCTCCTTGATGATGCGACGGCGCATCATGGTCTCGGACTTGAGCAGCACGTCGAGGTCGGCCTGCTCCTCGCGCAGTTCCTTCAGTTCCTTCTCGATCCGGATCGCTTCCAGGCGCGCCAGCTGGCGCAGCCGGATTTCCAGGATGTCCTCGGCCTGGCGGTCGCTCAGGCCGAAGGCCTCGACCAGCGCGGGCTTGGGCTCGTCGCTCTCGCGGATGATGCGGATCACCTCGTCGATATTGAGCAGCACCAGCATCCGGCCTTCGAGGATATGGATGCGGTCCTCGACCTTGCCCAGGCGATGGCGCGTGCGGCGCGTGACGGTGTCGAAGCGGAACGCGATCCACTCGCCCAGGATCTCGCGCAGGCCCTTCTGGCGCGGCCGGCCGTCGGTGCCGATCATCACCAGGTTGATCGGCGCGCCGGATTCCAGGCTGGTATGCGCCAGCAGCGTCTGGATGAACTCCTGCTGGTCGATGTTCTTGCTCTTGGGCTCGAACACCAGCCGCACCGGCGCGTCCTTGCCGGACTCGTCGCGGACCGCGTCGAGCACCGCCAGCACGGTGGCCTTGAGCTGCTGCTGGTCCTGCGTCAGCGCCTTCTTGCCGGTCTTGATCTTGGGGTTGGTGATTTCCTCGATCTCTTCCAGCACCTTCTGCGCCGAGGTATTCGGCGGCAGCTCGGTCACCACCAGCTGCCACTGGCCGCGCGCCAGTTCTTCGATGGTCCAGCGCGCGCGCACCTTGAGGCTGCCGCGGCCGTTCTCGTAGATCTGGGCGATGTCCGCCGCCGGCGAGATGATCTGCCCGCCGCCGGGATAGTCCGGCCCCGGCATCAGCGCCAGCAGCTCGGCCAGCGCGATATTCGGGTTGCGGATCATGGCCACGGTGGCGGCGGCGACCTCGCGCAGGTTATGCGGCGGGATCTCGGTGGCCATGCCCACCGCGATGCCCGAGGCGCCGTTGAGCAGCACGAACGGCAGCCGCGCCGGCAACAGCTTGGGCTCCTGCATCGAGCCGTCGTAGTTGGGGATGAAATCGACCGTGCCTTCGTCGATCTCGTCCAGCAGCAGCCGCGAGATCGGCGTCAGGCGCGCTTCGGTGTAGCGCATCGCCGCGGCGCCGTCGCCGTCGCGCGAGCCGAAGTTGCCCTGGCCGTCGATCAGCGGATAGCGCAGCGAGAAATCCTGCGCCAGCCGCACCAGTGCGTCATAGGCGGACTGGTCGCCGTGCGGGTGGAACTTGCCCAGCACGTCGCCGACCACGCGCGCGGACTTGACCGGCTTGGCGTCGGCGCGCAGGCCCATCTCGTGCATCGCGAACAGGATGCGCCGCTGCACCGGCTTCTGGCCGTCGGCCACCTCGGGCAGCGCGCGGCCCTTGACCACGCTGACGGCGTAGTCCAGGTAGGCGCGCTCGGCGTAGCGGGCCAGCGTCAGCGAATCGGCGGGCTCTTCAGGTTGAAACGTGATGTCTTGTTGTTCCATGGATAGGCAAGGATTCGGCGCGCCACGCGTCGGACTTCAACGGCCGGCGCACCGGTTGCTTGTGATTCTTGGGTGCCGCTCAGGGCATGGGCCGGCGCGCGCCGATCACCATCTTCACGCGCGGGCCGTCGTCGCCCGCGCCGGCACTGGCGCGCCTGAGCACCACGCCCTGCTGCGGCTGGTACAGCCGGTAGAACTGCAGCACGGTGCTGACGTACTGCCGCGTCTCCGGATACGGCGGGATGCGGTTGTTGTAGCGCTGCACCGCGCCCTCGCCGGCGTTGTACGCCGCCAGCACCAGCTCCAGGTTGTTGGGAAACTGCTGCATCAGCCAGCTCAGGTAGCGCACCCCGGCGGTGATGTTGGTGCGCGGATCGGCCAGCTTCTGCTCGATGGTGCGGCGCGCATCGGCGCTGACGCCAAAGCGCGCGCCGGTGTCGGGAATCACCTGCATCAGGCCGATCGCGCCCTTGGGCGACACCGCCGCCGGGTTGAAGCCGGACTCCACCGCCATCACCGCCTTGACCAGCGCGGGATCGACATCCTGCTTGCCGGCGATCTGGTGGATCAGCGGCTCGACGGTCTTGATATTGGGATGGTTGACGACGTAGCGGTACAGCTTGTGCTGCTCGAGGTCGATGTCGCCACCGGCCGCCTGCGCCTGCCGCGCGGACAGGCGCGCGGTGTCCAGCTTGCCGCCGTCCTTCATGAACAGCTTGTAGCGCGCGTCGAGCTTCTGGTCGGCAAAGTGCGCCACGCCGTCGGCATCGATAAAGCCCCACAGCTCGGCATGCGCCGCCGGCACGCAGGCGAGCCCGGCCAGCGCCAGCAGGGCTGCGGTTGCCTTGCGCCAGGGATTGCCGGGGGTTCTCGTCTTCATCGTGCGTTCCTTCAGGTAAGCACCTTGCCAAAATCTACCGTCATTCCCGCGTAGGCGGGAATCCAGCGTCTTCAAAGTCGCTGGGTCCCCGCTTCCGCGGGGACGACGTGCAAGCGAACTGGGCGATTATCTACCCAATCGCCGGCCGGCGCTTCCCAATCAGATATCGGCCTCGACCTCGTTGCCCTTCTCCTCCAGCCAGCTGCGGCGCTGGGCGGCCTCGCCCTTGCCCATCAGCATGTTCATCATCTCGACGGTCTGCGGCAGGTCATATTCGCCCAGCATCACGGGCAGCAGGCGGCGCGTGTCGGGGTTCATGGTGGTTTCCCACAGCTGCTCGGCGCTCATTTCGCCCAGGCCCTTGAAGCGCGAGATCTGCCACGAGTTTTCCTTGACGCCGTCCTTGAGCAGCTTGTCCTGGATCGCTTCGAGCTCGCCTTCGTCCAGCGCGTACAGCTTCTGCGCCGGCTTCTTGCCGCGCGCCGGGGCATCGACGCGGAACAGCGGCGGCCGCGCCACATAGACGTTGCCGGTCTCGATCAGCTTGGGGAAATGCCGGAAGAACAGCGTCAGCAGCAGCACCTGGATATGCGCGCCGTCGACGTCGGCATCGGACAGGATGCAGATCTTGCCGTAGCGCAGGTTGGACAGGTCGGGCTCGTCGTTGGGGCCGTGCGGATCCACGCCGATCGCCACGGCGATGTCGTGCACCTCGTTGTTGGCGAACAGGCGGTCGCGCTCGGTCTCCCAGGTGTTGAGCACCTTGCCGCGCAGCGGCAGGATGGCCTGGAACTCCTTGTCGCGGCCCATCTTGGCCGAGCCGCCGGCGGAGTCGCCCTCGACCAGGAACAGCTCGTTGCGGGTCACGTCGGTGGACTCGCAGTCGGTCAGCTTGCCGGGCAGCACGGCTACGCCGGAGCCCTTCTTCTTCTCGACCTTCTGCGCCGCGCGCGTGCGCGCCTGGGCCTGGCGGATCACCAGCTCGGCCAGCTTCTTGCCGTACTCGACATGGTGGTTCAGCCACAGCTCCAGCGCCGGACGGCTGAAGGTGGACACCAGCCGCACCGCGTCGCGGCTGTTCAGGCGCTCCTTGATCTGGCCCTGGAACTGCGGGTCCAGCACCTTGGCCGACAGCACGAACGAGGCGCGCGCGAACACGTCCTCGCTCATCAGCTTGACGCCCTTGGGCTGCAGCGCGTGCATCTCGATAAAGCTCTTGACCGCCTGGAACAGCCCTTCCCGCAGGCCTGACTCATGCGTGCCGCCGGCCGGCGTGGGGATCAGGTTGACGTAGGACTCGCGCACCGGCGCGCCGTCCTCGGTCCAGGCCACCACCCACGACGCGCCCTCGCCGTCGGCAAAGCCTTCCTCGCCGGGGTTGGCGTCGGGGTCGGCGAAGTGCTCGCCTTCGAACATCGGGATCACCAGCTCGGCGCCGCTACCCTGCGCCAGCGCCTCCACCAGGTAGCCCTTCAGGCCCTGGTCGTACTGCCAGGTCTGGCGCTCGCCGGTTTTCTCGGTCACCAGCGTGACCTTGACGCCCGGCAGCAGCACCGCCTTGCTGCGCAGCAGGCGCTGCAGCTCGGCCAGCGGGATCGCGGCCGAATCGAAATACTTGGCATCCGGCCACACCTGCACGCGCGTGCCGTTCTTCTTCTCGCCGCGCTCGAGCTTGCGCGATGCCAGCGGCACGGTCACGTCGCCGCCGGAGAAGGTCAGCGTCGAGCACATGCCGTCGCGCCAGACGGTCACGTCCAGCTGCGTCGACAGGGCATTGGTCACCGACACGCCGACGCCATGCAGGCCGCCGGAAAAGGCATAGGCGCCGCCCTTGCCCTTGTCGAACTTGCCGCCGGCGTGCAGCCGGGTAAAGACGATCTCGACCACCGGCACGCCCTCTTCCGGGTGGATGCCCACCGGGATGCCGCGGCCGTCGTCTTCCACGCTGAGGCTGCCGTCGCGATGCAGGGTCACCAGGATCTCGGAGCCATGGCCGCCGAGGGCCTCGTCCGAGGCATTGTCGATCACCTCCTGCACGATATGCAGGGGGTTGTCGGTCCGGGTGTACATGCCGGGGCGCTGCTTGACCGGCTCCAGGCCCTTCAGGACCCGGATGGAAGATTCGCTGTACTGACTGGTTTTGCTCGCCATGGAGTCGCTACGAAAGTGATGGTCCCGGCTGCCGCGAGGCGCACAACTGTGCACGCGCCGGGGCACCGGGCACTGCATTGTAATGGAAGCGCGCGACGCCAATCCCGCAGAAAAAGCCCCGCGCCCCGCAGCTTGCGCCGGTCGGGCTTGCCAGGCCGCCGGCACTTTTTGCCGGGCCGCCGCAAGTGCCGGCGGCGCCGTACGCGTTTTCCCGAGCCGGAGTAAACTCCCCACCACCCGGCCCCGGCAAGCCTGATTGCCGTTCCGGCGCGGTCATACAACAAGCAACGACAAACCTGTCGGCACCGCCCACCCGGCGCGGCCGCCACGCACCGAGCCAAGACATGCAGAACCGACAACTCTCCCTGACCACCGTGCTTGTGTGCGGCGGCTTGCTGGTCACGCTTTCGATGGGCATCCGGCACGGCTTCGGCCTGTTCAACCTGCCGATCACGCAGGCCCACGGCTGGAACCGCGAAACCTTCGCCTTTGCGCTGGCGCTGCAGAACCTGATGTGGGGCGCCAGCCAGCCTTTCGCCGGGGCGCTGGCCGACAAGTTCGGCGCGCTGCGCATCATGCTGGTGGGCGTGGCGCTGTATGTGGCCGGGCTGGTGGTGATGGCGCTGGCGACCAGCGGCACGGCATTCGCCACCGGCGCCGGCGTGATGATCGGCATCGCCCAGTCCGGCACCACCTACAGCATCGTCTACGGCGTGATCGGCCGCGTGGCCAGCCCGGAAAAGCGGGTCTGGGCCATGGGCATCGCCGCCGCGGCGGGCTCCTTCGGCCAGTTCCTGATGATTCCGGTAGAGCAGGGGCTGATTTCCGGCCTGGGCTGGCAGAACGCACTGTACGTGATGGCGCTGATGGCGTGCGTGATGCTGCCGCTGGCGCTGACCCTGCGCGAGCCGCGCGAAGCCGCCCACGCCGGCGGCCACCACCAGACCATCGGCCAGGCCATCCATGAAGCCTTCGGCAACCGCAACTTCCAGCTGCTGACACTGGGCTACTTCGTGTGCGGCTTCCAGGTGGTCTTTATCGGCGTGCACCTGGCGCCGTACCTGAAGGACCAGGGCCTGACCGATCCCAAGGTTGCCACGGTGGCGCTGGCGCTGATCGGGCTGTTCAACGTGTTCGGCACCTACACCGCCGGCGCGCTCGGCCAGCGCCTGCCCAAGCGCTACCTGCTGTCGGCGATCTACCTGACGCGCTCGGTGGTGATCGCCGGCTACCTGCTGCTGCCGCTGACCGTGGCTGGCACCTGGGTGTTCGCGGCGGTGATGGGTTTCCTGTGGCTGTCGACGGTGCCCCTGACCAACGGCATCATCGCGCAGGTGTTCGGGGTGAAATATCTGTCGATGCTGTCGGGCGTGGTGTTCTTCTCGCACCAGATCGGCAGTTTCCTCGGCGCGTGGCTGGGGGGCTATCTGTATGACCGCACCGGCGGGTACAACACGGTGTGGCTGATCGCGATCGGGCTGGGCGTGCTGGCGGCGCTGGTCAACCTGCCGATCCGCGAGCAGGCGCTGGTGCGGGCGCAGCCGGCGGCGGCGTGATGAGCACGACCCAGGCGCGCATGGCGCAGGCAGCCGGGCTGGCGGTGCTGGCCGGGTTGCTGGCGCTTGGGTTCGTGGGTTACCTGCGGCCGGGCTTTATGGTCGACCTGACGAATATGGTGTTGGCCTGGTGTGGGTGAGAGGCGGACTGAGGCGCTTCGACCGTGCTGGCTGTGTGCTCCCTCTCCCGCTTGCGGGAGAGGGCTGGGGTGAGGGCCGGAGCGTCGACGAAGTGATGCACTGACATGCTTGCCACGCGTCTGCCCTCACCCCCGGCCCCTCTCCCGCACGCGGGAGAGGGGAGAAAACCGGCGGCGTGCGAAAGGCCCTCAGGCTTTCAAGCCCCCTCCCCCTTCGACTTCGCCTCCAGCACTTCCCAGCGCTCCAGCGCTTCCAGCAGTTCCATCTCGATCTCGTCGTGCCGCGTGCCCAGCTGCGCCGCCTTGGCGGCATCGCTGACATAGAGCGACCCATCCTCCAGCTGCGCCGAGATCGTCTTCTGCTCGGTCTCCAGCGCGGCGATGCGCTCCGGCAGCGCATCCAGTTCCCGCTGCTCCTTGTACGACAGCTTGACCGTCCGGTTGGCCCCGCGCGCCTCGCGCGTATCCTTGCCCCTGGCCGGCTCCGCCACCTTCTGCTCCGACGGCTTGCGCGCCGCCTGCAGCGCGGCGCTGCGCGCGGATTGCTCGACCCAGTCGGAATACCCGCCCACCGATTCGCGCCAGACCCCGTCGCCTTCGGCGGCCAGCGTGGAGGTCACCACGTTGTCGAGGAAGGCGCGGTCGTGCGAGACCAGGAACACGGTGCCGCCGTAGTCCTGCAGCAGTTCTTCCAGCAGCTCCAGCGTGTCGATGTCGAGGTCGTTGGTGGGCTCGTCCAGCACCAGTACGTTGGCCGGCCGCGCGAACAGGCGCGCCAGCAGCAGCCGGTTGCGCTCGCCGCCCGACAGTGACTTGACCGGCGAGCGCGCGCGCTCGGGCGCGAACAGGAAGTCGCCCAGGTAGCTCATCACGTGCTTGCGCTGGCCGTTGACCTCGACCCAGTCGCTGCCCGGGCTGATGGTGTCGGCCAGCGATTTCTCCAGGTCCAGCGCGGTGCGCATCTGGTCGAAGTACGCCACCTGCAGGTTGCTGCCGTTGCGCACTGTGCCGCTGTCCGGCGCCAGCTCGCCCAGGATCAGGCGCAGCAGCGTGGTCTTGCCGGCGCCGTTGGGGCCGATCAGGCCGACCTTGTCGCCGCGCATGATGGTGGCGGTGAAGTCGCGCACCACCACCTTGTCGCCATACGCTTTGCTCACGTCCGTCAGTTCGGCCACGATCTTGCCGGAGCGGTCGGCCTGCGACACCTCCAGCTTGACGTTGCCCTGCACCTCGCGGCGCGCGGCGCGCTCGTTGCGCATCGCCACCAGCCGCTGGATGCGCGACACGCTGCGCGTGCGGCGCGCCTCCACGCCCTTGCGGATCCACACCTCTTCCTGCGCCAGCAGCTTGTCGAACTTGGCCTGCTCGACCTGCTCGGCGGCCAGCATCTCCGCCTTGCGCGCCTGGTAGGCGGCGAAGTTGCCGGGAAAGGACACCAGCCGCCCGCGGTCCAGCTCGACGATGCGCGTGGCGACGCGATCGAGGAAGGCGCGGTCGTGGGTGATCAGCAGCACGCTGCCGCGGAACTGCAGCAGCAGGTCTTCCAGCCAGCGGATCGCCTCGACGTCGAGGTGGTTGGTGGGCTCGTCCAGCAGCAGGATGTCGGGCTCGGCCACCAGCGCCTGCGCCAGCGCCACGCGCTTCTGCAGGCCGCCCGAGAGCGCGTCGACGCGCGTGTGCGAATCCAGACCCAGCCGGGCCAGCGTGGTTTCCACGCGGGTGCGCAGCTGCCAGGCGCCGGCGGCGTCGAGCTCGGACTGCAGCCGGTGCAGCTCGGCCAGCGCCGCTTCGTCGTCGTGGTGCTCGGCGACGCGGTCGGCGGCGGCCTCGTAGCGCACCAGCAGGTCGTGCGCGTCGCCCATGCCTTGGGAGACGGCGTCGAACACGGTGATGCCGGGCTCAAACTGCGGCTCCTGCGGCACGTAGGCGCTGGTCACGCCGCTCTGGCGGGCGATCAGCCCGTCATCCGGCGCCGACAGCCCGGCCACGATCTTCAGCAGCGAGGACTTGCCCGAGCCGTTGCGCCCGATCAGCCCTACGCGCTCGCCGGATTCCAGCGAAAAGTCGGTATGGTCGAGCAGGGCCACGTGCCCGAAGGCAAGCTGGGCGTCGGTAATCGAAAACAGGGCCATGGGAAGGAAGGCGAGACAGCGAGGAAAGAAGGGACGGGCCGGCGGCGCGGGCGTGCCCGACGGCAGCCCGCATTGTAGACGACCGGCAGCCGGAGCCTGACGGGCAAAAAAAGAAGGGCCCGCGCACTTGCGGGCCCAAGAGTCTCTCCTCGGTGCCCTGCTCGCAAGGCACGAAACCAGCATAACAACGGCCCACGGCCCGCTCCAGTCGGACAAGTCCGTAAGGGAAAGCCCCGTCAACGGCGGTCCCCGCGCCGCGGCCGGGCCGAGCCGGACCGAGCCGGGCCGAATTGGTACGGCCAAGGCACTCATGCGAAGATGGCGGCCGTACCCAAGTGCCTGCTGCTGCCCCATGACTACCGCTTCCCTGAAATTTTCCGACCTGTCGGTGTCGGCGCTCGTCGCCGGGCTGGTCGCCACGCTCACCGGCTACACCAGTTCGCTGGTGCTGATGATCCAGGCGGGACACGCGGCCCACCTGACCGACGCGCAGATCTCGTCGTGGATCTGGGCGCTGTCGATCGGCATGGGGATCACCACCATCGGCCTGTCGCTGGCGCTGCGGGTGCCCATCGTGGTGGCATGGTCCACGCCCGGCGCGGCACTGCTGATCGCCAGCCTGCCCGGCGTGCCCTACGCCGAGGCGATCGGCGCCTTCCTGCTGGCCGCCTTGCTGATGACCGCGGCCGGCATGACGGGCTGGTTCGACAAGCTGATGCGCGCCCTGCCCGCCAGCATCGCCTCGGCGCTGCTGGCCGGCATCCTGTTCCGCATCAGCGTGGACGTGTTCGTGCAGGCGCAGCACCAGACCGTGCTGCTGCTGGCGATGTTCGCCGCCTTCCTGCTGGGACGGCGGCTGTGGCCGGCCTATGCGGTGCCGGGGGTGCTGCTGGCCGGCGGGGTGGTGGCAGCGGGGCTCGGGCAGCTCGACTTCTCGGGCGTGCGGCTGGAACTGGCCGTGCCGGTGTGGACCACCCCCGCGTTCTCGGTGCCGGCCTTCATCAGCCTGGCGATTCCCTTGTTTATCGTCGCGCTGGCGTCGCAGAACATCCCCGGGCTGGCCGTGCTGCAGGCCGATGGCTACCACGTGCCGGCCTCGCGGCTGATCACCGTCACCGGGCTGGCCTCGGCCGCGCTGGCGCCGTTCGGCTCGCACGGCATCAACCTGGCGGCCATCACCGCGGCGATCTGCACCGGCCCGCAGGCCGATCCCGACCGCCATCGCCGCTATACCGCGGCGGTGGTCTGCGGCGTCGGCTACCTGGTCGCGGGCACGCTGGCGGCCAGCATCGCGGCGCTGTTCGCCGCCTTCCCGCAGGCGCTGGTGGTGGGCGTGACCGCGTTCGCGCTGATGGGCTCGATCGCCAACGGCCTGACCGTCGCCATGCAGGTCCCGGCCGAGCGCGAAGCCGCCCTGCTGACCTTCATGATCACGGCCTCGGGCATGACCCTGGCAGGCATCGGCTCGGCGTTCTGGGGCGTGGTGGGCGGCATGCTCGCCTACCACGTGCTGCGCCCCCGGGCAGGCTGACGGCACGCCTGGCTCGGGCGGCTACAACGACCGCCGCGAGGGCGGGACGCGGCTTTGGCGCAACATGCGCGGGACGCTAAGATGCCGGCTCAGGCCCATGCCGGCCAGCCATTTCTGCATGCCATGAACGGATACCTGCTTCTCGCCCTCGCCATCGTCGCCGAAGTCATCGCCACCAGCAGCCTGAAGGCCTCGCAGGGCTTTACCCGGCTGATGCCGAGCGTGCTGGTGGTCACCGGCTACGTCGCCGCCTTCTATCTGCTGATGCTGGTGATGCGCACGGTCCCGGTCGGCATCGCCTATGCCATCTGGAGCGGCGCCGGCATCGTGCTGGTATCGCTGATCGCGGTGGTGTTGTACCGGCAGGTGCCGGACCTGGCGGCATGCGTGGGGATCGGGCTGATTATTGCCGGGGTGGCGGTGATCCAGCTGTTTTCGAAGACGAGCGCGCATTGACCAGCAGCACGCGCCGGTCCTTCCCCTCCTTGCCAAAGGAAATGCGCCGGCCGATACGGCCATCGCGCGTATGGACGATCAGATCGACACACGCTTGCTCCGCCTTCGCCGTGCCGGCCGCGATTGCCGCTTCGCGGCTGGGAAAGAACAGACGGCCCTCGCCGCCGCACGCGCTTTCCACGACCCACTGAAGTCCCTCGATCCGCAAAACGTGAACGTGTCCGTCCGACATGGCTGCTCCAAAGCTGACGGGAGTGAGTATCTGTAGCGGGCGGCGTCGCCGGTATCGGCTTTTGTCCGACAAGGCAACGCTTGACGGGACGGGACGGGGCATGGCTGCGGCGCACGATGATGGCGCTGAAGGCGTGGATGGCGGGGAAAGCGGGGGCTTGGGCAAGTGCTGCCAAGGGTCTGTGGTCCCGCCGACAGGAATCGAACCTGTATCTAGCGCTTAGGAGGCGCTCGTTCTATCCATTGAACTACGGCGAGGGACAGGACTGCCAGGACGGCAAGCCGCGGGCGCGGTGATCCTGGAGACGGGCCGGAGTATATCAAAATCCGCACGCCCGCGGCCCGTCGCCGCCGCGGTGGTGGGTGCCGGCCGACACTGGCCTGCCAGGGTGTCGGCACGCATCCAACGCGGCGGCGCGGGCTGCAGGTGACGCCTGGTTCCTCCACGGTCGCGGAAGCCGCGGCAGGCCTCGGCGTTCGACCGGCGCCGGCCCGGCTTGCCGCGATGGCACGCCGCTTGCTCAATGCCGGTACCGCCCCCGGCGCAACGCCGCCTTCCACCGGAGACCGCATCATGGCCAACCTTTCGATCCGTGACCTTGCCCGCTGCAGTGACCTGGCTCCCGCCGCCATGGCGCGTGTACGCGGCGCGGGGGGGCAGTGGGTGTTCGGCTGGATCCGCCCGTTCGTGCCGTCGTCGCCGGCGCCGCTCGGCACGGTGATCAACTTTTACGAGATCAACTACAGCTTCTATGCTGATCAGATAAACAACCAGTTCCAGAACATCGATATCCGCAACAACGCCCCCAATGCCAACATCAATGTCCGGGGCGACCAGGAGGCCAGGAACGACGGCCGGCTGGTCTGACGCGGCGCGGACCTGAGCGCCGGTGCGCCCGTGGCCATGCCGCGGGCGCACCTGGGCGCTGGCGCGGAGCGGGCGGATGCGGAGCGGAGACGAGATTGGGTTTCGACTCGCATTTCCAGTGGACTTCGGCGGCGTGCACCGACGTCGGGCGCGTGCGCGAGCGCAACGAGGACGCGTGCCTGGACCTGCCCGGACAGGAATTGTGGGCCGTGGCCGACGGCATGGGTGGTCATGCCGTGGGGGATTTCGCCAGCCAGGCGGTGGTGCGGGCGCTGGCGGCGCTGCCGCCGCAAGCGCGGCTGGAAGACCGGATCGACGCCACGCGCGCGGCCTTGCAGGGCGTGAACCTGGCGCTGGTCGACGAAGCCGCGCGCCTGGGCGTGCGCTGCATCGGCAGCACGGTGGTGGTGCTGCTGGC
This sequence comes from Cupriavidus sp. MP-37, assembly GCF_020618415.1. Lineage (NCBI taxonomy): Bacteria > Pseudomonadati > Pseudomonadota > Betaproteobacteria > Burkholderiales > Burkholderiaceae > Cupriavidus > Cupriavidus sp. MP-37. Next base: position 1,376,443 of record NZ_CP085344.1, on the reverse strand, counting down.
CGGCGACAGCCGCTGTGCCTGCCTGTGGGCCGGCGACAGCCGCCTGTACCGGCTGCGCGGCGGCGAGCTGGCGCGCCTGACGCGCGATCACAACCAGGTCGAGCGCCTGCTCGCGCGCGGCCTGATCACGCCGGAGCAGGCGCGCCACCATCCGGCGCAGAACACCATCACGCGCGCGGTCGGCGCGGCCCCGACGCTGGCGCCGGAGCAGCTGCTGACCGACGTCGCCGACGGCGACGTCTACCTGTTGTGCAGCGACGGCCTGAGCAACGAAGTCGACGATGACGAGATCGCCGCGGTGCTGGCGCAGCAGGACGTGGCGCAGGCCGCGCTGACGCTGGTGCAGCGGGCGCTCGATGCGGGCGGGCGCGACAACGTCTCGGTGGTGGTGCTGCGCGCGTCCGATCCCTGCGGCTCGGACCGGACCCTGGTCAACCCCGAGCTGGACGCCTGAGGCCTTCCCCGCGCTACCGCTTGCCGCCTTCGGCCTGCCGGGCGGCGCGGAAATCCTTCGAATGGATGCCGTGCTTCTTCAGCAGCATCTGCAAGTGCGAGCGGTTCATGTCGAAGCGCCGCGCCAGTTCGGCGACGGTGCCCCCCACCTCCTGCAGTCCGCGCTCGAGGAAGGCGCGCTCGGCCTCGTCGCTGGCCGCGCGCTTGGCTTCGCTCAGCGAGGTCGCCAGGGCGAAGTCCGCGCCGGAGGCGCCGGCGCCGACCACCGCCAGCGCGGCAGGCTTCGGCCGGATGTCCTGCGGCAGGTGCGGCAGGTCGGCGGTATCGCCGGCGAGGCAGCTCAGCCGGTACAGCAGGTTGCGCAGTTCGCGGATATTGCCGGGGTAGTCGTAGTGCAGCAGGAAGTCGCGCAGCCGCGGCGTCAGCCTGACCGGCGCGCGCCTGAGCATGCCGGCGGCCTCGTCGCTGAAGTACGACAGCAGCAGCGGGATCTCGTCGCGCCGCTCGCGCAGCGCCGGCAGGCTGACGTGGATCACGCTCAGGCGATAGAACAGGTCCTCGCGGAAGGTGCCGGCCTGGCTCATGCGGCGCAGGTCCTTGTTGGTCGCGGCGACGATGCGCGCATCGACCGAAATGACCTCGTCCGAGCCGACGCGCTGGATCTCGTGTGCCTCGAGCACGCGCAGCAGCTTGACCTGGCCGGTCAGCGGCAGTTCGCCGATCTCGTCCAGGAAGATGGTGCCGGTATGCGCGCTCTCGAACTTGCCGCGCCGGTCGTTGCTGGCACCGGTGAAGGCGCCCTTCTTGTGGCCGAACAGCTCGGATTCGAGCAGGCTGTCGGGAATGGCGCCGCAGTTGACCGAGATAAAGGGCTTGTCGGTGCGCGCGCCGTTGGCGTGGATCACCTTGGCCATCAGCTCCTTGCCGGTGCCGCTTTCACCGTCGATCAGCACCGGCAGGTCGGTTGGCGCGGCCTTCTCGGCGATTTCCAGCGCCTCGAGCAGCCTGGGATTGTCGCCGAAGGTCCCCTCGAAGATGAAGCTGCGCTCCATCAGCGCCTGCCGGCGCTCGCGCGGCAGGCGTTCGATCTCGGGCTGCTGCGGCGCCCCTCCGGCCGCGGTTTCGGCCGCGGTTTCGGCCGCGGTTTCGGACGCGGTGTCGGCGGCCGATGCCGCCTGCACGAAGCGCTCCTTGTGCGACAGCCCCATCACCTCGTCGCGCAGCGTGGTGGCCTGCTTGAGCAGCTTCTCGATCTCGGGCCGGTCGAGCTTCGACGCCCAGCGCAGGGTCGAGCGCAGGATCTCGATCTTTTCGATCAGGCCGGCGAACGACACCGGCGAAGTCACCGAGACGGGGGTGGCACCCTGGTTGTATAGCTTCATGCTGCGCTCAGTTGCTTCTGCACCAGTTGGTAATACATGCCCTTGCGCTCCAGCAGCTCTTCATGCCGGCCCTGCTCGACGATCGCGCCCTCGTACAGCACCAGGATCTTGTCGGCCTGCATGATGGTGCTGAGCCGGTGCGCGATGATGACCGCGGTGCGCCCGCGCAGGATTTCCTGCATATTGGCCAGGATGTTGCTCTCCGACTGCGTGTCCAGCGCCGAGGTGGCTTCGTCGAACACCAGCAGGCGCGGGTCGTGGTACAGCGCGCGCGCGATGCACAGCCGCTGGATCTGCCCGCCGGAGAGGCCGATGCCGCGTTCGCCGACGACCTGCTCGTAGCCCAGCGGCAGCTTGCTGATAAAGGCATGCGCGTCCGCCATGCGCGCCACCTCCTCGATGCGGCGCCGGTCCGGGCTGTCGTCGCCGCAGGCGATGTTCTCGGCGATGGTGCCGGAGAACAGCAGGTTGGACTGCATCACGTAACCCACCTGGGCCCGGTAGAACGCCGCGTCGATCACGTTGAGGTCGTAGCCGTCGACCGTCATCGAACCCTCGGTGGGCTTGTAGAAGCCCACCAGCAGCTTGGCCAGCGTGGTCTTGCCCGAGCCGCTGCGCCCGACGATGGCGACCATCTCGCCGGGGCGGATGGCGAAGCTGATGTTCTCCAGCACATAGGGCGTGTCTTCGCCGCCGTAGCGGAAGTACAGGTCCTTCATCACGATCTCGCCTTGCAGGTCGGGCAGCATCACGCGCGACAGCACGTCCTGCGGCTTCTGCTCCGGCTCGAGGTCGAGCACGTCGCCAAGACGCTCCATCGCCACGCCGGCGTCGTTGAGCTGGCCCCACAGCGCCACCAGTCCCATCAGCGGCGCCAGCACGCTGCCCATGAAGGCGTTGAAGGCCATCAGCTGGCCGATGGTCAGTTCGCGCTCCAGCACCAGCGTCGCGCCCACCCACAGCACCGCGATGGTGGTGGCGGCATTGAGCAGCTGGCTCGCCAGCCCCACCAGGATATGGAACTGCTGCGCCTTGTACTGCGACTCCAGCGCCTTGGTGTACTTGCGCTCCCAGCGCAGCCGCACCGGGCGCTCGATGCCCATGCCCTTGACGGTCTCGGCGCCGCCCAGCGTCTCCATCAGGTAGGCCTTGGCATCGGTCGAGGTGGCAAAGACGTCGCGCGCATAGGACTTGACCCGCGGCGTCACCACCACCGTCAGCGCGGCGATCGGGATCACGAAGGCGATCAGCAGCAGCGTCAGCTTGACGTTGTAGAGAAACATGATGGTGAAGTAGATAAACACCATCAGCAGGTTCAGCGCCGTGGTCACCGTCGATTCGGTCAGGAAGGCGCGGATGGTCTGGTTCTCCTGGAAGCGCGCGAAGATGTCGCCGGTCTTGCGCTTGGCGAAGAACGACAGCGGCAGCGACAGCGTGTGCCTGAAGAAGTGCGACATCATGGCGAAATCCATGTTGCGCACCATGAAGTTGGCCAGGTACGCGCGGATCGTCGACATCAGCTGCGAGAACACGCTCGAGATGATCAGCCCAGCGATCAGCAGGTGCAGCAGCCCGACGTTCTGGTGCACCACCACGCCGTCCAGGATGTTCTGGATGATCAGCGGCGGCACCACCCCCAGCATCTGGATCACGAAGGTCGCCAGGAACAGGTGCGCCAGGATCTTCTTGTACGGCGCCAGGTAGCCGATGAAGCGCAGCCATGGCGAGCGCTGCACCGACAGCTGCGTCATGCTTTCGCCCGGCGAAAACAGCAGGCAGGTACCGCTCCAGCCCCGCTCGAACTCCTCGGCGCTCATCTTGCGGAAGCCGATGGCCGGGTCGGCCACCCACACCCAGCGCGACGAGATGCCGTACACCACCACGTAGTGGTAGCCCTCCCAATGGACGATGAACGGTAGCTCGAAGCCCATCAGCGAGTCGCGCGTGCATTGCACCCCGCGCGTGGTGAAGCCCAGCGCTTCGCCCGCCCGCGCCAGGCTGTCGAGCGTGGCGCCCTGCGTGGTGACGTTGGCCAGTTCGCGCAGCTTGCCCAGCGTCATCGGGATGCCGTAGTGCCGGCAGATCATCGCCAGGCAGGCCGCGCCGCAATCCATTTCCTCGGCCTGCTCCACCAGCGCGAAGCGGCGGATCAGCTTCTCGCCCAGCTCGGGCTTCGAGGCCAGGTCCAGCAGCACCGGGCGCTTGCGCCGCTCGGCCAGCTTCTTTTGCCGGTGCAGTTCGCGGTCGAGCACCCGGATGCGTTCCTCCAGCACCTCGCGCAGGCGCGGGTTGCGCTCCAGGATCAGCTGCACGGTCTTCTCGGGAATTACCAGCAGGCGCACGTCGGTCTCGGCAATGGCCGCGGCCAGCTGCTCCTGCCGCATCACGCAGGCGCGCTCGCCGAAGATGTCGCCCTGGCCCAGCGTCGCCAGCGGAAACTCGCTGCCCTCTTCGCTGCGCACGATGCGCACCGTGCCCTGGCGCACCACGTACAGGCGCCGGTCCTCGCGTCCGTCCTGCTTCAGGATTTCCCGGCCGGCCGCGACGCGCTTGACGCCGACGCTGCGCACCGCGTCTTCCAGCTCCTGCTTGTCGAGCTTGCCGCGCAGGTCGAACAGCCGCGCGACGAAGCCGCCGGCCGAGCTGATCGCGACATAGCTGGTGATGAAGGCCAGCGCCGCGGGGTTGCCGGCCACCACCGGCTCGCTGACGCTGCGCGGGATCATCAGCAGCTCGGTCTTGCCCGAGGCGCGCACCGACGACTCGTGCCGGTATTCGCGCAGCAGCGCAAGATCGGCAAAGACCTCGCCGGCCTTGCGCACCCCCATGCTGATTTCCTTGCCGTGCTCCTCGTTGAACACGCGCACCGAGCCTGACTTGACGATAAACAGGCCCGGCGCGGCTTCGCCGGCATTGCAGACGGTATCGCCGAAGCCGAAGCTCAGCACCTGCGCGGCGTCGGCCAGGCGCGCCAGTTCTTCCGGCGTCAGCACCGACAGGATCTCGACCGACGCCAGGAAAGCGGCCAGCGCCGGGCCCGCCTCCGGTGGCTGCGGCACGGCGGTGGCGGCGCCGGCCGGTGCGGCCTCGCTAGCGGGCTTCGATGACATGTTCCTGCGCCCTGGCCATCAGCCAGTCCTCCCGCAGCAGCCTGCGCACTTCGACCGCGACCTCGCTGTCGAGCGTGGCGGGGTGCTTGGCGCGCACCAGGAAGACCTCGAAGAACGAGCGGTCGGCGGCCGGGAACGGCCCCAGCAGGTCGCCCGGCTCGGCGTTGAAGACCTTGGCCTCGATCTCGGTCTTGAGCGAGCCGCGCAGCACCTTGCCGATCTCGCCGCCGCGCTCGCGCGTGTCGGCGATGGAGTGCTCGCGCGCCATCTCGGCAAAGGCCTCGGGGTCGTCCTGCAGGTACGAGATCAGTTCCTTGGCCTTGCCTTCGCTGTCGACCACGATGTGGCTGACCTCGATGCTGTCGAAGCGCGGCGAGTTCAGCGCGAAGTACTCCTGCACCGCCGCGTCGCTGCAGACCTGCGCCATCATCCGCTCCTGATAGAGGCTGTCGGTGATAAAGGCCTCGAACTCGTCCAGGCTGACGTTGAGCGCATCCAGGTAGTGGTTCATGTCGGCGGCGCGGTGCAGGCCCTGCACGCGGCGGAACTGGTCGGCGCGCTCCTGGATCTCTTCCGGCGTGACCACCACCCCCTGCCGCCTGGCGGCGTGCACGGTCAGCTTGTCGCGCACGATCTGCTCGACCAGCCCTTCGAACTGCCCGGTCAGCTTGAGCAGGCGCACGAATTCCTCGACGCCGAGCACTTCATCGTCGATACGCACGATGCCAGTCATTTTTCCGACTCCTTTGGCGGCCGGGCGCGGCGACGCGCCCGGCGGTCCAGATGCTGTTGCTGTGTGCCGCCACGACGCTAGCCCGCCACCTCGCGGAAGGGGTCGAGCCCGAGGTCGATCAGGCGGCGCTCGCGCACCACGATTTCCGCCGTGGCGGTCATGCCATAGCGCAGCGGATACTTGTTGTCGGCCACGGTGTAATAGTCGCGCGCCAGGCGCACGCGGCCCTCGTAGACCGGCTGCTTGTCAGGCCCGCCCGGCTTGGTCGCGGGCGAGATGAACTCGAGCGTGCCGTCGATGATGCCGTAGCGCTGGTACGGGAAGGCACTGAACTTGAGCTTGACCGGCAAGCCCTCGCGCAGGAAGGCGCGGTCGCGTTCGGCAATCACGATCTTCACCACCGGGCGGGCATCCTTGGGCGCAATGCCGCCCAGCGGCGTATTGGCCTGCACCTTGTCGCCGCGCTGGGTCGAGGTGACATCGGTGATTACGCCGGACACCGGCGCCAGGATCAGCAGGAAGTTGTCCTTGTCGATATTCTCGAAACGGATGCGCGCGGCGGCGTCGGCCACCAGGCGGGCGGTCTGCACCTGCAGGCGCAGCTTGTCCTCGGTGTTGGCGATCTCGCGCAGCGCCGCGTCATACTGCACGCGCAGGCCGGCGAGGTCCTGGCCGCTGCTTTCCAGCTCGGAACTGGCCTGGGTCAGCTCGCGGCCCAGGCGCGCCTCCAGTTCGGTCAGCCGCGACTGCGCCACGCGCAGGGTGTTCTCGGCATCCTGCGCCGCGGCGCGCTTGGCGTCGACCTGCGATTGCGAGACGCCGCCGCCGCCGGGCAGCGCCAGCAGGCGCGCATAGCGGTCCTGCTCCTGGCGCGCGAACTCGCGCGCGCGCCGCGCATTCTCCAGGTTGCTGCGCGCTTCCTGCAGCTGCGCGCGCTGCTGCTCGGCCAGCCGCGTGGTGCCCTCGGCGATGCGGGTCTCGTGCTGGCGCGTGGCCACGTCGATCTGCTGCTTGAGCGCCGCCGCGCGCCGTTCCATCAGCGCCTTCTTTTCGGGGAACTGCTTCCACTCGCGTTCGGAGTCTTCCAGCTTGAGCTGCGCCTCCAGCGCGTTGGCGGCGGCCTCGATCGCGCCCCGCGCATTCAGGCGCGCCAGCACATCGTCCTTGGACACCGGCTGCCCTTCCGCCACGTACAGGTCGGCCAGCTCGCCGTCGACCGGGGCATAGAAGCGCCGCACCTCGGATTCCGGCGCCAGCGTACCCTGCGCGGTGACGATGACATCGGCGTGGCCGACGAACGACCAGACCAGCCCGCATAGCACCAGCGCAAAGGTGGTGACGATGGTGAGCATGCCCAGGCGCGACGGCTCGGCGCTGAGCAGGCCGATGCCTTCGGCGCCGTGGTCTTCCAGCGCCTCGGCAAGTGGCTTGAGGCCGGCGTGGCGGGCATCGTCCTTCATGGCTTCCCCGCTGGACCAGATGATGGGGACGCGGCCGCCGTGGCCGCCGCGGCTGATCCCGGCGTATTGCCGGAGTCTTCGCCGCCGATCAGCTCGAGCTTGGCCTTGAGCACGGCGGGATCGAGCACGCTGCCCAGTTCGCGCAGCGCGTGGCGCTGCTGCTGCGCCTCGGCGCGGATCTCTTGCTCGACCTTGGCCAGCTGCGCCAGGTCGGCGCTTTCGCCGGCGCGCAGTTGCGTGAAGATGCGCATGCCCTGGCGCGCGTCGTCCTGCGCCTGCGACAGCAGCCGCGCCTGCGCGCGGAACCTCGGCGAGATGCCGGGCTCGAGCCGCTGCTCGCCGCCGATCACGCCGTTGGCGCGATACTGCTTCCACGCCGCGACCGCGCTGGCCATCAGCTCGCGCGCGCGCCGCAGCGCGCTGTCGCGCACGCCGTTGACATCGCCCTCGACGGCCCTGGCGAAATGGCTGTCTTCCTCGGCATCGAGCATCGCGTAGAAATCCAGCAGGCGGTCTTCGTAGCCACGGCTGCCGCGCGCCGCCTGCAACGCGGTGTACTGCGCCGCGACCTTCTGCTTGTGCGCCACGTCGCGCGCCAGGTCGTCGGCCCACGGCCCGCCGCGGATCTGCCTGAGCGCGGCCAGCGCCGCGGCGCTGTCGCCCCGCTGCCATGCCCTGGCCGCATTGGCATACTCGCGCGCCACCTCCGGCGGCGGCAGGCGCGCGCCCAGGCTGGCCAGCTGCGCCTGGAACGGCGGCGTGGCGAAGCGGCTGTCGGCCAGCCGCGCCACCAGCGGCCCCGGCCGGCGCGCGCGCAATGCCTGCATCAGGCCGGTGTAGCGATCCAGGTCCGACTGCACCCGGTCCAGGCCAGCCAGCCGCGGATACTTCTCGCGGTATTCGGCAAGCACCGGCTGCAGGGCCTCCGGGCGGTCACGGCCAAGTTCGGCGGCGATGGTCGCATTGAGCCGGTCGATCGCGGCCAGATAGACCGAGGCGTCGTTCTGCAGCCGGCGCACATCGCTGAGCGCATCGGCGTACAGGTCGCGGAACGCCGGCACGTCGGCCGCGATGCGCCCGAGCGCACGCTGATGCGCGGCGGTGTCCTGGTTCCAGTACCCCAGCAGCTGGCGCATCGGCGCTTCGTCGGTATAGAGCCGGATCGGGGCATCGGCGCCGCGCGGCGCGGTGAAGCGTTCGAGCCTGCCGATCCAGTCGAGTTCGGCCACCAGCGGCCGCGCCTCGGCGTTGTGCGTGCTGAGCTGGCGCAGACGTGCCAGCACGCGATCGGCGCCGGCCATGTCGCCGGCCTTCAGCCGGGCGGCGAAGTCGGGCACGTAAGCGCGCAGCAAGGCCTCGGTCCCGACCGACTGGATCCCGATATCGTCGGGATGCCGCGCCAGATAGCTGTCGGCCGCCTGCGCCGCGCCGGCGTGGTCGCCGGCCTCAAAGCGGGATTGCACCGCGCGCTCCGGCGCGCCGCGCCAGTAGACCGCAACGCCCGCCACGAGCGCGAGCAGCAGCGCGGCTCCGCCCCAGCGCGCCGCGCGCCGCACGCGGCCCGGCTGGTCGAGCCCGAACAGCCGCGCCCCTTCCGCCGCCAGCAGCGCAGCACGGCCACGCGGGCGGCGCCCCGTGGCGCCGTCGCCGGCGGCGGTGGCTGCCGCGGCCAGGGCCTCGGCTTCGGCGTTGACCTCATCCTCCTGGTGCGCGGCGTAGTCGACGCAGAAGATGTCGAGGAAGGAATCCGGCGCGCCGACAAAGGTGGTGCGGTCGGCGTCGTCGCGGGCGGGCGGCGTGGCGGCGGATGCGACGGAACCGCGCGCAGTCCCGGCGGCAGGCTCGGCGGCGGGCATCGCGTCAGGCTCAGTGGACTTGGCCGGCACACTGGCCGGTGCACTGGCCGGTGCACCGGCCGGCTCAGCGGGCTGCAGCACCGAGCGCGTCGCCGTGGCATCGCCGGGACTGGTGTAGCGGACCTGCGCCTTGTAGACGAAGTGGTTGCCGCCAAACGCAATCAGGTCGCCGTCGTCCAGCGGCACGCCGTGGTCGGCCAGGCGCTTGCCGTTGACGAAGGTGCCATTGGTGCTGCCCAGGTCCTCGACGAAGGGGATCCCGCCCTTGAGGTACACATGCGCATGGCGCCGCGACAGGTAGTTGACCTGGTGCGGATAGCTGTCGCGAAAGCGCGCGAAGGCGTCGTCACCCTTGCTGATCAGGTACGGGAACTGCTCCACGTGCAGCGGCTGCAGCCCGACGTCATGGCGTTCCGGCACCAGTGTCAGCGCCACGCGCGGCGGCTGCGGCTGCGGCGCGCGCGGCGACAGCCGCACGCGGTAGGACAGCGCCGGCCCGAAGGCGACTTCATCGCCATCGCTGAGCTGCGCCGGCTGGCGCGCCACCGCCGCGCCGTTCACGCGCGTGCCGTTCTTGCTGCCGAGGTCCGCCACATAGACCATGCCATGCTCGGCAAAGATGCGCGCATGGCGCCGCGACAGCGGCGCGGCCAGTGCTTCCGGGTAGGCGGCGAACGGCAGCTCGCTGCGGCCGACCGCAAACAGCGCTTCATCGATGCGGATCTCGCCGAGCTCGGGGTGCGATACCGGCGTCAGGAATACGTCGAATTCCTGCGCCGAATCCTGCGCCGTTCCCTGCGCCGTGTCCTGCGTGAGCACTCGTGCGGATCCCTGGGCCATTTTCACCGGCATTTCCATGATCAGTGCTTCGTCAGGAGCCATGTTTCCAGCGAGCCAACAGCGCGGCTGCCGCGGCGGCAGGCCAGGGGGGATGAAGCGACTAAGAACATAGTAGGCGACGGCCTAGGCTAGTCAATCGGCCGCGGCACGCGTGGTTGGGTTGGCAGCGGCAGCGCCGCCAGGTGGACCGCCGCTGCGGCGGCGCATGCCGCGCCTGCTTTGCGCAACGCGTTGCTTGCGCCGGCATCACGCGCCGCGCGGCGCGCAGCGCCGGCAACACTTATTGCGGCGGATTCAGCGCGGTGTTGCGCACATCCGCCTCGGGCCAGCCGCCGCCCAGCGCCTTGTAGAGCGTGATGGTGTCGCCCAGGATTTGTTGGTGGACCGCCAACAACTGCAGCTGCGCGGCCAGCAGCGAGCGCTCGGTTTCGAACACTTCGAGCTGCGAGACCACGCCTTCCTTCAGCTGCGCCTCGATCTGCGCGGACACGACGCGCAGCTGTTCCACCTGCTGCTGCAGTTCGATGCGCTGCTTCTTGTGGGCGTCGACGTTGACCAGCGCGGTCTCGACTTCCTCGAACGCGGTCATCACCGTGCGGCCATATTCGTTTTCCGCCACGCCGACCTGCGCCTCGGTGGTCTTGACGCGGGCACGCACGCCCGGGTCCAGCATCGGCAGGTTGATGCTCGGCATAAAGCCGAAGGTGAAGGACTTGAGCAGGTCGCTCAAGGCAAAGCTGGCGGTGCCGCCGCGCGCGGTCAGGCTGATGCTGGGCAGCTGCGCCAGGCGGGCCTGGCCGACGATGTTGTAGGCGGCCAGCACGCGGTACTCCGCCGCCACCACGTCCGGGCGCCGCGCCAGCAGCTGCGACGGCAGGCCCGCCGGCACCGCGGGCGGCTGCACGCGGTCCTGCAGGCGCCCGGCCGGCACCTTGAGGTTGCCGGCAGGCACGCCGACCAGCGTCGCCAGCGCGTTCTCCGCCACATCGCGCGCACGGCGCAGCTCGAGCAGGTCCTTGTTGAGCCGATTGATCTCCGCCTGCTGCTGCATCACGCGGATCTTCGGCACCAGCCCGTTCTGGTACATGGCCTGGTAGGTAGACAGGATCTGCTGGTTCTTGGCCACGGTGCGCGACTGCTGCTCGATCTGCTCGTCGAACTGCAGGATCTGGAAGTACGTGGTCGAGACATTGGCCACCAGCGTCAGGTAGCCGGCGCGCCAGTCCGCCTCGGTGGCGCGGAACTCGGCGGTCTGTGCCTGCACGCCCTTCTCGACCTTGCCCCAGATATCGATGTCCCAGTTCAGCTGGGCGCCGGCGTTATAGGTCCAGGTGGACTTCTGCCCGGTGCTCTTCTCGAAGCTTGCGCCCGCGCCGATGTCGATCACCGGCAGCCCGCCGGCGCGGGCCTCGCCGATCTGCGCGTTGGCCACGCGGATGCGCGCCGCCAGCACCTTGATGTCGTAGTTGCCGGCCAGCGCGCGTTCGATCAGCTGGTTCAGGTACGGATCCTTGAAGCCCAGCCACCAGTTCGGCTGTACCGCTTCGGCCGGCGATACCGTGATCGATTCCTGGCGCGACCATTCGGCCTTGGCGGGCGTTTCGGGGCGCTGGTACACCGGCGGGCGGAAATCGGCGCAACCCGCCAGCAGTGCCAGGCCGGCGGCCAGCGCGGCAAGCCAGGCAGCACGGCGCGGCGCGCGGATCACCGCGGGCACGGGCGGGGCAATGGGGAATTCGGGCACGATGTCTTCCTGCGTGCGACGGCGGCGGATCGGCGGGCCGCGGCGTCTGTCTGTATTGTGGTGCGCGCGGGCGCGCGCTCCAACCCCGATCGGTACGGGGTCAGAAAAAGCGCCGCGGGGACGCCCCCGCGGCGCAGCGCCATCTCAACCATCCTCTCAACGATAGATATTGTTGCTGGCGTTCTGGTTGGTATCCACATGCGAGCGGACATGGTCGAGGAAGGCCGAGCCATTGCCGTTCAGGTTGGTCACGGACTGCATCTGCGCGATGCTCTGCACGGCGCTGATGCTGTTGTCGACCGACACCTTGATCGGCGTATAGACGGCGGCGAAGGGCAGGTACGACATGCCGCCGCGCACGGCGTGCATGCGCTTGCGGTCGAGGGTTGCGGCGGCGGACAGGTCCTGGATGGTCAGCGTGGTCATGATGGTCTCCGGTATCGGTGGTCAGTGTCTGGGTTTCGTCAGCTGGGCAACAGGGCTCAGCCGTAGATGTTGTTGGTGGCGTTCTGGTTGGTGTGCACGTTCGACTTGACGTGGTCCAGGAAGGCCGAGCCGTTGCCGTTCAGGTTGGTCACGGACTGCATCTGCGCGATCTCCTGCACGGCGGTGATGCTCTTGTCGAACGACAGGTCCAGCGGCCGGAACACAGCCACGTAGGGCATCAGCGTGCGGCCGCCGCGGACGGCTTGCATGCCCTTGCGGTCCAGGGTTGCGGCGGTGCTCAGGTCGGTGAGGGTCAGCTTGGTCATGATGGTCTCCGGTAGAGGAAGGGTGTGGCCTTGGGGTTGGGGTTCGAGCATCGGGTTGGTGTCGCGCTCGGAAGGGACAAACGCAGGGACTGTGCCAGCGGGCCGGCGCGGCCTGGCTGGAGCGCGGAAGTGCCTGTAAACACGGGGTTTTTTCGCTTCTGGCGGGCGCCCGGCGGTGACGGCGGCGGGAGTCGGTCGGTACGCGGTGGCGGGAGGCAGCCAACAGGTGGAAGGCGCGATGTTGGGACCTGACCAACAGCGGGATCCACAACCGGATCCCTGCCCCGCGCCGATTCCTGCCAGCTCGACGGCGCGAAGCTTCAGGACTACTTCACGTAGATCGTGATCCGCTTCGAGTACACCGGCGGGTTGGTCGGTATGTGCTTGTCATCGCCCATCAGCAACTGCAGCGTATGCCTGCCCGGCGGCAGCTCGATCATGGTCTCGGTCTCTCCCGCGCCGAAATGCAGGTGGTTGCGGTCGTTGGGGATCTCCTTGTCCATCGGCGGCAGGTCCACGTCGATCAGCAGGTGATGGTGCCCGGTATTGGGATACTTCACGTCCTTGGGCGCGACCCCCATGTTGCGCAGGCCGAACCAGACCTTGAACGGCTTGCCGGCGGGCAAGGTCTGCCCGTCGTTGGGCCAGCCGATGTACAGATAGGCATTGGGCGGCGCGGCAGTGGGGCCGCCCTGGACCCACGCGGACAGCATCAGGCTGACGGCGAAGACAGCCGCGGCAAGTAGTCGGGACATGGCGCTCTCCCCTGTTCGTTGATCGGCCTCGGCCGGCGCGCGCGGCGCACGCTGCGATGCTATTTCACCGTGACCGTGATCTTCTTCGAATAGATCGGCGGCTCGAACGGAACATGCCTGGCGTCGCCCATCAGCAATTGCAGCGTGTGCTTGCCGGGCGGCAGTTCGATGCGCGCATCGGTCTCGCCCGCGCCGAAGTGCAGGTGGTTCTTGTCCGAAGGGATTTCCTTGTCGAGCGGTGGCAGCTCGGTATCGATCAGCAGGTGATGGTGTCCGCAGCGCGGCGATTCGACCCCCTTGGGGCAGACGCCCATATTGCGCAGGCCCATGCGCACCCAGAACTTGCCGCCGCTGATGACGGCGCCATCGTGCGGCCAGATGATATAGACCTCGGCATTGGGCGGCGCTGCCGTCGGCAACGACAGCGAAGGTGCGGCGGCGAGCGTGGCGGCCGCCAGCAGGCGGAGCAGCAATCGTGTGGACATACGCGTCGCCTCCCGAGATCTGTCCCGAAACCCGATCACGTTGTCCCGAAAGCCCCTTCTTGTTGCTTGTTGGTCAGCGCTCGGCGGTTCGTCATTCAGGTTAGAACGCAAGCCCGGAAAATGCGACCCCGGCGTGCCGCGGCGGCCGCCGATGCCCCGCCGCGGACACACGCGCTGTGCTATCTTGAAGCAAGCCGGTCGACGTTCTGGCAACACCACAATGCGCCCAGCGCATGCCGGCGGCTACGGCATGCGCTGGAATCGCGGCGGCTCCAGCGAGGTGTGAAGATGTGGCGCAACCTACCAGTCTTGCGCGTGGCTGCGATGATCCCGATGTCGGCCACGGCCGCGCTCCTCGCCACTGCGGTGCCCGCGGCGGCGGCCGGCGAACCGGCGCAGGCGCGGCCGCTGCTGCTGGCCGGCATCATGCCCAAGAACACCGACGAGCAGTACGAGCTGAGCTTCTGGGAATCGATCAAGAACAGCAACTACGCCGCCGACTACGAGGCCTACCTGAAGCAGTACCCCAACGGCCGTTTCGCGGGGCTGGCCCGGGCGCGGCTGGAACGCCTGGGGTCCGGCGCGCCGGCGCCGAAGGCGCAGTCGCCCGCGCCGCCGCCACGCACCGGCGCCGCCGCAGGCGCACCAGCCTCGCGCGCCCCGGCGCCTGCCACGGCCTCGGCTCCCGCTGCCAAGTCTGCGCCGCCCGCACCCGCGGCCGCGCGCCCGTCGGCGCCGGCAACCGCGCCATCACGCGCCGGCACGGCAGACGGCGGCGCGGTCAGCACCACGCTGCGCACGGCGGAGATCCGCGATTGCCCGGCCTGCCCGGCGCTGGTCACGGTGCCGGCCGGCAGCTTCACCATGGGCAGCAGCGCCAGCGACCCGGCCGAGAAGCCGCCGCACCATGTCGCCATCGCCCAGCCGTTCGCCATCGGCCGCTATGAAGTCACGGTCGAGCAATGGAACGCCTGTGCCGACGCCGGCGGCTGCCAGCGCATTCCCACCATCGCCGACAGCGCGAAGAACGCACCGGTACGCGACGTCAGCTGGGACGATGCGCAGCAGTACGTGGCCTGGCTCAGCAAGACCACCGGCAAGAGCTACCGGCTGCCGACCGAGGCGGAATGGGAATACGCGGCGCGCGGCGGCAGCGCCACCGCTTACTGGTGGGGCGACCAGATGCGCAAGGGCAATGCCAACTGCAAGGACTGCGGCGACCCATGGAACCAGGACGCGCCCGCCCCGGTGGGCTCGTTCGCCGCCAACCCGTACGGCCTGCATGACGTCAACGGCAGCGTGTGGGAATGGGTGGCCGATTGCTGGCACAGCTCGTACAAGGGCGCGCCCGCCGACGGGCGCGCATGGAACGAGAACGCCTGCGGCGCGCGTGTCATCCGCGGCGGCTCGTGGCGCGAAGGCGCGAGCTATATGGTGTCGTCGACGCGCTTCAAGTACAGCCCGAGCGTGCGGCAGTCGCAGAACGGCTTTCGCGTGGCGCGGGACATCAAGTAGGCGGGCCGCGGCCGGCGTGAATGGCAAGCTGGCCCGGCCAGCCGCACCGTGATCGAAGCCGTCAGCGCGCGCGCGTGGAAATCTGCACCAGGTCCGCGCTGATGCGGTCGCGGCCATAGGTGCGCGCCATCTGCGCGAGCGGTTTCTCCAGCGCGCGCAGGTACTCCTGCCGCGACTCCACCTCGGCCCGGCGCGACGCGAACAGCGGCGCCGGCGTGGTCAGCAGCACCACCAGTTCGTTGCCGAAGGGCGCCGAGACGATCCAGTCGCCGCTGTCGCCGATGGTGGCGCTATGCGCCGGCGGCGCCTGGTGGGCCGGCATGCGCTGGCTCGGCACCATATGCGCCACCTTGCCGTCCGCGGCGAAGTAGTCGACGTAGACGTAAGAGTCCTGCCCTGGCGTGCGCAGGTCGAGCACCATCGGCGCGCCCTCGGTCAGCTGCGTGCCCTTGCCGCGCAGCTGCAGCGATGAGGCCGTCGCGCCCTGCCGGTGGCCCGACCAGTACGGCGCGATCATCGCCGCCACCTCGCATTTGTCGGCGCCCAGCGGCTGGGCGTCGACCACCACCTCGCGCAGCGCCCTGGCACCCGGCAGTGCGCCGAGCTGTTCGCGCAGGCGCGCGGCACCGACGCTCTCGGCCAGGTAGCCGCGCACGTGCAGGGTCTGGTCCTGCCGCGCCGCGGCCAGCAGCGAGCATGGCACCGCGGCCAGCAGCTTGCCGACCTCGGCCATCGACAACTCCGCCGCGGCGGCTGGCGCGGGCGCTCCAGGCACTGCGGGCGCTGCGGGGGCTGGCGTGGGCGGCGCCTCGGGGGCCGGCGCGGCGGCAGTGAGCGGCGCTGGTGCGCGCGAATCCGCGGCCGGGGCGGACGCGTCGCGCTGCGACTGCCAGGCGTAGTAGCCCAGTGCCGCCACGCCTGCCAGCACCACCAGCACGCCGCCCGCCATCATCGGCTCGCTGCGGCGCGCCGGCGCGGCCGGCACCGCGCTCATGCCTTGCAGGAAGCGCGCGACCGTCGGCGTGCGCGTCTCGCGGTCGAGCGAAAGTGCTTCGCGCAGGGTCTTCCATTGCGTGCGGCCCAGCTGCGGCAGCGGCGCCGGCTTGAGCCCGGCTTCGCGTGCCTGGTTGGCCGAGAGCCGCTGGTAGGGATGCTTGCCGCTCAGCAGCTCGTAGGTCACGCAGGCCAGCGCGTAAATGTCGTCGCGGGGGTCGGGCTCGCGATGCTCGAACATCTCCGGGCTCGCATAGGCCGGCGTCATGCCGCCCAGCGAACCGGGATCGAATACCGTGCGGTCCGATTCGTCGGCCGGCGGCAGGAAGCCGCGCGCGATGCCGAAGTCGATCACCTTGACCTCGCCGCTGGCGGTCAGGAAGACATTGGCGGGCTTGAAGTCGCAGTGCACGAAGCCGCGCTCGTGCGCATACGCCAGCGCATTGCCCATGCCCTGGATGATGGGCATGGCGCGCGCCATCGGCATGCCGGCAAAGCTTGGGGCCTTGAGCACATGGTTGAGCGACGAGCCCGATAGGTACTCCATGGTGAGGAAGACCACCGGCCCGTCGCGGTCGAAGTCATAGACCGTGACGATGTTGCGGTGGGCCAGCGTCTGCGCCTTGCGCGCCTCGCGCTGCAGCGCCATCAGCGACTTGGGATGGCCGCTGAATTGCAGGTTCAGCACCTTGATGGCGATGTACGGCCGGCGGTCCGAGGCTTCGAGCTTGCGCAGGTCGAGCGCCTTGTACACCGTGCCCATGCCGCCGACACCGAGGCATTCCTCCAGCACGAAGCGGCCATTGAGGGTATCGCCCACGCCCTTGGTGGCCGGCGTCGGCGGCAGCGTGCCGGGTTCGGGCGAGGCGGCATACATCGAGCCGGTTTCGGTGCCGGCCAGGCGCGTGGCGTCGGTGGCCCCATCGCCATCGTATTGGGTGGCGCCGCGGCGCTCGATGCGCCGCATCACTTCGGCATAGACCGCGGGCGGAAACGGAAAGCGCGTGTTTTCCTCGATCACCACCCGAGCGGCCTGGCTGGGCGTGGTGGGATCCTGCGCCAGCGCCGTTTCGAACGACGCCACGAACTCGTCGTCGGAGAGACCACCGTTCTGGAACTTGCGGATCAGGTCCTTGAGACTGGCCACGGGATGCCCCGACATGGTTGCTGGCAGGGCTTGTCCCGGCCTGGGAATATGCCCTTTCCTCGCTGGATACTAGTGCGCACCCAAGGCATGCGCAAACCATGCGAGGCCCGCTTGCGTGGGCGCGTACGCGCCGCCCGCATGCGCGCCGGGCGCCGGGGCGCGGCACTGTCGCCGCGGCGCCGACACCGGCGCTGCGCCTGTTGGCCGGGGCCCGTCACACCTGGCCGCGGCTGGCGCCGCGAGCGGCCTGCCGGCAAACCGACATCGACGACGAATTCCTCATGTTTTCAGGGACTTGCGCGGGCGCTGCGGACGTGCCCGCGGGCTTGGCACAGTCCCTGCGTTTGTCCCTCCCGAGCGCGACACCAACCCGATGCTCGAACCCCAAACCCAAGGCAACACCCTTCCTCTACTGGAGACCATCATGACCACGCTGACCATCAAGGACCTGTCCTCCGCCGCAACCCTGGACCGCAAGGGCATGCACGCCGTGCGCGGCGGCATCGCCTACATGCCGTTCGCCGCCGTCTACAGCCCGGTCAAGCTGTCGCTCGACAAGAGCATCACTGCCGTGCAGGAGATCGCGCAGATGCAGTCCGTGACCAACCTGAACGGCAACGGCTCGGCCTTCCTGGACCACGTCAAGTCCGACGTGCGCACCAACCAGAACGCCACCAACAACATCTTCGGCTGAGCCCTGTTGCCAGCTGACGAAACCCAAGCACTGACCACCGATACCGGAGACCATCATGACCACGCTGACCATCCAGGACCTGTCCGCCGCCGCAACCCTCGACCGCAAGCGCATGCACGCCGTGCGCGGCGGCACGTCGTACCTGCCCTTCGCCGCCGTCTACATGCCGATCAAGGCGTCGGTCGACAACAGCATCAGCGCCGTGCAGAGCATCGCGCAGATGCAGTCCGTGACCAACCTGAACGGCAACGGCTCGGCCTTCCTGGACCACGTCAAGTCCGACGTGCACACCAACCAGAACGCCACCAACAACATCTTCGGCTGATAGCCGAGGTGCCGGGCGCGCGCGAGCGCTGCCGAACGCAGCCAGCGCCGCGCCCGCCCCCCGATCCCATTCAAAGGAGCATCATCATGTCAAACATCATCGTCCGCGACCTGGCCCTGAGCAAAGAACTGGACCGTGCCTCGCTGTGTGCCGTACGCGGAGGCAATTCGTGGCTCGCCCGCGGCGTCGGCGAGGTCGGCCCCCTCGCCAACGTGACCGTCAACGTCAACCAGAACATCGCCCAACTGCAAAGCATCAACGTCAACACGCTCAACAACAGCTTCGTCGGCCCCGGCGTCGGCCCGGTGCGGGTCAACGTCAACCCGTCGCAATGGGCCGGCAACTTTGCCGCAGTCTGAGCGCAACGCGCGGCGGGCCCGCGCCGGCGCGCGGGCCCGCCTTGCCTATACTGAAGCGGTCCCGCGGCCGCACGGCCGCGGCCCCGCTTGACCGGAGACCGCCATGGCAGTGATCGTCATCAAGGATTTGCCCGACAGCATGGATCTCGACCGGCAGGCCATGACCACCATCCTCGGTGGCGGGCGCACCGCCGGCGGCCAGGCGTGGCATGGCTTGCGGCACCCGGGCGCGGCACGCATCGTCGACTACCCCGGCGGCCTGCCCGGCAAGCGCCATGTGATGCCGCGCGAGGCCCCGCTCGGCCGCCTGCCGCGCAAAGCCGCCGGCAAGGATGCCGAGGACTGAAGCGGCCGCGCAACGGCCCGCCCAAATGAAAAGCCCGCCATCGCTGGCGGGCTTTGGATGCGGACGGGCCCGGACCGCCTGGGTCACGCGGTCAGCAGTTCGGTCATTCTGTATCCATGCAGGCTTCCCATGATTCCGCCCATGACGCGGACGCCCATCCGGACCACCCGGAGAGTCGCAGGAAGACCTGGCGTTTGGAGTCAATGACCGCAGTGCTTGCCGCGAACAGCGGCGCAATGCCGCTGGAGGAGGTCAAGCGGGAACGTTTTCGTCCGCCCCGTGCGGGCATCCTGTGTGCTCGCGCCTCAAGTATAGGCGGGGCATTTCGGCTTTCAACCAGCGCGCCGGGGGCCGCGGCCGAGGTGATGCAGCGCTGACATATCCGGTTACGTTTTCGCAGTGCAACAAAATTCTGGCACTCTGCTATAATCCGCGCCGTGAGTTTCGCAACTGTGAGATCCGCCAAGCGCCCGGCTTCCTGCCCGGCGAATCCGCTGCCCTCCCAAGCTCTGTTTCCTCGCTGCCGGACGCCTAGTCATCACAATATGGCCCCAGCCGCCCAGCAGAACGCACCGCTCACCTGACGTCGCCTCGTCTCCGATCCTGTTGAACAGCCTGAACTGAGCTGTTTGCCTGCCAGGGACATGGCCGGACCGCCCCGCGGTAACCTGCCTCCACCCTGCCTGCCGCCGTACTGTCAGCTGTGTCTGTCGTAACGGCCTCACCGATTGGCGCCGAAGCCTTTTTAAGACTTTGCACTGCGCCCACCCCATTCTGCGTTCCGGGGTGCCATGCATTTATTTGACCATTCCGACATGACCCAGCACGACATTCGTGCGGAGCAAGCTATTGCCTCCGCGACCGACGCTTCGATCACTTCCGACGCTGCCCTGAGCCCGCTCGACAAGCTCGACGCCCTGCTCAACCCCAGCCCGGCAGTGGAAGCCCCGGCCGTGGAAAGCGGTTTCGCCACGCTTGGCCTCGATGCGGCCATCCTGCGCGCCCTCTCCGAACTGAACTACAACACGCCCACGCCGGTGCAGGCCCAGGCCATCCCGGCCTTCCTGGCCGGCCGCGACCTGCTGGTCTCGAGCCAGACCGGCTCGGGCAAGACCGCCGCGTTCATGCTGCCCGCGATCCAGCGCATCAGCGAAATGCCGGCGCCGCAGCGCCCGACCGAGCCCGCCAAGCGCATGAAGGGCAAGCGCCCGCGTCCGGCGCCGGCCCAGCCGGCGCTGCTGGTGCTGACGCCGACGCGCGAACTGGCGCTGCAGGTGACCGAGGCCGCCGCCAAGTATGGCCGCAACCTGCGCCGCATCGTCTGCGCCAGCATCCTGGGCGGCATGCCCTATCCCAAGCAGCTGGCCGCGCTGGCCAAGATGCCTGACATCCTGGTGGCGACGCCGGGCCGCCTGCTCGACCATATCGATGCCGGCCGCATCGACCTGTCGGCGCTGCAGATGCTGGTGTTCGACGAAGCCGACCGCATGCTCGACATGGGCTTTGCCGACGACATCGACGCCATCGTCAATGCCACCCCGGCTTCGCGCCAGACGCTGATGTTCTCGGCCACGCTGGATGCGCGCATCGCCCAGCTGGCGTCGCGCCAGCTGAAGGACCCGCAGCGCATCGAGATCGCCGCGGCCCGCGCCGACCAGAGCCATATCGAGCAGCGCCTGCACTTCACCGACGACATGTCGCACAAGGAGCGCCTGCTCGACCACCTGCTGCGCGATGCTTCGCTCAAGCAGGCGATCGTCTTCACCGCGACCAAGCGCGATGCCGATTCGCTGGCCGAGCGCCTGTCCGACACCGGCTTCTCGGCCGGCGCGCTGCACGGCGACATGACCCAGGGCGCGCGCAACCGCACCCTGACCGCGCTGCGCCGTGGCAACCTGCGCGTGCTGGTGGCCACCGACGTGGCCGCGCGCGGCATCGACGTGCCCGATATCACCCACGTGGTCAACTTCGACCTGCCCAAGCAGGCCGAGGACTACGTGCACCGCATCGGCCGTACCGGCCGCGCGGGCCGCTCGGGCATCGCCATCAACCTGGTCAACCACAACGACATGTTCCAGTGGCGCCGGATCGAGCGCTTCACCAACCAGCGCGTCGACGCCTCGGTGATCGAGGGCCTGGAGCCGCGCCGCGCGCCCAAGCCGCGCTCGAACTTCGGCGGCAAGCCGGGCGGCGGCCGCGGTGACTTCCGTGGCAATGGTGGCGGCAACGGCGGCTACCGCGGCGGCGAACGCAGCTTCGGCGAGCGCAAGTTCGGCGGCGGCGAAAACCGCACCGGCTTCGGCGAGCGCAAGTTCGGCGGCGAGAGCCGCGGCTTCGGCAACCGCGCGGAAGGCGCGCGCCCGTTCGGCGACGACAACCGCGGCGGCTTTGGCAACCGTGAAGGCGGCTACCGTGGCCAGGGCGGCGGCTACCGCGGCGCCAGCGACGGCGCCCGTGGCTTCGGCAACCGCGAAGGCGGCCGCACCTTCGGCGACGATAACCGCGGCGGCTTCGGCAACCGCGACGGCGCCGCCCGCAGCTTCGGCGACGCCAACCGTGGCAACGGCGGCTACCGTGGCAATGGCGAAGGCTACCGCGGCAATGGCGAAGGCCGCAGCTTCGGCAGCCGCGACGGCAACCGCGGCTTTGGCGGCGGTTTCGGCGGCAACGGCGGCGGCAATGCCGGTGGCAACCGCAACAGCCGCTCGCGTTACGAGCGTTGATCGGACGGTGGTGCGCTGAGCGCACCTGCCGGACAGAAGACAGGGCACCCGCGGGTGCCCTGTTTTTTTTGTTGCGCGCCGTGCTTACAGCGCGCAGCTACGGAAGCCGATAAAGGACAGGTCATCCTCGGGCAGCCGCGCCCATCGCGCCCGCACATGCCGCAGCCGCGCCGGACTGGCGAACGACACACCGCGCACCGCCTGGTGCGTGCCGAAGCGCCCCACCATCGCGCCGTCCGACGGCGCGGCGACAAAGCCGGCATATGGCTCGTACGGCGTCGCCGTCCACTCGCGCAGCGCGCCCCATTGCAGGCCGCGGTTCTGGGTCGCGGCCAGCTCCCACTCCGCTTCCGCCGGCAGGCGCCGTCCGGCCCAGACGCACCACGCCTGCGCTTCGTACAGCGTGACATGGCGCACCGCCTCGTCGGGATTGAGCGTGCGCTGCGTGCCAAAGCGTTCCAGCATCCACGCGCGCGATTCCGGATGGCGCGACCAGTAGCGCGGCGCGGAGCGTTCCTGCGTCATCAGCCATTGCCGTCCCGCCGACGACCACCAGGCCGGATGCTCGTAGCCGCCGTCCTCGACAAACTCCAGGAACTGCGCGTTGCTGACCAGCGCCATGTCGATTTCAAACGCGGGCACGTAGGTCGGCTGCGGCGGCAGTTCGTCGGGCCAGGCAAAGCCGTCGGCATCGCTCCAGCCCAGCGTGAAGCGCCCGCCCGGGAAATGCAGCGTGCCGCCATGTCCGGCGGCCGCCGCCGGCGCCGCGCCGGCGGCCTCCGCGGGGGCCATGCCCAGCGCCTGCAGCAGCGCGGCCACGCCTTCGCCCTGCGCGTCTTCGTGCAGCAGCGCGCGGCGGAACGGGTACAGGGTCAGGTCGGTGTCGTCGGGCAGCAGCGCGATCCGGCGCAGCACGCCGTCGAGCACCTCGGCGGCATAGCGCTTGATCACCGCGACGTCGGGCAGCGCGATCTCCCAGCGCTCGTCGGGCCCGATCCGGTCGGGGTCGAACCATTCATCGGCGCCATCCAGCAATGACGGCTCCGACGCCACCGGCACCGGCACGCCCCCGCGATCGACCTGGCGCACGCCGCGCAGGCACCACCACTCCGCATGCCAGGCCACGTGGCCGAGCGTCCACAGCGGCGGATCGGCGTCGTACTGGCGCGGCACATCCCAGGCGCGGCGGGTCTGCCCGAACGGCGCCAGCCATGCCAGCGTGCGGCTGCGCGCGTCGACCAGTGCCTGCGCCAGCCCTTCGCGCGGCAGCCGGCGCGGGTCCGACCACGTCGCCTTGCCGCCGGTGAAGTAGAGATCGGGAAGCATGGGAAAGCCGCTCATCGGGGAAATCCGCGCAGGGAATGGAGGGTGGACAGGCCGGGATCCGGACCGCCGCGGGCCGGCCGCGGCCCGGGCGTGGCACGCCCGGCCGGACTGCGGCCATTATGACACTACCCGCCCGGCGCGCCGGTCAGCCGCGCGCGTGGAACACCGCGAACCAGCCGCGCGGGTCGGACCAGTACACCGGGTCGTCAAAGCCGGCAGCTTCGAGCAGCAGCGCGAAGTCCTCCGGGCGGTACTTGTATGAATCCTCGGTATGGATGCGCTCGCCGGCGGCGAATTCGCGCGCGCCGCCGTCCCATTGCACGCGCACGTCGCGGCACGCCTGCAGGTGCATCTGGATGCGCGAGGCCGCGCGGTCGAAGCTGGCCTGGTGGCGCCAGTCGTCCAGCGCGAAATCGGTGCCGACGATGCGGTTCACGTTGCGCAGCACGTTGCGGTTGAAGGCCGCGGTCACGCCCAGCGCATCGTCATAGGCCGATACCAGCGTGGCTTCGTCCTTGTGCAGGTCCACGCCGATCAGCACGCCGTCGCCGCGCCCGGCCGCGCCGCGCAGGCGCTGCAGCAGCGCCTGCGCCTCCACCGGGGCGAAATTGCCGATGCTCGAGCCCGGATAGAAGAACAGTCGCCTGCCGCGCCTGACCTTGGCCGGCAGGTCGAACGGCGCGCACAGGTCGGCGCCCAGTCCCAGCATCGGAATGTCAGGGTGCTGCTGCTGCAGCGACGACAGCGTCGCGCGCAGGAACTCGACCGAGATATCCACCGCCACGTACTGCGCCGGGCGCAGGCTGCCGAACAGCCGCGCCGCCTTCTCGCAGTTGCCCGCGCCCAGGTCCACCAGCACGCAGCCGCTGCCCGCGCGCGCCGCGATGGCGGGCGCCGCGCCGGCAAAGATCGCGGCCTCGGTGCGGGTCGGGTAGTACTCGGGCAGGTCGGTGATGGCTTCGAACAGGCGCGAGCCCAGCACATCGTAGAAGAACTTGGGACTGATGGCCGCCTGCGCGGCGCGCAGGCCGGACAGCACCTGCTCGCGCAGCGCGCCGCTGTCTTCGCGGTACTGCTGCATGAATTCCGGCTGCGGCGGGCGCTGCGCGCGGCCATTGGCCAGCGCCACCAGCGCGGGCGGCGCCACGGCATGGCCGTTATGGTGGTTCAGGGGCGGGAAGGATGTCTGCGGGGCTTTGTGATGTGAGGGCGGATTGGACGGGTTCGGGACAACCGGCATGTCGTTTCCTTGTGTGGTCGCAAATGGGCACTGCTTCACTGCGTATTCCCCAAGGCCGCGCTGTGCATGTCGTGCGCGCCGGTCTCCGCAATGCGCGCCTGTGCTGTCCGGGACGCATCGGTCGGAGCCGAACCTCAAGGATAGGCCGATCCGGCGGATCGCGCAGCCCCAGGCGGGCCCGATGCAAAATCACGGCCAGCGCGCCGACGCACCCGGGTTGCCGCATCGCGCGCACGCGCGCGACGATTACGCCACCTCGAAGAACTTGAGTCAGTATCTTTCCTAATGGGGCATGTCGCTTGCAGTTCGTTTATAATCCCGC